>NZ_NGFN01000381.1 GCF_002148965.1 Streptomyces swartbergensis | reverse complement strand
GGGTACCACATCGCTGCGCGATGTGCAAGCGAACCCCCGTGCTGCGCACGGGGGTTGCGCTCACGCTCCGCGTGAGCGCTGGCGGGAGGCTGCGCCTCCCGCTCAATCTCAGCGCTACGCGCTGAGATTGATGGTCCGTTCGCTGCGCTCCCGGACCAGCGGGACTGCGTCCCGCTACCAGGCTTCCGCTTCGCTCCAGCCTGGCTGGCGGGTCCGCTGCGCTCCCCCGCCTGACGGTCCCTCCGGCTGCGCCTCCAGGACCTTTCGGCCCGCTGGCGCGGGCCAGCTGGCTGCAGAGGGTGGGTCTTGCCTGGTGTTCTGGCGCATCTGGTGACGGGCTGTCACCAGATGCGCCAGAACACGGGTCAACGTCTGCGGGCCCAACCGGTCCCGACCCCGGCCATATGCAGAGCCAGACACATCAGCCCCAGCAACATGACGTTCGTCGAAGAGAACACATCGTTGGTACTGATGTCCGCCGCGTTGATCAAAAACGCAACGAAGAACAACACCGCCGCGACTATGCCAACCATGAAACGGGCTCCTCTCAAAGGGGGTGAAGCCCGTATGCCCCGCCTTCGCCCCCGCAGACATGAGCGGGGCGGGGCAGGTCGCGCTTCGCGCGGCCCGGGACTCGCAGCAAGAAGGGGCAGGCGGACACGGCACGCGTACCCCCTCTGGTCCGGTCACCCTTGGTCTCGCGGCCCGGTCCGTCCCTCGAAATCGCGTCGCACTCCCGCACCTTGGTCTTCGACCAGACCTGCCTCGTCAGGAAGGTCCAGAACGGTGCCGCAGTGCTTGCACAGCCTCCCGTCTTCGGCCGGCGTGCCACACGCTTTGCAGAACCGGTTGCCCATCTCGTCCTCAGTCTTCTGTGTCATGGCGCTCCAAGGCAGGCGGACAATGAGAGGAAGGGAGTACCCATCGGCTCAGTGCTGATTCGCCAGGTCTGATGCTGGTTCATGAAGAAGCGTGCTTCGTTTTAAAGGTGCGATAGACTCTGGAATCAGATGGCTCCAGGTCTGTGGGCATCAGGAGGCGCACCCAGCGTGATCTTCCGTTCTGGATCAGGAAGGTGAGCCTGGTTCCTCGACGCAGGGGACGCAGCCCATCTTGCGTCGTCTGGGTTCGCGTTCTCGCGCCTCGCCATGTGCAGCCCTTCGTTCAGCTTGCAGGAGAAAACAGACTGAAATGGCGATGAAAAACCTCCGTCCCCACCAGCGGGAAGCCGTGGACGCGGTACTCCGGGCACTCGAATTGCCTGCACGATCGACTGTGCCTCCGCGGGGGCTCCGCACTCAGGTGATCATGGCGACCGGGACTGGCAAGACTCTCGTGGCCGCCCGGAGCGCCGAGGAGCTCCGAGCGGGCCGAGTGCTGGTGCTCGTGCCCTCCCTCGACCTGCTCGCCCAGACCGAAGCCGCGTGGCGCGAGGGAGGCCGCACCGGGCCGATGATCGGGGTCTCCTCCCTGCGCGGTGAGGAGGCGGGCTTCCCCAACACCACGGACGTGGACGAGCTGGTCGACTGGGTACGGCCGTTCGACCGCGTCACCGTGTTCGCCACGTACGCCTCCCTCGGACTGGGCACCCTGGAACGGGCCCACGCCGCCGGCCTTCCGGGGTGGTCCCTGATCGTCGTGGACGAGGCGCACAGGGTTTCGGGCAGGATCGGGAAGCCGTGGGCTGTCGTCCACGACAACACCCGCATCCCCTCCCTCCGCCGCCTCTACATGACCGCCACGCCCCGGCTGTGGCAACTGGACGAGGACGCCGACCAGGGCGCGCCGGGCGAGCTGGTGGCCTCGATGGAAGACGATCCGGACGGGCCGTTCGGCAGCAGGGCGTTCACTTTGACGCTCTCGGATGCCATCGACAGGGGGATCTGTGCCCCCTACCAGGTGGTGTGCGTGGACATCACCGACACCCAGCTCCAAGCCGCCCAACTCCTGGGCGAAGACGCACGCTCCGAGCACGTGCGCGGGGCCCGGCTCGCCGCCCTGCAGACCGCCCTGGTGAAAGCCTCGGCCGAGGAAGGCTTCCGCCGCACCCTCGTCTTCCACCACATGGTCAAGGAAGCCGAAGCCTTCGCGGCCGGCCTCCCCCACGTCGCCAAGCGACTGCATGCCACTGATCCGGAGCTGTACCCCAAGACCATTTGGGCCAACTGGCTGTGCGGCGACCACAAGCCCCTCCACCGGCGCCGTGTCCTGGACGAGTTCGCCGCCGGCATCGCCACCGACGGCACCGTCGTGGAGAAGGGCTACCTGGGGTCCGTGAAAGTCCTGGGCGAAGGCGTAGACACCCGAGAATGTGACTCTGTGTACTTCGCCGACGTACGCGGCTCCATGCCCGACCTCGTCCAGGCCGTCGGCCGGGCGCTACGGATGCAGCCCGGCGAGGGGAAGGTCGCCTCACTCGTGGTGCCGGTGCTGCTCGGGCCGGGTGAAACGGCGGACAACATGCTCACCTCGCGGGCGTTCGGTGGCCTGGCGAAGCTGCTGGAAGCGCTCAGAGCGCACGACGCCCGTGTGGTGGAGGCTCTCGCGCAGCAGCAGGCACCAAGCCGCGTCAGGGGCGTACAGAGCCGCAGCGGGCCCGAGGAAGACGAAGCAGCTGGCGGCGACCGAAGCGACCGTGGTCTGTCAGGACCGGCCAGAGAGCTGCTGAAATTCAGCACCCCCCGCGACCCCGCGCAGCTGGCCGCCTTCATCAACCTGCGCGTCCTCAACCCCGAATACCAACACTGGCGACGCGGCATCGAAGCCGCCGCCATCTACAACCGGCTTCACGGCGACCTGAAAGTGCCGTTCACGTACCGCGTGCCGACGGGTGAGGAGGTGCAGGCTGAGGGGTGGCCGGCCTCGCTGGCCAATTTCCCACTGGGGCAATGGGTGGCCGACGCTCGAAGGTTCTACGCCCGCGGGACTCTGGATGAGGACCGCGTCGAGCAGCTGGAGCGGCTCGGCATGGTGTGGTCGCACTACGACGTCGCCTGGGAAGAAGGCCTCGCCGCAGCGCGCGGATGGGCAGCCGAAACAGGCCACCTCCTGGCCCCACTGGACGCCACCTACCAGGGGCACCGGGTAGGGATCTTTCTCAAGAACGCGCGAGCCGCCGCACGACGGGCCGCCGAAAACGAGCAGCGGCGCGCCGAAGGGCTGCCCGTGAAGTCGGCGGCCGGGGCGCTGTCGGAGGAGCGGCGCCAACAGCTCGAGGACATCGACCCCGCCTGGTGCCCGGCCTGGCCCGTGGAATGGCAACGCGCCTTCCACCTGACCCGGCTGCACCTGGAGGAGGGCGGCGCGCTGCCGATGGAGCCGGGCGTGGTCGTGCACCAGGGCGAGGACCTCGGACGGTGGGTGAAGTCGGTCCGCTTGGGCTGGGACAAGCTCACCACCGTCCAGCAGTGGATGTGCGAACACATCCTCGGAATCGAGCCCGCGAGCGAGGACGAGAAGCCAAAGCCGCGCCGTAGCCAGGCCGACAAATGGGCGATGAACTACGCGGCCGCCCACCAGTACTACCAACGCGAAGGACACCTGAAAGTGCCGCGCAAGCACATCGAACGGATCATCATCGGCAGCGGGAAGGGGGAGGCGGGCGGCCGCGAGGACGGCGAGGACCAGGAGGTCCGGGAGATCAAGCTGGGGGCATGGATCAACAACCAACGCTCACGCGCGACGACCCTCTCCCCCGAACGCGTGGAACAACTCTCCGCCATCGGCATGCGCTGGACCTGCCTGTGAGCAGGGCCATGCCGCCGCCAACTGCTCACTCGGACCTGCTGCACCGCGCGTGCCGACCGCACCATGGAGCGTTCATTTTGCGTACCAAGCGCGTACAGATGGCCTTCGCCGCAGAACGACTGGTACAACATCGCTGGCGGCAGAGGGATGGTGCAGACGCCCAACAACCTGCGGAAGCTATTCCGGCCCATCTTCCGGTACGACCCGCGAGTGACGCTGGCTTGGGTAGATCTCCTCAGTGGGACACTTGCGGGCGCCCTGGTATCCCAGACCTGGAAGCGCGCCCCCGTCTTGTAGCCGAGTTCAACCGCTGACGGCGACCGATGCGCTCTGCTCAACTCGCCAAGTGAAGCGCTCAGTCACCTCGACTGAGCCGAAGCACGATGCTTGTCACCAAGGCAGGCGGGGTGTCACTTCGCGTCCGTGGCTGCCTCGGTGTGACTTCCGCAGTGGAGGACATCGGGTCGATCGAACTGACACCGGCCTGCGCCTGCCGAAGGCGTCTGCTGTGCCCCTTACCCGGCCTCCGAACCTGACGGGCAGACTGCGTTCATGCAGCTGCCCGCCGAAGCCGTTACCGCCACCGTGCTGATCGAGGTCGTACGGATCTCCGCTCTTCCCACCAGGCGGGACGTCCCGTACCCCGGCACGGCCGTTGCCCACTGGGCCGGGAGCGAGGCCGACGCCGCCCTGGCCTTGATCGAGAGCCTGCCCGGCAGTGAACAGCACCGCTGCGGTTTCTCGCCGGGCTGGAGCGTCCGGGCATACGACGACTCTCTCGATCTGGCGCTGTTCGAGGCGGCGTTCTGCTTCACCTGCCACGAAGTCCGCATGCAGGGAACCGCGGTGCCGCCCGCTCTGGCCACGCAGTTCTTCGACCCGGGCGCCCTGCCGGCCCGGACCCTGCTGTCTCTCTTCCGCAAGGAATCTCCGTAGCCGACCGACTGGATGAGCATCACGACAGAGACCCAGGACCGGCAGCAGCCCCGCCGCAACACACTCGTCACCTGGCCCAACGACGTCGACCAGCGCCTCGACATACTCGTGCGGGCCGCAGTCGCCGCCGGCGAACAGACTTCCCGCTCCCAGATCCTGGCCGCACTCGTCGCCACCGCCGAAGCGAGCCCCGACGCCGTAGCCGATCTCCTCCACGCCTACCGGCGGCTGCCCACCGATGCCCTGGCTGCGGACAACGAACGCCCCGACCTACCCACCATCCGCACCCCCGGCCCCACGCGCACACAGTGACTCAGCGGGGCTTTCCGCAGCTGAAGTTGGGCGGTGACCTCTAGCCTTGTGCAGTCGGCCCCCGGAGCCCGGCCAGCCCGCCGGACGCGAGCCACCCGGGCAGGGGCCGCGGGCTGGCTGTGAGGCGCGCGTGTGGGGCTGGCACTGAGCAGGAGCAGGAAGCGGCATCGGGGGTGTGGTGTGGCAGCGGGGGTGTTGCGGACCGTGCCGCTGGCCGGGGAGCTGACCGCATCGTTGATCAGCCGTGTGGCGGCCCGCTACGGTCTCCCGACCGCCGGTGTGCTGCGGCTGTGGACGTGCCGCAACTCCCCCGCCCGGCACGACGGCGGCGGTGCGAGGACGGACGCGGAGGTCGTCCTCAACGGGGCCGGGCGGCAGGTGCTCTCCGAGCTGTGCAGGGTGGAGCCCAAGGTACTGGCGCGTGCTTTGCCTGCCTTCACCATGGACGACCCCAAGATCAGCACTGGCCGGGAGGCCGGGGTGGCACAGGCACGGTGGCGGGCGGCGGGCACGGTGGCGGGTCCGGCCGCGTTCGGTTGCCGGTTGTGCACCGCGCGGCGCACCCGACAGGCACTGCGGGCGGTGCGCTACCTGCCACGGTGGCATCGGGTCTGCCTGCGGCACGGGCGCTGGCTGCTGGACGCGGACGCCGACCAGCCGCTGGAACACCTCGATGTGCGCGGCGCGGCGGAGGTGGTGGCCGCGCAGCGGCGGTGGCCGGGCGTGGCGCGGCGTGCGGTGCGGGCCGGGGTGCAGCCGGAGCAGGCGTTCACGCTGGCGCATGCGGTGGTGGCCCGCTGGTGGGAGCAGGCCCTGTCCTGGGAGCAGGAGGAGATCTGGCCGCGCCGTCTGCACCAGCTGGCGGGCGGCAACGCGGGATCGCGGCTTGCGTGGTGGCGGATCGTGGGCCGGGACGCGGCGATCTTCCCGGAGGTGGTGGCCGTGGCGCAGGCGCTGCTGGAGCCGGCCATGGCCGAGGTGGCCTGGCAGGCAAGCGGCGGGATGAAGCCTCGGGCGCGGAGCGTCGACGATGCGTTCTGTCACCGACTGGGCGAGCGGGTGGGCCGCACCTGGCTGGGGCCCGAACTTGCGGCCGACCACGGCAGCCCGCTGAACGGCTGGAAGGGCGCGATCGTGCGCGCCCGCCGCCACGAGACGGGACCGCCGGGCTGGCAGGAGGATCCTTGGCGGCTGAAGCGGGAACAGCAGCCCGCAACGATGGCCGGCCAGCTGCGTGTCATGGTGGCAGAAGCCCAGTCGGGCGGCTCGGGAACCCGGTGGCGGGCCACCGTTCCTGCCGAACAACGGTTCCGCATCACGCAGTTGGTCGACGAGGCGCGCGAACAGCTGGTGGAGCTGCGCGGCGTGCACAGCGGCACCACCGCCGAGGTGGCCCGCACCCTGCTGGAGCACCTCAGCCACAGTGCCGACCTGATCGACCAGGCCCTCGTGCATACCGCCGCCGCAGCCGTCACCTCCGGGGTGGCGCTGGAGGAGGTGGCCCAGTGGTCCCGCCTGCCCGCCGAGGAGCTGGCCTCGGTGCTCGCCCTGGGTGAGGGCGAGGACTGACACAACGGCCTGCAATGGGAACGTGAAAGTGCGGGACTCTGCACTGACACCGGCGCCCCGGGCGCGGCACCCTGGGTGCCGGCGCAGCCCAACATCCGTCGGTTGCACCGATGTTGCGGTTACCGGCCGGTTCTCCTGCGCAGCAGGTCAGGCATGGCGTTGTGTGGAGTACGTGATCATCGACAGCAGCCAGGAGGCCGCATCGTCCGCGGTGCCCGGGGCCGGGTGCCGCATCCCCGAGCCGCACAGTACGGGTGGTGCTGTTCGACGCGAAGAAGCTGCGGCTGTAGCTGCCGGCCTGATCGATGTGCGCTTTCGAGACCCTCTGGGGTGCTCGCGTCAGGTCCCGTGGCTTGAGGCTGCTCAGGACGTCGTCTTCGAGGATTCTCCTGCGGTACGGCCTTTCCCCGTCCGGCCCGGGCGGCGTGTGGCTCCGGGCTGGTGGTGGTCGTCGACGACCGGGCGGCTGGTGGCGTACGGGTCCGGTGTCATGCGGACCGAGCTGATGCTGCTGGACCGGGATCCGGCGGTGGTGGCGCTGGCCTGCCGGCCGGTGGAACTGGTGTGGTGTGAGGAAAGCAGGGTCGTCGGTCATGCACCGCAGCTGATGGCCAGGCTTGAGGACGGCAGCGGCCTGTTGCTCGACTGCACCGGACGCAGCGGGCCCTCTGCCCGGCTGGCGGCGCGGGCACGGGTTGTGGCGGATGCCGCCGAGGCAGCGGGCTGGTCCTACCGGCTGGCAGGGCCGCCGGATCCAGTGCTGGTGGCCAATGTGCGGTGGCTGGCGGGTTACCGGCATCCCCGGTACGCCACAGGGCCGTGCACGCCGGCTCTGGTGGAGGTGTTCGCCAGTCCGCGGCCGGCGGTGGAGGCGGTGCGGGAGCTGGGGGATCCGATCGCCGTGTGGCCTGCGGTCTTTCACGCGCTGTGGAGCGGTGTGCTGCGGGTGCGGCTGGACGAACCGCTGCACGAGCGTGCCGTCGTCTCGGTCGCACGGCAGGAGGCCGAAGCGGCGTGACGCAGGTGGTTGTCGGGGTCGGGGCGCGTCTTCGCTACGACGGACGGGTATGGACGCTCGCCGTGCTGGAAGGCGCCCGGGCCACGCTGGTGAGTGACGAGGGCGCCTCGGCGGTGGTGCTGCTGCCCTACCTGTTCGCCGATCCTTCCTTCGAGGTGGAAGGCGGACCGGCGCCGGCCAGGGTGCCGCCGTTCGGCCTGCTGGAGGCGCTGCCGGTCGATGTGCGGGAGCGGGCTCTGGCGTGGCAGCGGCATGTGCGGGAGGTGGAGACCGGCTTTCCTGACGCGGTCGGGCAGGGCGCCCCGCGTGAGCAGTTCGATCCGGCCACGCGGAGCCTGGTGCAGCGGGAGCGGGCGAAGGCCGAGGAGTTGACGGCGGCGGGCTGGGCGGCGAGTGCGGCGACGGTGCGCCGGATGCGGGCGCGCTACCGCAGCGAGGGCTTGTGGGGGCTGGTGGACGGCCGGGCGGCGCGGGAGCGGTCGGCGGTGGGG
>NZ_NGFN01000380.1 GCF_002148965.1 Streptomyces swartbergensis | reverse complement strand
TCGTCGGCCAACTCGACCGCGGACCCGCCGACGAGATCACCCTGCCCCGCCCCGGCGTCTATGAAGGCCACGCCTGGTGGCAGAACCGCCAAGCAGCAGCCGACTACTACAACACCACCCTCGACCAACTCACCGACGACTCCCCCGAAGACCAGCTCACCGAAGCCTGGAACAACTGCCCCGTCACCGAACGCTACGTCCTCGACCTCGCCTACACCCGCGAGCTCGAACCCGTCGATGAAGACGACCTCTGAAATCCGTACGGGCCGGTGTGACAGCCGCCTCGAAAGACCCGCCTTGATGACTGCGAACGCTGGCATGATGCGCGCTCAGCGAGCACGCCCACGATGTGGCGTGGACCGAGGAGACAGCCTTCAATATCAACCCTCGCAGCCCGCACATCAGCATCTGCCTCACGATGAAGTGCGGGTGTGAGATCCGAAACTTGGACGCCTTCGCCAAGCAGATGCGGGAGCAGCAAGGTTGGAACGTCGCTACCAGCGTCGGCTGGGGCAGTAGTAGCGGCCCGGAAGGAACGACCTATTCCCTGCGGGTGCGGCGGAAGAGTCTCGGCGCCTGATCGAAGGGACCCGTACGTTCCCCGAACCCCACCGAGTATGTGAAAGTCTCAAGGAGTTCGGGGAGGGAATCATGAACGGCGACTGGGTTTCAATCGACTTCGAGACCGCCAACTACTGGCCGGGGAGCATCTGTTCGGTCGGCATGACAGCCGTTGTGGCCGGAAAGATCACGGACCGGTTCTCCACATTGGTGAACCCTCCCGGTGACGGAGGCTTCACGGCGTACAACACCTCCATCCACGGCATCACTGCGCAGATGGTCGATGGAGCGCCTGCCTGGCCAGCGGTTCTGCGGCAGATCCTCGACTTCGCCGACGGCCGCCCGTTGGTCGCCCACAACGCTGCTTTCGACTTCGGGGCATTGCGCGCAGCCTGCACGGAGACGGCGGTTGAATGGCCCGGGGCTCGGTACGCCTGCTCCCTGGTCGTCGCCCGCCAAACGTGGAGGCTGCTTGCCTATCGCCTTCCGTTCGTAGCTGAGGCTGCCGGCGTACCCATGACGGGCGCCCACCACGATGCCCAAGCAGATGCCGACACGGCCGCTCGCGTCATGCTGGCCGCCATGGCCGTGCACGGCACGGACAAACTCGATGATCTGCTGAGGAAACTCCAGATCCGTTACGGCCAGCTTTACCCGGACTCCGGGTCCTGGTCGAACTGTCGCCGCCGCGTCCAGGAGAAACGGCAGCCCATCCCGACCGCGAATCCGGAGGCAGACCCCGAGGGCCCCCTGTACGGCCGCCACGTCTGCATCACCGGCACGCTGAACTCCCTGTCCCGCGCCGATGCCCAACAGCGACTGGCAGACATCGGCGCGCAAGCCACAGCGGGGGTGAGCCGCAAGACCGACATCCTGGTCGTTGGCACCGCCGACCCCACGCGCTTCGCCCCCGGCATGACGCTCAGCGGGAAGCATCGGAAAGCGCAGGAACTCCTGGATGCCGGGCATGAGATCGAGGTCATCTCCGAGACCGACTTTCTGGAGCTGCTTTCCCTGTCCGCCAGCAGCCCGGTGAGCGCGGAGGCTCTGCGTCAGGCAAAAGCGCTGCCTCTCACGGAGGCAGCCGCCCAGCACGCGAACGTCAGCGTGGAGATTGATGATCACCGCTTCCGCTACTACATCACGGACGCGCCCGTGATCAGCGATGAGGAGTTCGACCAGCTGGTGCTGGGGAGAAGGGCACTTGAGAAGGCGCATCCCTCCCTTCGGCAATGACCTGTCGTCTCTGCTGGCCGTGTGGGCGCCCTCGTAGACACGCTGGCGCATGAGCATCGGACCGCCACCCTCCTACGGGGAAAGCGGCGGTGCCCCGCGACAGTGTGGCGGGGCACCGTGGAGCTATCGGAGAACGGCTGCGCGTGCGCGCAGAAGGTCGTTGAGGACGCGCACCGGTGACGTCGGACACAGGGCCAGGCGGACGTCGAGTGCTGCCTCCCACTGCTGGGTCAGGCCGAGCATGAGGCGTTCTCGCATGCCACGGGTGACGTGGGCGTAGCGCGCGGAGACCGAACCGTCGAGGTGACCCATGCGCTCGTCCATGAGCACCTTCTCGGTGCCCAGGTCCTCCATCATCGTCCGGTGGGTGTGACGGAGACCGTGGGGTGTGAGGCCCTTGGCGATCGGGAGCCAGCACGGGAAACGTGCCTCCGCTGGGAGAGATGGGCGACAAGCCGCACAACAGCGGCTTCTCGGGGCAGGAGCCGTCAGCTGCGGCGGACGAATGTGAGCCGGCCCTCGGCGCTCTCTGGCACGGTGCGGCGGCGCACCGGGACCGGAGAGGCGAGCGAGGAGGCGAACGCGGCGACCAGGTCGTGGGGGGCGCTGGCACTGAAGCTGGCGCACCACAGGTACGGGGCGCCGGGAACGGGGTCCGCCCACGCCTGCCAGCCCACCAGGTCAGGACGCGGATCGGCGTCCTCGATGAGCGGCGGCAGCATCTCCAGAGAGACGCTGCAGGAGAACCCGGGGTCCGTGGCGGTTGTGCGGGGGGCAGTCGATGTCGCGGATCCAGCCGCGGGCACAGAGCGCGTGGAGTACGGTCTCAGGCCCCGTGAAGCCGACGTCGGGCGTCTTACGGGTGTCGATCTCCAAGAGAAGATCGGCGAGCGCCTCATACGGGACGCCAGCGGTGAAGTACGCGTTCCATACGGACATCACGGAGGCGGCATGCGAGCGGGCGCTCAACTGCCAGGCCACCGGCAGCCCGCCCAGCTCGAACGGGTGGGCCGCGAGGACCCATTCGGCGCCGCGCAGCCCGTCCGGACTCACGTACAGCAGGGTGTGGCGGGCAGTGGGCCACATGCGCCAGCCGAGGCCGGCCAGGGTGTCGCCTATCCGCTCGGCGAGCGCGTCGTCATCTCCGGCCAAGTGGCGCGGGGTGACCCAGTACATCGGGCCCGGCAATCCGGAACTCGAAGGATCGGTGGGATGGTGCGGTTGCAGGGGCGCCTCCGTAGGCTTGGGGACAGGTCACTGACCGTCGATGACCTGGGGTGTCGGAAGGTCGTCCACGTTGACATGCCCGTTCGCAGTGCACCAGTAGTTTCGGGGTCTTCCCTGTCTGCCCCCGGCGAACTAGTGAACCGTCGAGGTGCACCGTCCATGCCTCCGTAGGCCGTCGACCAGGTGTCCACGTTTAGGGTCGCCGCCCGAAAGTCCTGGCAAGTTTGGGCAAGTTCCTGGCTCGGCAGCCCAGTCGCGGGCAAGCTCTGGCACAGAGATCGTTACCGGCACCCGAGGAGGTCATCATGGCCCTGATTAAGCTCGGTAAGGACCCGGAGAGCCCCAGCGGCGGCTCCCCCACCATTTACCTTGACGACGAGAAGGACACGTACCTCGTTCAGGGATGGAAGGTGGAGGACGGCGAGAGACTCGGGCAGATGGACATCCCCGGGCATGAGACGGTGGTGGAGATCCCCCGGCGCATGGTGCAGTTCTTCCAGGAGGTGAAGGGTGACGAGGACCCCGACGTTTGAGGAGCTGTTCCGCGACTGCCAGAGGACCGCTGTCCACCTGGAGATGCGCGACGCCTACATGAAGTCGGACCCGTCCTTCACCGACTGGAAGGCCGGCGTGGTCCTGGACCCGGCCGAACGCTGGGCTGATTGGCACGCCATCGTCACGGAGGCGACCTCGCGGGGTGTCGAGGTTCGACGCGCCCGCGTCGTTTCAACACCGGTCAGCGAGTACATCCGCTTCGAGTACGACGTGACGGACGGACTGAACATCGCTGCCGGTGAAAGCGTGCGGTGGCTCTCGCGGCGCAATGCGACTGACATCGCGCTTCCGGGTAATGACTTCTGGCTGTTCGACTCCAACCTCGCCCTCGTCAACCACTTCGACGGCGAGGGCGAGAACATGGAGGTCGAACTCACAGACGACCCCGAGGTGGCGAAGCTCTGCGAGTCGGCCTTCGAAACCGTGTGGAAGCGGGCAACGCCGCACGCGCAATTCAAGTTGGCCTGACAATCCGAACATCACCGCACTGACATGACATCGCCATCTTCGAGTGTCCAGGAAGCCCGCAAGGCGCTCGGACAACGCATGGCCGAGATCCGACAGGCAGCCGGACTCACCAAGCGAGCGCTGGCCCAGAGCCTCGGTTGGCATGAGTCGAAGGCTTCGCGCTTCGAGAGCGGCACACGAGCCCCCTCGGAGCGCGACCTTCGCGATTGGTGCTCCGCATGCGGCTCGGAGAACGCGGCAGAGGATCTCATCTCCACGGCCCGCGGAATTGAGGGCATGTACGTCGAGTGGCGCAAGATGGAACGCCACGGACTCAAGTGGGCGCAGGAGTCCGTGGTTCCCCTCTGGGAGCGCACCGAGCGGTTTCGCATTTACTCGCCCTGGCTCATCCCCGGCCCCGTACAGACGGCCTCCTACATCACCGCACTTCTGACCGCCATTCGTGACCGCCGAGGACTCGTTGACGATGTGCCGGCGGCTGTCAGAGTGCGAGTGGAGAAGCAACAGGTCGTCTACAGCAAGCACAAGTTCGCCATCATCCTCGAAGAGAGCGTCCTGCGGTACCGCATCGGCGGCACGGACGTGATGGCGGGCCAACTCGGCTACCTCCTCAGCGTCATGGCCCTCCCCTCGGTGAGCATCGGCATCATCCCCCAGAACGCCGACCGTTCGGGCCTCTGGCCCGTCGAAGGATTCTTCCTGTACGACGACGAGTTGGTGAACGTCGAATTGATCTCGGCTCATCTCACCGTCGTCCAGAAGCACGAACTTGCCATGTATGCCAAAACGTTCAGCGAGCTGGCCGAACTTGCCGTTTACGGCCCCGCCGCGCGTGAACTCATCACCGCTGCCATCGAATCTCTAGGGTGAACGCCTGGCAAGTTCGGGCACACTCGTGGAGCCCTACCACGTCCCCTCCTAGCTTTATTAGCACGGCTGAAAGCGTGCTCCGGAGGGGCCAGTGATGACTGTGGCAAGCACGGGCAAGGCGATGGAGTTGGCCGAGGACTCTGAGGCCGAGGACTCCCCTATCGACGTGGCAGTGATCTCGTCGCAAACGGAAACCGTTCTCCATCTGCGGATGGACACTACGACCCGCGCGGCGATGGACGGTCACTTGCCGGGGCTTGTCAAGGAATTGAATCGCCTGCTCGGCGAGGACTTGGGCGCCGAAGACGACGGCGAGGCGCGGGAGCTGGTCCGCAAGGGGACCAGGCTGATCGACCTCACGAACAGGCCGACCGCCGAAACTCCTGCGTTCGGGACGTTCCTGTACCTCCGCGATGTCGCACTGCTTACGCGGCGGCTGCTGTGGATCTACTCCGAGCGGAACGGGCTGGATGCGCCGTGACCGTCAGAGAAGACCAGATCATTCGAGAACTCTCTCACTACATCCACGAACACCCCGCTGAGCAAATGGCGTTGATGCCGGTCTAGACGCGGCCCTCGACCACTCGCGACGCCGAGCCTGCACCCACGACCGGCGTTGCCCCCTCGTGATGACAGGAGCCGTCGTCGTCGATGAGCGCAACCGCGTCCTTTGCCTGCGGCACGAGGGAGGCTACGCGCTCGCGGAGGCTGAGCCGGAGGCCGAGGACGAATCACTCAGCGAGGCGGCGCTTCGGCTGTTGACCGAGGAGGTCGGCATCCGGGACGTATGGACGCAGCCCGGCGCCGAAGGCCCCTTCCTGGTCGACGTGACCAGGCCCGGGCAGCACAGCTACGGGCGCCGCCTCCGGGTCGGCATCCGCTCAATGATCGAAACGGGTGCAGCGGCCTGGATGCCCCTCACCGAGATAGGCATCCCGTCCGTCCGCAGCCGCGTTGAATGCCACCTGATCGGAACCCGATGAGCCCCCGAAACCAACAAGTCGCCCTCGTCGTAAGCCTCGTCGCAATCGGCGGCTCCATGCTGCTCGGCATCTGGAGGGGCTGATCTACGAGCGCGGGACCAAGGAGAAGCCCTCCATACCCCCTCCGCCTGTCGGGACAGTGGGGGCCACCAGGCCGCCGACCGACGTCCGCATCGGCGACTTCATCCTGCTCGACGGCACGTACCAGCGGGTCCAGGACATGAGGTCCGCCGGCGGCGCCTCGGTCCGCATCCTGCACTTCGCCGGACATGCCCCTTTGATCATGCGAGAGGCCCGGACCACCTACCGGCCCCTCGAATTCCGCTGATCGCAGCCCGCTCGGGCGTCGCATCCTTCCCACCTCACCATGCGAGGAGCTTTGCCATGCGCTTCCGCAAGATCCACGGCGCAGGAAACGACTTCGTCCTCCTCTCCGACCTCGAACCGGACGACGGCAAGGACTGGCCCAAGGAAGCTGAACGCCTGTGTGCCAGGCGTACCGGAGTAGGCGCGGATGGGCTGGTGATCAGCCGCCTGGTCAGCGAGCACCCCGCCGTCCTCGAAATCACCTGCTTCAACGCGGACGGCTCGGTCGCAACGATGTGCGGCAACGCCCTGCGGTGCTCCGCCTGGGCCGCCCACCACGATCACGGCTTTCAGCGGATAAGTCTCCGCATGGCCGGAGTAGTGCACGAGGCGGTCGTGGCCGACGACTCCGTGTGGGTCACGGCCGAGGTGGGCGCGATTCTGCCCCGGCGCTTACAGACCGTCATCAACGGCAGGCCGACCTGGTTCGACAGCGCCCACACCGGTACGGAACACGTCGTCGCCGTCGTGGACGACGTTGACGCCATCGACGCGGTAATGGTCGGGCGCCTGGTCCGCCACCATCCCGACCTTGCTCCGCTGGGGACGAACGTCAACTTCGTCCAGTCCGCCGGCAGCCAGGCGCTGAAGATCCGCACCTACGAACGCGGCGTCGAGGCGGAAACCCTGTCGTGCGGGAGCGGGGCAGTTGCAGCCTTCATCGTCGCCACTATGCGTGGACTCATAGCACGCCGTGCCGTCACCGTCCACAACCGTGCCGGTGAACCGCTCACGGTCCGGCCTCATGACGACCGACCGAACCGAACTCAGTGGGTCGGCGGGCCGGTCACCAACACCTTCGAAGGGGTACTCGCATGACTCTCTTCCTCAGCCCCAGCTCGGACCTCGCGGTGCAGAAGGCCGCCGAGGAACTTCGACAGTGGGGGCAGAGCCGCCAGGGCCTCGGCGTCGCCCTCATCTACGGGCCGGTGTCCGCCGAGGACAGGCTCTACCACGCGAAGTGCCCCGTCGAGCAGCGATCTGTCACCGCCCTGGCCGAGGCGCTGGAGGAGATCGGCGCCCGCTGGCAGGTGCTGGACCCGTGCGAACCGGACTTCATCATGGATCTGGTCGGCTATGACGTGGTCCTCTCGAACCTGCACGGCCCGTACGGCGAGGACGGCCGGTTGCAGGGGCTGCTCGACTACCTGCGCGCGCCCTACTGCGGCAGCGGAGTCGGGGCATCCGCGGTGGCCGCTGACAAGATCCTCTGTAAGCGGGTGATGCTGACCCTCGGCGTCCCCACCCCCGGCTGGGATGTCTGGACCGGCGGACCAGCGAACTGGAACGGGCGCCCGGTGATGGTCAAGCCGCCCTTCGGCGGGTCCAGCGTGGGCATGAGCCTCGTACGTGATCCGGCGGACTTCCCTGGCGCCCTGGCGGACGCTGCCGGTGACGAGGACGCGGCTGTGCTCGTCGAGGAGTACGTGAGCGGCACGCCGCTGACCGTGGGTCTGCTGGAGCTGCCCGGCGGCTCGGTCATCGTCTTCCCGCCGCTGGTCACCGAAGCCACCGAGGCCGAGTTCTACGACGCCGACACGAAGCTCGACGTGGACTCCAGGAGCACAGTAACCGTGCGCGCCGCCGAGCTGGCGCCCGATGTGCTGGACAGGATTACCAGTGACACCCGGACTCTGTGGGACGGGATCGGGCTGCGCGGTTCAGCCCGTATCGACTTCATCCTCACCGAAGACGGCGAGCCGTACGTGCTGGAGGTCAACAGCACGCCCGGCATGTCCCGTGACAGCAACTTCGCGGTGGGGACCGCGATGGTCGGACTCACGCACACGGACGTCGTTCTGGCGATGCTGCACGAGGCGCTGGCCCGCCCGCCATACGAT
>NZ_NGFN01000038.1 GCF_002148965.1 Streptomyces swartbergensis | reverse complement strand
CTACTGGAGAGGGGCTGGGCGGCGGGATCACTCCTGCCGCCGGAGGAGGCCCGGGCGGCGAGGCCTCCGCGCCTGGACGAGGTCTGGCCGGTGAGGCTTCCGCGGCTGAAGGGGGCTTGGGCGGCGCCGCCCAAGCGGCCGGAGGTGATCTGGCCGGCGGGACTTCTGCGGATGAAGGGGGCCCGGTCGGCGGAGCCCCTGCGCCTGGAGGCGGTTTGGCCGGTGAGGTCTCTGGGGCCGAAGGAGGCCTGATCGGTGAGGCCTCTGCGGCTGGTCGGGGTGCGGTCGGTGATGCGTCTGGCGTCGGTCGGGGTGCGGTCGGTGATGCGTCTGGCGTCGGAAGCGATCCGGTCGGTGATGCCTCTGTCGTCGGAAGCGATCCGGCCGGTGACGCCTCTGCCGTCGGTGGGGACTTCGCCGGCCGTCGGCGGGGCGATACCGTCGCCGCCGTCGTCCGGCAGTGGCAGGCCGTGCACCCCGGGCTCGACACCGGGCCGATGGAGATCATCGGGCGGATCAACCGTTGCGCCGCCCTCCTCCAGCAGGCCGAGGACGCGCCCCTGCGCAGGGCGGGGCTCAGCCGGCCCGAGTTCGATCTGCTCGGCGCGCTGCGCCGCACCGGGCACGAGCTGACGCCCGGGGAGCTGGCCCGGGAGACCTTCTCCTCGGGCGCCGCCGTCACCAAGCGCCTCAAGCAGCTGACCGAACGCGGCCTGGTCGAGCGCCGCGGCGACACCCGCGACCGCCGTGTCGTCCATCTCCGCCTCACCGACGCCGGACGCGAACTCGTCGACGGCATCCTGCCCGCCCAGCTCACCTACGAGACCGCCGTCCTGTCCGGCTTGGACGGCCCCGAGCAGGGCGAACTGGCCGCCTTGCTCGGCGAGTTGCTCGGTCAGCTGGAGGGCCGCCTCGGCGCGCTGCGGAGCTGAACCGGCCACCGGTGGGGGCCACCGGCGGGGGCCGGTGGTCAGAGCACGTCGTGCGCCGTGCGGCGGTGCGTGGAGCGGCGGTCCTCGATGGCCGTCCAGCGGTCGCCGTAGATGTTCCGGGTGATGGCCGGTTCGCGGACGAAGTCGTGCGGGAAGCCGAACGGTACCGCGCTCACCTCGTCGAGGCGGGCGAGGGCGTCCTCGTCGAGCCGGACGTCGACGCTGCCCAGATTGTCGGCGAGCTGGCTCTCCTTGGTCGCCGCGATGATCGGGACCACGTTGCCCGGCCGGGCCAGCAGCCAGGCCAGCGCCACCTGGGCCGGGCTCCAGCCGCCCTGCTCGGCGACCTCCAGGACGGCACTGATCACCGCCTCCTCGCGCGGGTCGATGTCACCGCCCGTGGTGTCCAGCCGCCCCGTCTCGCCCCTGCGGTACTTGCCGGTGAGCTTCCCGGCCGCGAGCGGTGCCCAGGCCAGCACGGCCAGGTCGAACGCCCGGGCCTGGGGAAGCAGTTCGCGCTCCGGGGTCCGCTCCAGCAGGCTGTAGCGCAGTTGCGAACCGGCGAACGCGGTCCAGCCCCGCAGCTCCGCCAGGGTGTTGGCCTGCGCGATCTCCCAGGCCGGCCAGTCCGAGACACCGACGTACAGCACCTTGCCCGTGCGGACGAGGTCGTCCAGGGCCCGCATGACCTCCTCGACCGGTGTGAAGTTGTCCCGGGCGTGCACCCACAGCACGTCCAGCCGGTCGGTGCGCAGCCGCTGAAGGCTCGCCTCCACCGACTGGACGAGGTTCTTGCGGTGGTTGCCCGCGGCGTTGACGTCGCCGTCGCGGATCCCGCAGGTGTACTTGCTGGCCAGCACGAACGTGTCGCGGCGGCCCTGGAGCAGTTCCCCGAGGATCCGCTCCGAGCTGCCGTCGGTGTAGTTGTTGGCGGTGTCGATGAAGTTGCCGCCCGCCTCCGCGTAGGCGTCGACGATCCGGGCGCTGGCCTCCTTGCCGGCGCCCCAGCCCCAGTCGTCGCCGATGGTCATCGCGCCGAGGCTCAGCTCGCTCACGCGCAGACCGGTCTTGCCGAACAGTGTGTAACGCACGGTCTTTTCCCCTCCGGGCAGGTCGTACGCACGACGCTAGGGGCTGGAGCACACTTCAACGCAAACCGCGACCCCGGCGTCACCCACCGTCGCCCCACCCCTCGTCGCCCGCCCGGTACACACCGAACATCGCCCCCTGCGGGTCCCGAAGCACCGCGATGCGCGGTCCGTCGGCCACGGAGGTGGGGACCATCAGGACGTCGCCGTGCTGCTGGACGACGGCGGTCGTGGCGTCCACGTCCGCCACGGCGAAGTACGGCAGCCAGTGCGCCGGAACCTCGGGCGGGAACTTGTCGTCCATCGTCACCATGCCGCCGAAGTACGACCCGTCGACGCCCCACTGGGTGTACCGCTCCGAGGCGTTGACGGTCCAGCCGAACACCCGCGTGTAGAAGGCCACGGTCTGTTCGGGATCCCGGGTGTACAGCTCCACCCAGCCCAGCGAACCGGGCGCGTTGAACAGCCCGGCGCCCGGGAAGGTGCCCGCCTGCCACATCTGGAACACGGCACCGCCCGGATCGGCGGCCACCGCGATCCGGCCCGCGTCGAACACGTCCACCGGGCCGAACAGCACCGTCCCGCCCGCCTCGGTCACCTCGCGGGTGGTGGACTCCGCGTCGGTCACCGCGAACGACACGTTCCACGCGACCGGCTGCGACGGCTGGTACAGCGGGGCGAGCGCGGCGACGGCGGCGTCCTCGAGGTGCGCGACGGTGTAGCCGCCCGCCTCCTGACGCGGGTCCGTCTCGGGCCGCCAGCCGAACAGTCTCGTGTAGAACCGCTGGGCCGCCTCCAGGTCGGTGGTCCCCAGCTCAGTCCAGCAGGGCCCGCCGGTCACCGGTGCGTCGAGCTTCATGGCGTTCCTTCCGCAGGGAATCCCCGGGCATGAGCCTCCCCAGCACGCTAAGCCGCGGTCCGTTCTCCCTGCCATCCGGGGAAACCCACTGGTGTGCCGCACCGGCCCCGGCATACCCTCGTCCCGTACCGCACCGCGTGGCGGCCTCCAGCTCCCTCACCCTGCCCGGAGGTTTCCCATGCCCGCGCTCGAGGTGCGCCCCTTCCGCCGAGCCGACCGTGACCAGCTCACCGACCTGGTCAACATGCACGTGGCGGCCGTCGTCCCCGGAGTCTCGGTCTCCGTCAACACCGTCCTCAGCGACCTGGAGCGGCAGCCCGGCGAGTTCATCACCGACCCATGGGTGGCCGAGCGGACGACGCTCGTCGCCGAGCAGCGCGAATACGTCGTCGCCGCGGCCCACCTGCTGCGTTACCGCGCCGACGCCGAGGTCGGCGAGGCCTACCGGGACGCTGCCGAGATCGACTGGTTCGTGTGCCGTCCGGCGGCGTCCTTCTGGCCGGACGCCGACCAGGCCGCGGACCTGCTGATGCGGGCCTGCCTGGCACAGTTCGCCCGCTGGAACGTCCGCGTCGGGTACGCCGACGGCGCGCTGCCCGCCCCGCTCGTCTACGGCCTGCCCCGCAACTGGCCGCACATCCGCGCCGTCTACGAACGCGCCGGCTTCCAGCACGTCGGAGACACCGAGGTCATCCTGCTCGCCCGGGTGGCCGACCTGCCGGAGCCCGAGCCCCGGCCCGGCGTCACGATCGAGCGCACGCTGGGGGAGTGCGGCACCCGCTTCACGGCCCGCGCCGACACCGGCGCCCTCGGGTTCGTCGAGATCGACACGGCCCTGGCCCGCCCGGAACGCCACGCCCGCGCCGCCGGTCTGGCCGACATCGGCAACCTGCGCATCGACCCCGCGCAGTACGGCACCGGACTGGAGCACTGGCTGCTCGGCCAGGCCGCCGACTGGCTCCGCCTGTGCGGCGTGGACCGGCTCGTCGCCTACGAGTCCGCCGCCGACAGCACCATGCTCGGCCACCTGACGGGCGCGGGTTTCCGCGAGCTGACCCGTACCGACCGGGGCTGGGAGCACCGCGCCGGGTGATCTCAGATGCCCGGCCGGTAGCGCATCGGGTGGTCCGCCGGGACCTCCACCAGCACGATCGGCGTCCCGTCCGGATCCGCGATCCACACCTCGATCAGCCCCCAGGGCTCCTTCACCGGCGGCCGGACGATCTCCACGCCCTTGGCCCGCAGCTCGTCCTGCGCCGCCGCCGCGTCGGCGACCTGGAGCCACAGGCGCGTGGCCGGCGCCGGCGGGGTCTCGGACCGGCCCGAGACCTCCAGGAAGCCACCGCCGAGGAAGTAGACCGTCCCGCGTTCCGGCCCCGTGCCGAACTCCCGGTAGACGGCGAGCCCGAGCTGTTCGCCGTAGAAGGCACGGGACCGCTCGGGGTCGGTGGGGCGGAGCAGGATCCGGCTGCTGAGTACATGCACCATGCAGCGGAGCCTAGTGGCGGAGTTACCCTCATCCCTGCCCGAGCGCCCCATGAAACGGAGACGTACGCCCATGGACACCGCCGCCACCGGACTGACCTTCCGCGATGCCACGGACGCCGACGTGGACGAGCTGGTCGCGCTGATCGAGTCGGCGTACCGGGGGGAAGCGAGCCGGGCCGGGTGGACCACCGAGGCGGACATCCTCCAGGGGCAGCGGACCGATCCCGAGGGTGTGCTGGCCGTCATCAAGGCGCCCGACGGCCGGTTGCTGACGGTGGAGCGGGGGGGGGGCGGATCGTCGCCTGCTGCCAGCTCGAGCACCGGGGGGAGCACGCCTACTTCGGGATGTTCGCGGTCAGCCCCCGGCTCCAGGGCGCGGGCCTCGGCAAGGTGATCCTCATGGAGGCGGAGCGGCTGGCCCGCGAGACCTGGGGCGCGACGGAGATGCACATGACCGTGATCTCCGTACGCGACGACCTCATCGCCTGGTACGAGCGGCGCGGCTACCGTCGAACGGGACGGATGACCCCCTTCCCGTACGGCGACGAGCGCTTCGGCGTGCCGCAGCGCGACGACCTGGAGTTCGAGCTGCTGGTCAAGGAGCTCGCCTGACCACTATGCGGTGAAACGGCCCGTGCGCTTGATGTCCGGGTGGTCGGTGGTCGCGCCGTCCAGACCGAAGGCGCGGACGAGACGCAGATGGTCCTGCGTGTTCACCACCCAGCCGATGATCCTGAGGTCGGCCTTGCGGGCGCGCTCCACGATCTCCAGGGTGAGCCGGCGGATGTTCAGACAGACGGTCTCGGCACCGGCCGCGACGGCGCGGTCCACGATGTCGCTGCCGATGGGGGTCCCCCCGCTCGAGTTCATTCGAGAGTGGGGGAGGCTGGAGATCAGCGCGGTGCGCACACCCGGCACCAAGGGCTTGATCTCGGCGATCGCCTCGTCGTGGAACGAGGACACCTCCACCCGGCCGGCCAGCCCGCGCCGGTTCATCACCTCGGCCAGGGCCCGCGCCGCCTGGGCGTCCTTGATCTCCGCCTGGAGCGGCGTCGATACGGCGTCCAGGACCTCCTCGAAGACCGGCACCCGCTCGCCCCGGCCCGCGTCCAGGGCCCGCAGCTCGGCGAGGGTCTTCTCGGCGATCGCCCCGGTGCCGTCGGTCGTGCGGTCCACGTCCGTGTCGTGCATGACGACGAGCGCGCCGTCCTTGCTCAGATGCAGATCGAGTTCGATGACGTCGAGGCCGGCCTCCTGCGCGGCGACGAAGGACCGGAGGGTGTTCTCGGGTTCCACACCCATGACTCCGCGGTGACCGATGGTGAGGAAGTTCAAGACGCGACTCTCTTCCGTCGACAGGCGGCACTGGGGGCCTGACGGCCCACCTGACCGTATCGCCTGCACCCGCCCTGTGCAGAGGGCGAGGGTGTGGTCGGCGTGCGTGCGGGCAGAAGCATGGTCGACAGGAAAAAGTGCGGTGAAGGGCCGGGTAAGGCAGGATATTTTCCCGAGGTGGCCCTTGCTCGGAGGAACCTCGTGTGTATACGGTCGGCGTACGCGAGATTCTCCCGTGGAAGGTGTGACATGACGGAAATTCTTGTGCAGGTGGGTTCGGAGGAACGAGTTCCTCCCGTGACCAGGGTGGTGGACCACCCGGCATGGCCCGTGCTCAAGGATGCCGTGGAGCGGATCCGGCCATGGCAGTCCAAGGACGGGTCGATCGACTTCGACGCCGAGGGCGCGCCCGACCCGGCCGCTGCCGAGCTCGCCGTCCGCCAGGTCGCGGACGCGGTCATGGAGCTCTCCCCGCTGCTCCCGCACGACCGCGACTACCACGAGGCCCTGGTCAAGGACCTCGGCCGGTGGGCCGACGGCGGTTTCCAGGTGCCCGACTTCCTCGACTCGCTGCTGGCCTTCCAGCCCGCCGCGAACCGGGCGGACGGCCTCCAGCACCTGGTCGTCTTCCCGATGTACACGCAGAACGGCAACCCGGACCGCAACCTCGAAGCGGTCGTGCTGCGCATGGTCTGGCCGGACTGGCTGGCCGAACTGGAGCGCACCCGCTACGACAACCCGCTGTTCTGCGGCATCAAGTTCGAGGACTTCACGGCGGGCTACGACACCAACTCCGCCGTGCTCTTCCCCGAGACCATCGCCGTGCGCGAGGCTCCCGAGCGGTTCAGCTGGGGCGGCATCTTCTGCGACCGCGAGGCCGCCCGCTTCCGCCGCGTCACCGACGCCGCCGTCGACATCCTCGGCCTGGAGCTGCCCGAGGACGTCGCCGCGATGGTCCACGACCAGAAGCGCTGCGAGGAGGCGTTCGTCCTGTGGGACATGGTCCACGACCGCACCCACAGCCACGGCGACCTGCCGTTCGACCCGTTCATGATCAAGCAGCGCCAGCCGTTCTGGATGTACGGCCTGGAGGAGCTGCGCTGCGACCTCACCGCCTTCAAGGAGGCCGTGAAGCTCGCGCAGGACGGCGTGCCGCAGGCGCGTGACGTGCAGGTCGCGGTGCTCTTCGACCGCATGTTCCGCTTCCCCGTCACCGGCGAGCGCGTGCGCAACTACGACGGCCTCGGCGGCCAGCTCCTCTTCGCCTACCTGCACAAGCACGACGTCGTCCGCTGGAGGGACAACAAGCTCTCCATCGACTGGGAGCGCGCCCCGCAGGTCACCAACCAGCTGTGCGGCGAGATCGAGCAGCTGTACCGCGACGGCATCGACCGCCCCAAGCTCGTGCACTGGTTCGCCGGGTACGAGCTCGTCTCCACCTACCTCGCCCCGCACCCGGGCTCGAAGTGGGCCAAGGGCCCCGACGCCCTGGATCTGACGCAGCCGCCGCGGAAACTCGTCGATGACGTGCTTCCGGACGAGTTTCCGCTGAGCATGTTCTATGAGGCACTGTCCAAGAAGCTGAAGAACGTGATCGCCTCCACCAAGGGCATCACCGCGGACGGCGCCGAGCGGATCGCCGCGTGAGCGATCAGCGAAGCGACAACACGGCTCAGGAGGCGAAGACCATGGCGGGGAACGGGGCGCTCAGCGGCGCGGTGATCGCGGTGGCCGGAGCGGGAGGACCCGCCGGCCGGGCCGCGCTGCTCAGGCTGGCCGAGGCGGGAGCCACCGTCATCGGCTCGGACAACGACCCGGAGCGGCTGGCGGAGGCGGTGGACGCGGCGAGCTACGCCACCGGCGGCGCCACCGTCACCGGTGACACGGTCGACCTGCTCGACCTGCGGGCCACCCGCGACTGGGCCACCCGCATCGAGAAGGACTTCGGCCACGTCGACGGCCTGGTCCATCTCGTCGGCGGCTGGCGCGGCAGCGAGACCTTCACCCGGACCAGCCTCGACGACTGGGACTTCCTGGAGATGCTGCTCGTACGCACCGTGCAGCACACGTCCCTCGCCTTCCACGAGGCGCTCCAGCGCAGTGACCGCGGCAGGTACGTGCTGATCAGCGCGGCGGGCGCCAGCAAGCCCACCGCGGGCAACGCCGCGTACGCCGCCGGCAAGGCGGCGGCCGAGGCATGGACGCTGGCCATGGCCGACTACTTCCGCAAGGCCGGGGGCCCCGAGGGCCCGACCTCGGCGGCTACGATCCTGGTGGTGAAGGCACTGGTGCACGACGCCATGCGCGCCGACCGCCCCAACGCGAAGTTCGCGGGCTTCACCGACGTCAAGGACCTGGCCGAGGCCATCACCGGGGTCTGGGAGAAGCCCGCCGCCGAAGTGAACGGAAACCGTCTGTGGCTCACCGAGAAGCCGTGAACCCGCCGAAGACCGACGCCCGTCGCCATCACGACCCCGAGGTCCGCGGTTTCGCCAGCGACAACTACGCCGGCGCCCACCCGGAGGTGCTCGCCGCCCTGGCCCTGGCCAACGGCGGGCACCAGGTCGCCTACGGCGAGGACGCGTACACCGAGAACCTCCAGCACCTGGTCCGCAGCCACTTCGGGCCCACCGCGGAGGCTTTCCCGGTCTTCAACGGCACCGGCGCCAACGTCGTCGCCCTCCAGGCGGTCACCGACCGCTGGGGAGCGGTGATCTGCGCCGAGAGCGCGCACATCAACGTCGACGAGTGCGGGGCGCCCGAGCGGGTCGGCGGCCTGAAACTGCTCACCGTGCCCACGCCCGACGGCAAGCTCACGCCCGAGCTGATCGACCGGCAGGCGTACGGCTGGGACGACGAGCACCGCGCGATGCCGCAGGTCGTCTCCATCGCCCAGGCCACCGAGCTGGGCACGGTCTACACGCCGGACGAGATACGCGCCCTGTGCGAGCACGCCCACGCGCACGGCATGAAGGTGCACCTGGACGGCTCCCGGCTGGCCAACGCCGCCGCCACCCTGGACGTCCCGATGCGCACGCTCACCAACGCCGCCGGCGTCGACATCCTCTCCCTGGGCGGCACGAAGAACGGCGCCCTCTTCGGCGAGGCGGTCGTGGTCCTCAACCAGGACGCCGTCAGCCACATGAAGCACCTGCGCAAGCTGTCCATGCAGCTCGCCTCCAAGATGCGCTTCGTGTCGGTGCAGCTGGAGGCCCTGCTCGCCCGGGACCTGTGGCTGCGCAACGCCCGCCACGCCAACGAGATGGCCCAGCGCCTCGCCGAGGGCGTACGCGCCGTGCACGGCGTGGAGATCCTCCACCCGGTGCAGTCCAACGCGGTGTTCGCCCGCCTGCCGCACGACGTGAGCGAGCGCCTCCAGAAGCGGTTCCGCTTCTACTTCTGGGACGAGGCCGCGGGCGACGTCCGCTGGATGTGCGCCTTCGACACGACCGAGGACGACGTGGACGCGTTCGTGGCGGCACTGAAGGAGGAGATGGCCCGCTGAGGCCATCTCCTCGTGAGTGCCGTCAGTTGACGACGATCCGCGCGCTGTTGTCGCGCAGGTTCGGGTCGAACTCGCTGATGCTCAGCTCGGGATCGTCGTGGACGGTGGCGACGGTGGTGTGCGCGCCGCGCACCACCCGGTCGATCCGCAAGGGGACCTCGAAGGTGTACGACGCCTTGTCGTGCAGGTAGATCGGCGTCCTGCAGTAGTAGGTCGTGGGGGACGCGCCGTCCGCCGGTTGTGGCCGGGCGGGCGGTTGCGGTGGTGTTCAGCCGCTCTTCCCACTGATGCATAAGTATACGTTGGAGCGAAAATACATTGACCGAGGTGTGAGCTCGCCCCTACGCTCTGCCTGCATGCAGCTGATCCAGGAAACTCCCGACCTCTCCGCCTACTTGGCCGCTGACGAGGTGGTAGACCATCACCATCCGCTCGTTCGCGAGACAGCGGCCAAGCTGGCCAGGGGTGTGGCGAACTCGTATGAGTATGCGCAGGCGGCGTTCGAGTTCGTGCGCGACACCATTCCGCACTCGCAGGATTCGGGCGATCTCCGCGTCACCTGGCGCGCTTCCGATGTCCTGGAACAGCGCACCGGCATCTGCTACGCCAAGGCCCACGCGCTCGCGGCGCTGCTGCGGGCCGAGGACATCCCGACCGCGCTGTGCTACCAGAAGCTCGACGTGGTGCACGGTCTGATCGCCGTGCGGTTCAACGGCGCGTGGCACCGGCAGGATCCCCGGGGCAACAAGCCGGGCGTGGACGCGCAGTTCTCCCTCGACGGCGAGCGGCTCGCCTTCACGCCCGACCCGGCGACGGGTGAGACGGACTGTCCGGTCCTGTACGCCGCGCCTCACCCGGTCGTACTCGACACCCTCAAAGCGGCCGGCGACCGGCTCCACTTGTGGAGGACACTCCCCACCGCCCTGTGAAGCAGGACCCTGGCCCGGGCCGACCGCCCCCGGGTGTCAGTGCGCGTCCGCCTCCCGCACCTGCTCCGGCGTGGGAGCCGTGCCGCCGAGGTGGGCCGGCATCCACCAGGTGTCGTCCGGGCCCTTCGGGCGTACGGGGTAGGCGCGCTGGGCGGCCTCGAGGAGTTCCTGGACGCGCTCGCGCAGCTGACGGGTGATCGCGCCCGCGTACTTGTCGCGGGAGGCCTCGACCGCCTCGCCGACCCGGATCGTGATGGGGATGTGGCTGCGCTTGAAGTTGCGGGGGTGGCCCTTGGTCCACAGCCGCTGCGTGCCCCACACCGCCATCGGGATCAGCGGGACGCCGGCCTCCTGGGCCATGCGCGCGGCACCCGACTTGAAGCTCTTCAGTGTGAACGACTGCGAGATGGTCGCCTCGGGGAAGACGCCGACGATCTCGCCCGACCGCAGTGAGTCCAGGGCGTGCGCGTAGGCCGCCTCGCCCTGCTTGCGGTCCACGGGGATGTGCTTCATCCCGCGCATCAGCGGGCCCGAGATCTTGTGACGGAAGACGGACTCCTTCGCCATGAAGCGCACGAGACGTTTCTGCGGCAGCGCCGCCAGGCCGTTGAAGACGAAGTCCAGGTAGCTGATGTGGTTGCTCACCAGCACGGCGCCGCCCGAGCGCGGGATGTTCTCCGAACCCTGACAGTCGATCTTGAGGTCCCACGCCTTGAACAGCGTGCGGGCGCAACCGACGACGGGACGGTAGACGAGCTCTGCCATGGGCGGGTCGGACCCTTCCTGCTCTGCCTGGGAAGGGATTCCCAGTGGAAAGTTACGCAGCCGTAGGTTTACGGCTTGTCGAGATCGTGCCCGAAGAACGGCCGGGTAGCCAGTCCCCGTGCCCGCCCGTGAAGAGATTCTCGTCACGTCTCCGCCGGACCCCACCTCGGGCTTTTACGTCCGTATTACTTCAGGCCTACCGTCATCCGCCGTACGAGCAGGTACATCTCGCACCCCAGGCAGTACCCGAACACGGCGTTCAAGAAGGCTGCCGCGAGCGCGGCGCCGGTCGCCGCGAGACCAAGCCAGCCGGCTCCCAGGGTGTAGCCGACGAGCCCGATTGCGGCGAAAAACAGCCCCACCGCCTGGGCGAAACGCGGCGGTTCGGGCGCCTCGAACGCGGTCGGAGGCCCGAGCCGCGGCCGTACGGCCTTCCGGAACAGCAAGCCGTAGGGCGACCGGGTCGCCCCGCCGGCCGCGCCCAGCAGGAACGCCAGCGTCTGCCAGGCCAGCAGCCACGCGCTCCCCGTGACCAGGACGGCCGCCAGGACGACGGTCGTCACGGCCGCGCCGAAACGTGGCCCTCTCACATCGATGTCCATGGGAAGCAAGCATTCCGCAGCACGGGTCCGTGGAGCGGGCGGGAATCTTTGCGGTCTCGTGAACGCTTGCAACAGGTGATGACCGGACTGGTGGTGTGCGTGCTGGTGCTCGCGGCGGCGAGCGCCTACGGAGTGCTGCAACGGCGGCGGAGCGGGAGAGTGCGGGTGCGCGGGCGGGACGACGGCAAGCGGCTGGACGCGGCCGAACTGGGCGCGGACCTGGGAGAGCGGGCCACACTCGTGCAGTTCTCCAGCGCGTTCTGCGCGCCCTGCCGGGCGACCCGGCGGGTCCTCGGCGAGGTCGCGGGCATGGTCCCGGGCGTGACCCACGTCGAGATCGACGCCGAGGCCCAGCTGGACCTCGTACGACGGCTGGACATCCTCAAGACCCCGACCGTGCTGGTCCTCGACGCCGACGGCCGGGTGGTGCGGCGGGCCACCGGCCAGCCGCGCAAGGCCGATGTGATCGCCGCGCTGGGGGAGGCGGTGTGAGGGACGCGACCCGGTCAGTGAGCCATCTCCCACATCGGGGAACGAACTTGACTGCGCCCACCATTTATCGTCAGCCTGACCCCATGCCTGCGGACCTTCTCGCCACGCCCGACCTCCTGCGCTCGGTCTTCCGGCGGCACGCGGCGGGGGTCGCCGTGATCACCGCCCGTGGCGACGCCGGTCCGGTGGGCTTCACCGCCACCTCCCTCGCCTCCGTCTCCGCCGAGCCGCCCATGCTCTCCTTCGGGGTCGGCACCGGCTCCTCCAGCTGGCCCGCGATCGCGGCGGCCGGCCATGTCGGCGTCCACATACTCGGCGAGCACCAGCAGGAGCTGGCCGCCACCTTCGCCCGCAGCGGAGCCGACCGTTTCGCGCCGCCCACCGCCTGGCGCGAGGGGCCCGAGGGAGTCCCCGTGCTCGACGGCGTGCTGGCCTGGCTGGTGGGCCGGGTCGTCACGCGCGTGCCCGCCGGAGACCACCGGATCGTGATCGCGGAGGTCGTGCTCGGCGACCCCACGGGCACCGGCCGGCCGCTCCTCTACCACCAGGGACGTTTCAACCGCCTGAGCGACTGATCCACGTGTTCCCCGGGCTGCGGGACCGTCGAGTTCCGGTTACGCTGCGTTGCGAAGGTCACAGTTCAAAGCGCTTGCTTAGCGGGAACGAACTATGTGTACTGACGAGTAATATTTCGCTCGGAGCGTGGGTCGCCCCGACCGGGATCGGCCGCTTGAGGCGCCTATGCTGCCTGCGAGTAGGCAGCATGGAAATGACGATGCAGTAGGAGAGCCGGCGTGAGCTTGAGGATCGTTGTCACTGTGAAGTACGTGCCCGACGCCACTGGCGACCGGCACTTCGCCGATGACCTGACCGTCGACCGGGACGACGTGGACGGTCTGCTCTCCGAGCTCGACGAGTACGCGGTCGAGCAGGCGCTGCAGATCTCCGAGAACTCCGACGACGTGGAGATCACCGTCCTGACGGTGGGCCCGGAGGACGCCAAGGACGCGCTGCGCAAGGCGCTGTCCATGGGTGCGGACAAGGCGATCCACGTCGAGGACGACGACATTCACGGCACCGACGCCATCGGCACCTCCCTGATCCTGGCCAAGGCCATCGAGAAGGCCGGCTACGACCTGGTGATCTCCGGCATGGCCTCCACCGACGGCACCATGGGCGTCGTGCCCGCGCTGCTCGCCGAGCGTCTGGGCGTGCCGCAGGTGACCCTGCTGTCCGAGGTGTCGGTTGAGGACGGCACGGTCAAGGGCCGCCGTGACGGCGACGCCGCTTCCGAGCAGCTGGAGGCGTCCCTGCCGGCGGTCGTGTCGGTCACCGATCAGTCGGGCGAGGCGCGTTACCCGTCCTTCAAGGGCATCATGGCGGCCAAGAAGAAGCCGGTGGAGTCCTGGGACCTGTCCGACCTCGACATCGAGGCCGAGGAGGTCGGCCTGGAGGGCGCCTACACCACCGTCGAGAACGTGGCCGAGCGTCCGGCCCGTACCGCGGGCACGATCGTCAAGGACGAGGGCGAGGGCGGCAAGCAGCTCGCTGAGTTCCTCGCGGGCCAGAAGTTCATCTGAGCCCCGCATTCGCTGACCGCCCCTCATCTTTCGCAAGCAGGAGAGAAGAAGTCCCATGGCTGAAGTTCTCGTCTACGTCGACCACGTGGACGGTGCCGTCCGCAAGCCCACTCTGGAGCTGCTGACCCTGGCCCGCCGCATCGGCGAGCCGGTCGCCGTCGCGCTGGGCAACGGCGCCGGTGACACCGCCGCCGCGCTCGCCGAGCACGGCGCGGTGAAGGTGCTCACGCACGAGGCCGCCGAGTACGCCGACTACCTGGTCGTACCGAAGGTGGACGCCCTCCAGGCCGCGGTTGCCGAGGTGTCCCCGGCGGCCGTGCTGGTGCCGTCCTCCGCCGAGGGCAAGGAGATCGCCGCCCGTCTGGCGCTGCGTCTGGGCTCCGGCATCATCACCGACGCCGTCGACCTGGAGGCCGACGAGGAGGGCCCGGTGGCCACGCAGTCGGTGTTCGCCGCGTCCTTCACCACCAAGTCCCGTGTCTCCAAGGGCACCCCGGTCATCACGGTCAAGCCCAACAGCGCGGCCGTCGAGGCCGCCCCGGCCGCCGGTGCGGTCGAGGCGCTGTCCGTGACCTTCTCCGACAAGGCCACCGGCACCAAGGTCACCGGCCGTACGCCGCGTGAGTCGACGGGCCGTCCGGAGCTGACCGAGGCCGCGATCGTGGTCTCCGGCGGCCGTGGCGTCAACGGCGCGGAGAACTTCGCGATCATCGAGGCCCTCGCCGACTCGCTCGGCGCGGCCGTCGGCGCCTCGCGCGCCGCGGTGGACGCCGGCTGGTACCCGCACACCAACCAGGTCGGCCAGACCGGCAAGTCCGTCTCGCCGCAGCTGTACATCGCCTCCGGTATCTCCGGCGCGATCCAGCACCGTGCCGGTATGCAGACCTCGAAGACGATCGTGGCGATCAACAAGGACGCCGAGGCCCCGATCTTCGACCTCGTCGACTACGGCGTCGTCGGCGACCTCTTCGACGTCGTCCCGGCCCTGACCGAGGAGATCAAGACCCGCAAGGGCTGATCGGCTCCGGTTGTGGAAGGCCCCCGTGACCGCACGGCGGTTTCTAGGGATCGTCGCAACACATGGTCGGTTGTGTCAGACGGCGAGCAGTTTATGCAGACGCTCGGCTGGGGTTTCCCAGCCGAGTGTTTTGCGTGGGCGGCCGTTGAGCTGGGCGGCGACGTCGTCCAGGCGCTCGCGGCTGTGGACGGACAGGTCAGTTCCCTTGGGGAAGTACTGCCGCAGCAGGCCGTTGGTGTTCTCGTTGGAGCCGCGCTGCCAGGGACTTGCCGGGTCGCAGAAGTAGACCGGGATGTCCGTGGCGACGGTGAAGCTGTGGTGGGCGGCCATTTCGGAGCCCTGGTCCCAGGTCAGGGACCGCTTGAGGTGTGGTGGCAGCCTGTGTGCGGTCTGCGTCAGGGCGTCTCGGACGCTGGCGGCGGTGTGGTCGGCGGGCAGGTGGAGGAGCATCACGTAGCGGGTGCTGCGTTCGACCAGGGTGCCGGTCGCCGAGCCGCTGTTCTTGCCGATGATGAGGTCGCCTTCCCCGTGGCCGGGCACGGCCCGGTCGTCCGCTTCGGCCGGGCGGTCGCTGATCATCACCATGGGATCGCCTGAAGCGCGGCTGTCGGCAGTTGGCCTGGCGGTGGGGCTTGCGGCGGGCGCGTCCGGTGCGCRGGGCGCCGGCCAGCTCCCGGCGCAGTGCTCCGCGCCCTTGCACGTAGAGCGCCTGGTAGACGGTTTCGTGGACCAYGTGCATCTCCGGCCGGTCGGGGAACTGTCTGCGCAGAGCGTGACAGATCTGTTCCGGGCTCCACCGCTGGTCAAGACCTGCCTGGACGGCGGCCCGGAGCTCGGGATCCTGGCTGATCTTCCGGGGCTTGGGGCGGGGACGGCGGTCATCCGCGCGGGCCTGGGCGGCGAAGGGACGGTACCGGCCGTTGACGGGGTGCCGGTTGCGGCGGATCTCCCGGCTGACGGTGGAGGGACTGCGGCTCAGTTCGGCGGCGATCGCGCGGACCGTCGCCTTSTCCAGGAGCCGGTCGGCGATGTRGATCCGGTCGGCTTCACGCAGGTACCGGGACGCACCAGAAGGCGGCACCACCGCTCTGGCCGGTGGTGCCGCCTTCTGCCGGCCGCAGGGGTTCCGGTCGTTACGCCACCGCTTTCCCGTGCGGAGGTTGATGCCGACGGCCCTGGCCGCCTCCGTGTAACTCACGCCTTGCTGCACGAGCCGGAAGTATTCCTCCCGCTCACGGGTCAGCTTCCTGCGGCCCTGAGCCACCGTCCGTGTCCTGCGGATCTCGAACATCGCACCCTTTGAGCTGGGGTGTTGCGACGATCGCTAGAACCTAAGCACGAACGGTCACGGGGGCCTCTTCTCATCCCAGGGTCATCGAGGCCTGCACCGGCAGGTGGTCGCTCGGGTACGTCCCGTCCACGGAGAAGGTGTTCATCCCGGCCCAGTGCGTGGTAACCCCGGGCGTGGTGAGGATCCAGTCGATGCGCCGCCCGCCGGGCCTGGGCCCCCGGTAGCCGTGGTACGTCCCGTACGCCGGACTCCGCGAGGCCGCCGCGTCCCAGGCGTCGACCAGTCCGATGTCCAGCATCAGGTCGTGCACCCGGTTGTCGTGGGCGTCCGCGTTGAAGTCGCCGGTGACGATGACCGGTAACGACCGGTCCCACCCGGCGATCGTCTCGCCGATGACCCCCGCCGAGCGTTCCCGGGCGTACTGGCTGACGCTGTCCAGGTGGGTGTTGAGGACGTAGAACTCCCGTCCCCCGTTGGCGAGATCGGCGAAACGGACCCAGGTCACCATGCGCAGCCAGTCCGCGCCCCAGGTGTTCGAGGCGATCGTGTTCGGGGTGTCGGACAGCCAGAAGTGATCGAACTCGACCGGGTCGAGTCTGCGCGTGTCGTAGAAGATCGCCATGAACTCGTCCTTGCTGCCGCCCCCGCGTCCGGTGCCGATCCAGTCGTAGTGGCCGCCGAGATCTGTCTCGATCATGCGCAGCTGCTGGTAGAGCCCTTCCTGGGTGCCGATGACGTGCGGTCGCTCGCGGCGCAGCAGTTCTCGCATCACCGGTCGGCGCACGGTCCAGCGCGGTGTCTCGTCGACGACGGTCGCGAAGCGCACGTTGAACGTCATGACGTTCAGGGCGCCCGGGTGCTCGCCGGCGGAAGCGGGCTGTGTGGGGCCCGCGGTGGTGAGCAGCGGTCCCGTGATGGCGGCGGCCGCCGCCGCCTTGAGCCCGTGGCGGCGCGTCACTCCGGCCTCGTTCGGCACGTGGTCTCCCTCCCCTTGCACGTCAGGATGAAGCTTGTCTTCTGAATACGGAAGAAGACGGCGGGTCGGCAGTGACCAAGGGTGAAGGATGGGGAATCCCACTTCAAGACGGTGTTGACCAGCCCGAAGGTCGGCCGATAACTTCGCTCTACGGATTGTTGATTCCGTACAGCGGAAAACAGGAGGGTCTCGGAATGGGTCAGGGCCAGCAGGAGAAGGTGGCGACGAGCCTCGCGGGCGCCGTCTGCGAGGAGATCAGCGCCTCCCTCGCGCCGGTCGACGCCGAGCTGGAGCGCCGCTACCCAGGAGACCCCGGCACCCGCCAGCCCGTCCACACCGTCTACGTCCCCGGCGACGTCTTCGCCGCCGACACGATCCGCTCCTGGGGCGACCGCGCCCTGGACGCCCTCGACGAACACGCCCCGGACGCCGCGTCCTTCGCCGCCGTCCTCGGCCTGGCCGACGAACTCGCCGAGCCCGTCCACGCGCGCGTGCGCGCCAAGCTGGAGCGCGAGCCGATCGAGGACCTGCGCGTCGACTTCGAGGACGGCTACGGCAACCGCCCCGACGCCGAGGAGGACGAGGCCGCCGCCCGCGCCGCCCGGCTGATCGCCGAGGCGTACCAGGACGGCACCGCGGCCCCTTACATGGGCATCCGCACGAAGTGCATGGAAGCGCCCGTACGCGCCCGGGGCATCCGCACCCTCGACATCTTCCTCACCGGTCTGATGGAGGCCGGCGGCCTGCCCGGTGGGCTGGTCCTCACCCTGCCGAAGGTGACCTACGCCGAGCAGGTCACCGCCATGGCGCGGCTGCTGGACGCCTTCGAGAAGACGCACGGCCTGGAGCCCGGCCGGATCGGCTTCGAGATCCAGATCGAGACCAGCCAGGCCATCCTCGCCGCCGACGGCACCGCCACCGTCGCCCGCATGATCCAGGCCGCCGAGGGCCGCGCCACCGGCCTGCACTACGGCACCTTCGACTACAGCGCCTGCCTCGGCGTCTCCGCCGCCCACCAGGCCAGTGACCACCCCGCCGCCGACCACGCCAAGGCCGTCATGCAGGTCGCCGCGGCCGGCACCGGCGTCCGCGTCTCGGACGGCTCCACCAACGTCCTGCCCATCGGCCCGACCGAGAAGGTGCACGCCGCCTGGCGCCTGCACTACGGCCTCACCCGCCGCGCCCTGGCCCGCGCCTACTACCAGGGCTGGGACATGCACCCCGGCCACATCCCCACCCGTTACGCGGCCGTCTTCGCCTTCTACCGCGAGGGCTTCGAGCAGGCCGCCGCCCGCCTCGCCCGCTACGCCAACCGCACCGGCGGCGACGTCATGGACGAACCCGCCACCGCCAAGGCCCTCAGCGGCTACCTGCTGCGCGGCCTGGACTGCGGCGCCCTGGACATCGGGGAGGTCGCCCGGCTGACCGGCCTGACCCGCGCCGACCTGGAGAGCTTCGCGGTGCCCCGGCGGGGGGACCTGACGGCGTCCGCCTGACGGCTTCTTCCCGACGGTCCGGCCCGCACGTACCGGCACTGTCACAGCCGTCACCACCGGCTGTCACTGTCACCGCCGCCCCGTAGTCTGTACGCCACTTACGCGTGGACGTGTCGGTGAAACCGGTGGGGTCAGAGGAACGGGGCAGCGGTGTCAACGGGGGAGTACGGGCAGGCGGACGGGGCCGGTCGGCTGCTGGCAGGCCGTTATCGCGTCACCGCCCAGCTGGGGCGCGGCGGCATGGGCGTCGTCTGGAAGGCCGTCGACGAGGTCCTCGGCCGTGAGGTGGCCGTCAAGGAACTGCGCACCTACACCGACGCGGCCGGCCCCGAACTGGCCGGTCTGCGCGTGCGGATGCAGCGCGAGGCGCGTGCGGCGGCCCGGGTGCGCCACACCGGAGTCATCGCCGTGCACGACATCGCCGAGGTCGACGGCCGCCCCCTCATCGTCATGGAGCTGGTCGACGGGCCGTCCCTGGACGACGTACTGCGCGACCGCGGCCCGCTGGACGCGCGCGAGGCGGCCGGGATCGGTGCCAAGGTCATGGACGCGCTGGCCGCCGCCCACCGTGCGGGCGTCCTGCACCGCGACGTGAAGCCCGGCAACATCCTGCTCGACCGCTCGGGCCGGGTCGTCCTCACCGACTTCGGCATCGCCACGATGGACGACCCGGGCGACGGTTCGGCCACGCACCTCACCCGCAGCGGCGAACTCGTCGGCTCCCTCGACTACCTGGCCCCCGAGCGGGCCCAGGGCGCCGACCCGGGCCCCGCCTCCGACATCTGGGCCCTGGGCGCCACGCTGTACGCGGCCGTCGAGGGCTCCTCGCCCTTCCGCCGTACGTCCACGTTCTCGACGCTCACCGCGATCGTCACCGAGCCGCTGCCCGAGCCCCGGCGCGCCGGACCTCTGAGCCCCATCCTCCAGCAGCTGCTGGACAAGCGCCCCGAGGGCCGCCCGGAGGCCGACAGGGCGCGCGAGATGCTCCAGACGGTGGCGGACACGGGCGGCACGGACACGCCGACGTCCACACTGCGAGGTCCTGCGGCCCCGACCTCACCGACACGCCCCGAGACGGAGCGCAGTGTCCCGTCGGTACCGCCGGGATTCGGCCCACCGCAGCACGTGCGGCCGGGTGCCGCCGGACCCCACGAGGACCCGGGCACCCCGGGCACCGGCACGGCTGCCGCCTCCGGAACCACCGGCACTCCTGGAGCGACCGCCTCCGGCGCACCGGGACAGTGGGACTCGGGCTCGGGGCGGCCGGCGCAAGCAGCGCCCGGTCCGCAGGGCTCGGGGCTCGGCTCGGATGGATCGGGGACCGCTCCCCATGGCTCGGGACACGGTCCGCGCGGCGCAGTCCCCGGCCCGGATGGCGCAGGGTCCGCTCAGCGTGGTTCGGAGCCCGGCCTGCACGGCGCAGGACACGGCCCGCAGGGTTCAGAGCCTGGCCGACACGGCTCGGGGGCTGGTCCGCACGTCGCAGTTCCCGACGCGGCAGTTTCCGGCCCGCACGCTGCGGAGCCCGGTCCGCACGTCGTAGTTTCCGGCCCGCACGCTGCGGAGCCCGGTCCGCACGTCGTAGTTTCCGGCCCGCACGCTGCGGAGCCCGGTCCGCACGTCGCAGTTCCCGGCCCGCACGCTGCGGAGCCCAGCCCGCACGACCCAGGACCCGGCCCGCACGACCCAGGACCCGGCCCGCAGGGCTTCGGGCCGGCCGGCCCGGGCAGCCCCGCCCCTGGCGCCTCTGTTGCCACGGGCCCGATGAACTCCCCCGCCACGCCTCGCCGTAAGGCCCGGGTCCTCCTCGCCGCCGCGGCCGTCACCGTCGTCCTCGCGGCGGCCGGTACCACGGTCGCCCTGCTGGCCGACTCCGACGGCAAGGGCACGGGCGCGCGGACCGACGCCGCCCGTGCGGATGCCGCGGCCCCCGCGGCCGAGCCCGGTCGCACCGACGACCGTTCGAACGCCCCCAGCCCCGAGGGACAGGGCGACGACAAGGGCAAGACCCCGTCGAAGAAGCCCGGGGACGAGAAGAAACCGGAGCCCAACGGCCGGGCGACCACCTCGGCCCCCGCCAAGTCCTCCGGCGGCGCCACCGGCGACACGACCGGAGGAACGTCCGGCGATGCCTCCGGAGGCAGCGGCACCGGCGGCGGATCCAGCGACGGCGGTACGACAGGCGGCGGCGGAACCACCACCGAGGCACCCGTCTGCCATGCCATCGGCGGCGGCAAGTACAACTGCCAGGTCTGGAAGACCGCCAAGTCGTACACCGCCTCCGGCACCGAGGTCGGAGTCCTCAACGCCGGCACCAACTACTTCTACTGCCAGCAGAACCTGGGCCGGCGAGAGACCGACGGCCGGTGGACCAACATCTGGTGGGCCAAGACCGACGACGACAGCGGCAACACGGACGTCTGGGTCAGCGACGTCTACATCAAGGGCGGCGACAACGACGCGGCCGTCCCCGGGCTCCCGGTCTGCTGAGCGCGCAGCGACACCGCCGCGTACCGCTCCAGCCCGGAGGCCGTCACCAGCTTCTCCTCGACGAACAGCCGCGTGCCCCGCTCGCACAGCCGCCGGTCGGAGCGGGCCCGTGCGCAGAACTCCTCGGGCACGACGCCGAACAGCTCTCGGAAGCGCGGCAGGCCGACGAGCAGCTCGGTGAGCAGCACCCGCTGGCCCGGGTGCGTGCGCGGCACGCCGGTGCCGTCGTGCAGGACACCGTGCCGGTTGACGTACGCGTAAGCCCCGGGCAGGCGCGTGCCGTCCGCCAGGTCGATGCGCACGTCGGGCGAAGGCAGCCAGGCACGGTCGTAGTTGCCGGCCGGCACCGGCACGCCCTCGCTCGCGTCGATCACGGCGAGCTGCTCGGCGTCGAGCCAGATGACGAACAACTCCCGTACGGTGTCGGGCGCGCCGACCGGCGAGGCCGACACATACCCCATGCGGCTCACATGCGCCGACACACCCGCGTCGACGCCCGTCACCCGGGCCTTCACCATCGGGATCGGCGACATGATCCCGAACTCCTCCATCTTGTGCCGCAGTTGCCCCGGGCAGGCGTTCGAGCCGATGGCGAGAACCGGCGTGCGGTCCTCGTGCACGAGCCGGTCCAGCGGCAGGAAGCGGTCCCCGTCGAGGAGCCCGGAGCCGGCGGGCCACGCGCCCGGGTAGAGCAGGGGGTGTTCGCGCGGCGCCTCGGCCAGGCCGAGTGCTCGCAGTGTGCGATCGGTGACGTGGTCCATGTGCTCCGTATGTTCCATGGGCCGCTCAGTCCGCCGGGGGCAGCTCGCCCGAGCCGCGGGTGATCAGCCGGGTCGGGAGCTCGATGCGTTCGGGGGTGACCAGGGTGCCGTCCAACTGCCGGAAGAGGCGTTCCGCGGCGGTACGGCCGATGGCCGCAGCGTCCTGGGCGACGACCGTGACGCCCGGCTGGAGCAGGTCGGCGAGCTCGATGTCGTCGAAGCCGACCAGGGCCACCCGGCGGGTCTGCTCGGCGAGCACGCGGATCACGGTGACCGTCACCCGGTTGTTGGCCGCGAAGATCGCGGTGACGGGGTCCGGGCCGGACAGCATCTCCTCGGCCGCCCTGCGCACCCGCTCGGGGTCGGTGACGCCGAGGGACATCCAGGAGTCGGCCACCGGTATGTCCGCGTCCTCCATCGCGGCCCGGTAGCCGCGCAGCCGTTCGGCGGCGGTGTGGATGCGGGGCATGTCGCCGATGAAGCCGATCCGGCGGTGCCCGTGCGCGATGAGGTGGGCGACGCCGCCCCGGGCACCGCCGAAGTTGTCCGACAGGACCACGTCGGCGTCGATGTGCCCGGCCGGCCGGTCCACGAACACCGTGGCGACACCCGCCCTGAGCTCGGGCTCCAGATACCGGTGGTCGTCACCGGCCGGGATCACCACCAGCCCGTCCACCCGCCGCGCGCACAGGGCCAGCACCAGCTCCTGCTCACGGTCCGGGTCCTCCGCGCTGGAGCCGTTGATCAGCAGGGCGCCGTGCGCGCGGGCCACCTCCTCGACCGACCGGCTCAGCGGTCCGTAGAACGGGTCGGCGAGGTCCTCCAGGACCAGGCCGATGCTCGCCGTACGGCCCTTGCGCAGCACCCGGGCGCTGTCGTTGCGGCGGAAACCGAGCGCGTCGATGGACTCCTGGACACGCCGCTCCGTCTCCGGGGTCACGCCCGGCTCCCCGTTCACGACGCGGGAGACCGTCTTGAGGCCGACCCCGGCACGTGCCGCGACGTCCTTCATGGTCGGCCGGGTGCCGTAGCGCGTGGCGGATCGGAGGTTGGTCTCGGGCACGGTGCGGTGTCCTGTCCTGTCGTCCACGGGGGTGCGTCGGTCCTGGGTTTGTATGAGGATGTGGCGTCGAGCATAGAGCCTGGACAACGTTGTCAGGCTCGGGGGAGACTGTCCACCGCAATCTCCGGACCGTGCTCCGCTGCTGGCCGGCCAGTCCTTTCACCGTTGACGGGGAGTTCCGACACTCATGCACACCGACCTCGTGGCCGCGCTCGACATCGGCGGCACCAAGATCGCCGGCGCTCTGGTGGACGGCCAGGGACGGATCCTGGTCCGCGCCCAGCGGCCGACGCCCGCCCGCGAGGACGGCGACACCGTGATGCGGGCCGTGGCGGAGGTGCTCGGCGAACTCACCGGGTCGCCGCTCTGGGAGCGGGCCACGGCCGTGGGGATCGGCAGCGCCGGTCCGGTGGACAGGTCGGCGGGCACGGTGAGCCCGGTGAACGTGCCCGGCTGGCGCGACTACCCGCTCGTCGGACACGTCCGGGCCGCAGCCGGGGGCCTCCCCGTCGAGCTGATCGGCGACGGTGTGGCGATCACGGCGGCCGAACACTGGCAGGGAGCCGCCCGCGGCCACGACAACGCCCTGTGCATGGTCGTCTCCACGGGCGTCGGCGGCGGCCTGGTGCTCGGCGGCCGGCTGCACGCCGGACCGACCGGCAATGCGGGCCACATCGGCCACATCAGCGTGGACCTCGACGGCGATCTGTGCCCGTGCGGCTCGCACGGCTGTGTGGAGCGCATCGCGAGCGGCCCCAACATCGCCCGGCGCGCCCTGGAGAACGGCTGGCGGCCCGGCCCCGACGGTGACGTGTCCGCCGCCTCGGTGGCCGCCGCGGCCCGGGCCGGCGACCCGGTCGCCGTCGCCTCCTTCGAGCGGGCCGCCCAGGCCCTGGCCGCCGGGATCGCCGCGACCGCGACTCTCGTGGAGATCGACATCGCCGTGATCGGCGGGGGAGTGGGCAAGGCGGGCGACGTCCTGTTCGCCCCCCTGCGCAGGGCCCTGAGCACGTACGCGACGCTGTCCTTCGTCCGGCACCTGACCGTGGCCCCGGCCCAGATGGGCACCGACGCCGGACTGGTGGGAGCGGCGGCGGCCGCACTGACGAGGCGCGCGGACCCGGCCGCGGCCGGGGTGTGAGACCGGGCAGGAACGTTCAGGCGGGACATCTCCGAAGCCCGGCGCGTTCCTGGGCCCGGCATGTCCCTGAGGCTCGGCATGTCCCTGGGCCCGGCACGTCCCTGAGCCCGGCACGTCGCGGACGGCGTCTTCACCGAGGACTGGATGGGCTATCCCGGCATGATGGACCCGACCGGGCAGGGGTACCAGGCCGTAGTGGTGAGCGCGCTGCGCACCACGGCGTGGTGGACCTTCGGGATCGCGGTCCTCGGCCGGTGCTGGATCACGGCCGGAGTGCAGGTGTGCCTCCTGCCGCTCGCCGCGTGGTGGGTCGGAACGTTCGACACGTACTACACCTGACGGACGCCGGTCCGGGATACCGGGTTTTCTCTCGGAAAGCGCCCGAATGTCTGTGCGATGTGGCACGATCGCGCATGTGACCAGCAGACCCGCCCCGGCGCAGCGCCTGCGCGACCTCGCGCTCCTGCGCCGGGTCAAGGACCGGATCGACCGGGAGTACGCACGGCCGCTGGACGTCGAGGCGCTGGCCCGGGGTGTGCACATGTCGGCCGGGCATCTCAGCCGCGAGTTCAAGCGCGCCTACGGCGAGTCGCCGTACAGCTATCTCATGACGCGCCGCATCGAGCGAGCCATGGCGCTGCTGCGCCGTGGAGACCTCAGCGTCACCGAGGTGTGTTTCGAGGTCGGCTGCTCGTCGCTGGGCACCTTCAGCACCCGCTTCACGGAACTGGTCGGCATGCCGCCCAGCGCTTTCCGGCGCCAAGCGGTCCTCGCCACCGCGGGAATTCCGTCGTGCGTGGCGAAACAGGTGACCAGACCGATCAGGAATCGAGAAGCGCCCACCCCGAGCCGAAACTAGCGTGATGGCCATGGACCTCACCATTCACGCCAGTTTCCTTCCGCACGACGACCCGGACGCCGCCCTGGCGTTCTACCGCGACACCCTCGGCTTCGAAGTCCGCAATGACGTCGGCTACGAGGGCATGCGCTGGATCACGGTCGGCCCCGTCGGCCAGCCCGGCACGAACATCGTGCTGCATCCGCCGGCCGCCGACCCCGGCATCACCGAGGACGAGCGCAGGACCATCGCCGAGATGATGGCCAAGGGCACTTACGCCAGCATCGTGCTGGCCACCCCCGACGTCGACGCCGCCTTCGAGCGGGTGCAGGCGGGTGACGCCGAGGTGGTCCAGGAGCCCGTGGACCAGCCGTACGGCGTTCGCGACTGCGCCTTCCGCGACCCCGCGGGCAACATGGTCCGCATCCAGCAGCTGAAGCCGTGACGGCGCGGTAGCAGCCGGCCCGCAGACCCACACGCAACACCCCCGCGCCGTACCTCCGGGCCGGCGCGGGGAAGCCAGATCGTCCGACCGCGGCAGCCCCGCCCGACAGATGGAGACCGATGAGCATGGCCATGAGGACGGACGGACAGTCGTCCGGCCCGCACGTTGCCGACAGCCACGACGTGATCCGCGTGCACGGCGCGCGCGAGAACAACCTCAAGGATGTCAGCATCGAGATCCCCAAGCGCCGGCTGACGGTGTTCACGGGCGTTTCCGGCTCGGGCAAGAGCTCGCTCGTGTTCGACACCATCGCCGCGGAGTCGCAGCGGCTGATCAACGAGACCTACAGCGCATTCCTGCAGGGCTTCATGCCGAACCGGGCCCGGCCCGAGGTCGACGTGCTCGAAGGGCTGACGACCGCGATCGCCGTGGACCAGCAGCGGATGGGCGGCGACCCCCGCTCCACGGTCGGCACCGCCACCGACGCCAACGCGATGCTGCGCATCCTCTTCAGCCGGCTCGGCAAGCCGCACATCGGCCCGCCCAGCGCGTACTCCTTCAACACCGCCTCCGTCCGGGCGAGCGGCGCGATCACCGTCGAGCGCGGCGCCAAGACCAAGGCCCAGAAGGCGACCTTCGAGCGCACCGGCGGCATGTGCAACCGCTGCGAGGGCCGCGGCAAGGTCTCCGACATCGACCTCAGCCAGCTCTACGACGACTCCAAGTCGCTGTCCGAGGGTGCGTTCACCATCCCCGGCTGGAAGTCGGACAGCCAGTGGACCGTGCAGCTCTACGCCCAGTCGGGCTTCGTCGACCCCGACAAGCCGATCCGCGAGTACACCAAGAAGGAGATGCACGCCTTCCTCTACGCGGAACCGGTCAAGATCAAGGTCAACGGCATCAACCTCACCTACGAGGGGTTGATCCCCAAGATCCAGAAGTCGTTCCTGTCCAAGGACAAGGAGGCGATGCAGCCGCACATCCGGGCGTTCGTGGAGCGGGCGGTCACCTTCACCGTCTGTCCCGAGTGCGACGGCACCCGGCTGAGCGAGGGCGCCAGATCCTCGAAGATCGACAACATCAGCATCGCCGACGCCTGCGCGATGGAGATCAGGGACCTGGCCGAGTGGGTCCGGGGGCTCTCGGAGCCGTCGGTTGCGCCGCTGCTCACCGCGTTGCAGGGGACGCTCGACTCGTTCGTGGAGATCGGCCTGGGCTATCTCTCGCTCGACCGTCCGGCGGGCACGCTGTCGGGCGGTGAGGCGCAGCGCGTGAAGATGATCCGCCACCTCGGCTCCTCGCTCACGGACGTCACCTACGTCTTCGACGAGCCGACCATCGGCCTGCACCCGCATGACATCCAGCGGATGAACGACCTGCTGCTGCGGCTGCGGGACAAGGGCAACACGGTGCTCGTCGTGGAGCACAAGCCGGAGGCGATCGCGATCGCCGACCACGTCGTCGACCTCGGCCCCGGCGCCGGCACGGCGGGCGGCGCCGTCTGCTTCGAGGGCACGGTCGAGGGGCTGCGGGCCGCGGACACCGTCACCGGCCGTCATCTCGACGACCGGGCCACCCTGAAGGAGACGGTGCGCAAGGCCACCGGCGCGCTGGAGATCCGGGGTGCGTCGGCGAACAACCTCCGAGACGTCGACGTCGACATCCCGCTCGGGGTGCTGACCGTCGTCACCGGTGTCGCCGGCTCCGGCAAGAGCTCTCTGCTGCACGGGTCGATCCCGGCCGACGCGGGGGTCGTCTCGGTGGACCAGAGCCCGATCAAGGGCTCGCGGCGCAGCAACCCCGCGACCTACACCGGGCTGCTCGACCCGATTCGCAAGGCCTTCGCGAAGGTCAACGGCGTGAAGCCGGCCCTCTTCAGCGCCAACTCCGAGGGCGCCTGCCCCACCTGCAACGGCGCCGGAGTCATCTATCTCGACCTGGGCATGATGGCCGGCGTCGACACCCCTTGTGAGGACTGCGAGGGGAAGCGGTTCCAGGCGTCGGTGCTGGAGTACCACCTCGGCGGTCGTGACATCAGCGAGGTGCTCGCGATGTCGGTGGCCGAGGCCGAGGAGTTCTTCGGCAGCGGCGAGGCCCGCACCCCGGCCGCGCACAAGATCCTGGAGCGGCTCGCCGACGTCGGGCTCGGCTACCTCACCCTCGGCCAGCCGCTCACCACCCTCTCCGGAGGCGAGCGGCAGCGCCTGAAGCTGGCCACGCACATGGCGGAAAAGGGCGGCGTCTACGTCCTTGACGAGCCGACCACCGGGCTTCACCTCGCGGACGTGGAGCAGCTGCTCGGCCTGCTCGACCGGCTGGTCGACTCCGGCAAGTCGGTCGTCGTCATCGAGCACCACCAGGCGGTCATGGCGCACGCCGACTGGATCATCGACCTCGGCCCGGGCGCCGGTCACGACGGCGGCCGGATCGTCTTCGAGGGCACACCGGCCGACCTCGTCGCGGCCCGCTCCACCCTGACCGGGGAGCACCTCGCGGCCTACGTCAGCGCCTGACGCGGTCCTCTGGAACGGTCGTGAGGCGAGTGCGCCATGGAGTCACTCGCCTCACGACCGTCACGACCACCCCGGTTTTCACATAAGTAGCAAAACGGGCGAATAGTGGCGCGCTCCGAGGGCACTCCGTCTCCGGAATCCCCCCACAGAACGGAGCCGCTGATGATCATCAAGAAGATGCACGAGATGGGCGTCCGCAGTGAGCACGCCTACATGGCCGCCATGGCGTCCGTCGGCCTCAGCGTCGTCGCCTGGGTGGGCTCGCTGAAGATGGAACCCGGCACCGGCCTCGCCCGTGCCGACCGCTGGGGCATCTTCGTCGGCGAATGGGCACCTACCTTCTTCGGTCTGGGCCTCGCCCTGTCCCACTACGAGCAGCACGACGGCACCCTCACCGCCGACGTCCACGAATTCCGGCAGACGCAGAAGGCGGGCTGAACGGCCTGCTCCGGCGAGCGTCCGGCGCCGTTCCCGCGCACCCTGGTGCCATGGCGTCCGTGAAACCCGTCGTGGTCTACCCGCCCGCCACCGACGGTGGCAGGCGGGTACGCGTGGACGACCAGTTCCTGGGGATCGCGTACGGGCTGCTGGACGTCGCCGAGTTCCTGCGGCGGGCGGGGATCGAGGACGCGGACGAGGCGTACGTGGCGGCGTCGGGCCTGATCGAGTGGCGCGGCGGCGGGCCCGGCACCTGGGGTACCGGGCTCGGCTGAAGCCGACCGCTTCCCCCGAACGGCCCAGCGGCGTGACCCCGGAGGGGGTCCGGCAGTTGAGTCGGGCATGAAGAAGCGCAGCATGCTCGCCATCGCCTCCCTGGCCACCGGCTTCGTCGTCGCCGCGGTCACTCCGTCGCACGCCATCGGGGAGAAGCTCCCCGCCATCAACGTGGACGAGACCCTCAAGACGCTCGACCAGACCGTCGGGAAGGACGGCCTGTCGGTGGCCGGGAAGGATGGCGTCCAGAAGAAGAAGGGTGCGCAGAAGAAGGGCACCCAGAAGAAGAAGGGCTGACGGTCCGCCCGTCCCGGCCCACGGCGCCGGCGCTCCCGAGTGAGGGGGCGCCGGCGCCGTCGTCATGCGCCCTCAACTGCGGCTGGTTTCCGTGGCAGGGTGGAGCGGGCAAGCCTCAGGGGGCCAACAGAAGAGGGGGACCTGTGACCGTCGTCTGGATCAACGGCGCGTTCGGTGCGGGGAAGACCACCACCGCACAGGAACTGATCGAACTGATCCCGAACAGCACGCTCTTCGACCCCGAGGTCATCGGCGGAGCGCTCCGGTATCTGCTGCCGCCCAAACACCTCGCCGAGGTCGGCGACTTCCAGGACCTGCCGATCTGGCGCCGGCTCGTGATCGACACGGCGGCCGCGATGCTCGCCGAACTCGGCGGGACCCTGGTGGTCCCCATGACCCTGCTGCGCCAGGAGTACCGCGACGAGATCTTCGGCGGCCTGGCCGCCCGCAGGATTCCGGTCAGCCACATCCTGCTCGCTCCGGCCGAAACGATACTGCGGGAGCGGATAGCGGGCCGCGAGGTTCCGCGGGACCTGCCCGACGGCGAGATGCGAATACGCCAGTGGTCCTTCGACCACATCGAGCCGTACCGGGCCGCACTCGCATCCTGGCTCGCCGCCGACGCCCACCCGGTCGACACCAGCGACCTCACACCGCACGAGACCGCCGCCCGGATCGCCGAGGCCGTCACCAGCGGCTCCGTGCCCGTCTGCGACATCGTGCAGACGCCCGAGCCCACCGCCGAGACACTCGCCGCCGGTGTGCTCCTCTTCGACGAACAGGACCSGGTCCTGYTCGTCGACCCCACCTACAAGGCCGGCTGGGAGTTCCCCGGCGGGGTCGTCGAACCCGGTGAGGCCCCCGCACGCGCCGGTGTGCGGGAGGTCGCCGAGGAGACCGGCATCCACCTCGACGAGGTGCCGAGCCTGCTCGTCGTCGACTGGGAGCGCCCCTCGCCCCCCGGGTTCGGCGGACTGCGGCTCCTGTTCGACGGCGGCCGCCTCGACTCCACGGAGGCCGGACGGATGCTGCTGCCCGGGCCGGAGCTGCGCGACTGGCGGTTCGTGACCGAGGAGGAGGCCGCCGACCTGCTGCCACCGGTCCGCTACGAGCGGCTGCGCTGGGCCCTGAGGGCACGCGAACGCGGAGCGGCGTTCTATCTGGAAGCCGGGGTACCGGTCGGCTGACGCCGAGCTCTCCGCTCCCGCCCTTTACCCGGCGCGGGGGATTCCGAGGGAAAAGCAAAAGGAAACGTCCGCGGACCCATTGCTAAGTGCTGCCCAAGGAATCTCCCGCACTCGTTCACGCGGCGGGTAATCACCTTCCCTGCTCTCGTCAACACTTTTCCATGACCGCAAACAATCCCTTTTCTGGCCCCTGCTCGGCTTGACCGGACTCGCACGGCATTGCGAAAGTCCGCAGAGTCTCACGGCGGTGATTGCGACCGCCACTCAATTTCCTTGCCTCAGGGGCAGATCCGGGATGTCCGTACGATGACCACGCAACACCAGCCGGCCGACGCCGGCGGCGGCACCGCGCTCCTGACCGAGCCGGCGACGCAGGACCCCAGAACCGGCGGCACGGTCGTCGCCGGCCGCTCACCGGCCCGCATGGCCTGGAAGCGGATCAGGCGGGACAAGGTCACCACGGCCGCCCTGGTGGCCACCCTCCTGTTCATCGCGATCGCACTGCTCGCGCCGGTCCTCACCGCGCTGACCAGCTGGGGACCGATCACGCCCGACAACAAGGCGATCAACCCCGACACGGGCAACTTCCCCTACGGATCGCTGGGAGGCATCAGCGCCCAGCACCTCCTCGGCGTCGAACCGGGCACCGGCTACGACCTGTTCGCCCGCATCGTCTACGGCCTGCGCACCTCCCTCTACGTGGGTTTCGCCTCGGCCGTGCTGTCCACCGCGGTCGGTGTCGTGGCAGGGCTCGCGGCCGGTTACTTCGGCGGCTGGGTCGACTCCCTGCTGTCCCGGGTCATGGACGTGATGCTGGCGTTCCCGCAGCTGCTGTTCATCATCGCGCTCACGCCGGTGATCCAGAACGCGCTGCAGACCAACAGCCACGGCGGCACCGACGAGAACCTCCGGCTGCTCGTCCTGGTCCTCAACATCGCCGTCTTCGCCTGGGCGTACACCGCCCGCCTGGTGCGCGGACAGGTGCTGTCCCTGCGTGAGCGGGAGTTCGTCGACGCCGCGCGGCTGATGAGCGCCGGCCGGCGGCACATCCTCTTCCGGCAGCTGCTGCCGAACCTGTGGGCGCCGATCCTGATCTCCTTCGCCCTCGCCGTCCCGCAGAACATCACCACCGAGGCGGCCCTGTCCTACCTGGGCGTCGGCGTCATCCCGCCCAACCCCGACTGGGGAGCCCTGCTGTCGGACGCCTCCCAGTTCTTCCTCCAGGACCCGATGTACCTCTTCGTGCCCGGTGTCCTGCTCTTCCTGCTGGTCCTGGCGCTCAACCTCCTCGGGGACGGCGTCCGGGACGCCCTGGATCCCCGCGCCGGGCGCGGCTGACAAGCCACCCCCCGAGTGTCGGCCCGGCGGTCCCACGAACGGCCGCCGGGCCCGTAGCAAGAAACGGAGTTTCCTCAATGACGCGCAGCAAGCGCAGATCGCGCACGGTCGCTCTCACGGCCTCCGCCGTGATGATCGCCCTGGGGGCCACCGCATGCGGAGGTTCCTCCAACAACAGTGGCAGCGGCGCCCCGTCGAAGGGCGGCACGCTGACGATCCTCGACGACGCGGACTTCAACCACATCGATCCTCAGCGGACGTACACCACCGAGGGTTCGAGCATGGACTACGAACTCGTCCGCACCCTCACCGGATGGGACGAGGCGGGGTCCGAGCCCAAGCTGGTCGGCGACCTGGCCACCGACACGGGAACGCCCAGCAAGGGCGCCACCGTGTGGACGTTCCACCTGCGCCACGGGGTCAAGTGGCAGGACGGCTCCGAAGTCACCGCGCAGGACGTCAAGTACGGCGTCGAGCGGGCGTTCTCCCCGGACATCAACGGCGGCCCGCCGTACGCCAGTCAGTGGCTGGCCGGCGGAGACTCCTACAAGGGCCCGTACCAGGGCAAGCAGTTGCCCTCGATCCAGACACCGGACAAGTACACCCTCGTCTTCCATCTCAACCAGCCGGTCGCCGACTTCAACGAGACGACGGCCATGACCGGCTGGTCGGCGGTCCCCAAGGCCCACGACACGGGCGCCACCTACGACACACACGTCTGGTCCGACGGGCCCTACATGATCAAGTCGTACACCAAGAACAAGGAACTGGTCCTCGTCCGGAACAAGAACTGGAGCCAGTCGACCGACCCGATCCGCCAGCAGAACCTCGACGAGATCGACGCCAAGTTCGGGCAGGACCAGGCCGCCATCGACCAGCAGATCAAGTCCGACGGCGGCAGCGCCCAGACCTCGATCACACAGACGCCGATCGCCGGCTCCGACCTGACGACGATGGCGGGTGACCCGTCGCTCAAGTCGCGCTACTACAAGATCCCGGCACCGGGCATCAACTACATGGCGATCAACATGAACCGGGTCAAGGACATCAAGGTCCGCCAGGCGATCGAGTACGCCGTGGACAAGACCACCGTGCGCGGTGCCTTCGGCGGCTCCGCCTACGGCAACTACGCCACCACGATGCTGGCCCCCGGCATCGACGGCCACAAGGACTTCAACCTCTACAGCAGCAACCCCGCCGGTGACCTCACCAAGGCCAAGGCCCTGATGAAGCAGGCCGGCAACCCCAAGTCGACGATGTCGCTGGCGGTGGAGAACATCCCCACGCAGGAGCACTTCGCCGACGCCGTGAAGACAGCGCTCGCGAAGATCGGCATCACGGTGAACATCACTCCGATCGACAAGAACAACTACTTCAGCACCGTTGACAATGTGAAGAACCAGTACGACCTGACCTGGGGCGACTGGATCGCGGACTGGCCGAACGCCTCCACCGTGCTGCCCACCCTCTTCGACGGGCGGCAGATCAAGAAGCTCCCGCAGTCCAACAACGACCTCTCGTACCTGAACGACCCGAAGGTCAACGCCCAGATCGACAAGATCGGCAAGATGACCGACATCAAGCAGCGCAACGCCGCCTACGGGGAGCTGGACGAGCAGATCCTGAAGGACGCCGCGGTGGTCCCGCTGATGTACATGAACTTCAGCGAAGTGAGCGGCTCGAAGGTCGGCGGTGTCATCGACGACTCGATCATGGCCGAACCCAGCCTGGTGCACGCCTACATCAAGCAGTGACACGTCCCTCCTGAAGCTCCTGAACCCCGCCGGCGGTCCCGGCCGCCGGCGGGCATCCCACTCACGTCAGGTCCCGGCACCTCATGTTTCGTTACCTCATCAGACGCCTGCTGGCAGCGGCCGTGATCATGCTGGTGATCACCACGATCACCTTCTTCATCTTCTTCGCGCTGCCGTCCGACCCCGCGCTCCTGGCCTGCGGAAAGACCTGCTCCCCGTCCCGCCTCGCGGAGATCAAGCACTCGCTGGGCCTGGACCAGAGCTCCCTGACGCAGTACTGGGAGTTCCTCAAGGGGCTGGTCGCCGGCCGCGACTACGGTGACCAGAGCGTCCGCATCCACTGCGGCGCGCCCTGTCTGGGCGTCTCCTTCCAGACCGACACGCCCGTCCTGACCACGCTCCTCCAGGACTTCCCGGCGGACCTCTCCCTCGGACTCGGCGCCGCCGTGGCGTTCCTGATCCTCGGCGTCGGCCTCGGCACCGTCGCCGCGGTCCGCAGGGGCAGGGCCGCCGACAAGGCGGCGGTCGGACTGGCCCTGTTCGGCGTATCGGTGCAGATCTACTTCATCGGTCTGCTCCTGCTGTACCTCTTCGTCGACAAGTTCCAGATCCTGCCGACCTCCGGCTACACCTCGATCACCGAGGACCCGGCCGGCTGGTTCAAGGGCCTGATCCTGCCGTGGGCCACCCTGGTCATCGTCTACCTCGCGATGTACACCCGGCTCACCCGCTCCTCCATGCTGGAGGTCTTCGCCGAGGACTACATGCGCACCGCCCGTGCCAAGGGACTCCCGGCCGCCACCGTCGTCCTCAAGCACGGACTGCGCGCCGCCATCACTCCGATCATCACCATCTTCGGCATGGACGTCGGCTCCCTGATCGGCGGCTCCGCGGTCATCACCGAGTCGGTGTTCGGCATCAACGGCATCGGCAAGCTCGCGGTCGACTCCGTCCAGAACTCCGACCTGCCCGTCATCCTCGGCACCACGCTCTTCGCCGCCACGTTCGTCGTCCTCGCCAACGTGGTCGTCGACCTGGTGTACGGCCTCGTCGACCCGCGCGTGCGCCTCGCCTGAGCCCTCCTTTCGTCCTTAGGAACACCCGTGTCCGTTCAGACCTCACCGCAGCCCGCGGACGTCACGCCCGCACCCGCGCCCTTCCTCGACGTACGCGACCTGAAAGTGCGCTTCCCGACCGAGGACGGGCTCGTCAAGTCCGTCGACGGCGTCTCCTTCACCCTGGAGAAGGGCAGCACCCTCGGCATCGTCGGCGAGTCCGGCTCCGGCAAGTCGGTGACCTCGCTGGCCCTGCTCGGACTGCACAAGGGCACCCGCGCCCAGGTCAGCGGCGAGATCTGGCTGGAGGGCAAGGAACTCGTCGCCCTGCCCGAGGCCGACATGCGCGAACTGCGCGGCCGCACCGTTTCCATGATCTTCCAGGACCCGCTCTCCGCACTGCACCCCTTCTTCACCGTCGGCGCCCAGATCGCCGAGGCCTACCGCGTCCACCACAAGGTCTCCAAGAAGGAGGCCAGGGACCGCGCGGTCGAGATGCTCAAGCGGGTCGGCATCCCGCAGCCCGAACGCCGGGTCAGGGACTATCCGCACCAGTTCTCCGGCGGCATGCGCCAGCGCGCCATGATCGCCATGTCCCTGGTCTGCGACCCCGCCCTGCTCATCGCCGACGAGCCCACCACCGCCCTGGACGTCACCGTCCAGGCGCAGATCCTGGACCTGATCCGCGACCTCCAGGAGGAGTTCGGCTCCGCCGTCGTCATCATCACCCACGACCTCGGAGTCGTCTCCGACATCGCCGACGACATCCTGGTGATGTACGGCGGCCGCCGGATCGAGTACGGCACCACCCGCGACGTCCTCAAGCAGCCCCAGCACCCCTACACCTGGGGCCTGTTGCAGTCGATGCCGCACCTCACCGGTGACGTCGGCGAACGGCTCAACCCGATCCCCGGCACCCCGCCGAGCCTGATCAACCTGCCGGACGGCTGCTCCTTCCACCCCCGCTGCGCCTACAAGGGCTGGGTCCCGGAAGGGCGTTGCACCGTGGAACGGCCCGAGCTGCGCCTCGTCCCCGGCACGGGCGGACACCTCGCCGCCTGCCACCTCACCGACGAGGCCAAGCACGAGATCCGTGACGGCGTACGAAAGGGAGCATGACGTGAGCGCCACCCAGTCCCTCACCGGGCCGACCACCGACCGCCCCACCGGCGAGAACCTCCTCGAAGTACGCGGTCTCCAGAAGCACTTCCCCCTCCGGCAGGGCATCATCTTCCAGCGGCAGATCGGGGCGGTGCGAGCCGTCGACGGCATCGACTTCTCGGTCGGGCCCGCCGAATCGCTGGGCCTGGTCGGCGAATCCGGCTGCGGCAAGTCGACCACCGGCCGCCTGATCACCCGGCTGCTCGAACCCACCGGCGGTTCCGTCGTGTTCGACGGCGAGGACATCACGCACCGGCCTCCCGGACGGATGCAGGAGGCCCGCCGCAACCTCCAGATGATCTTCCAGGACCCGTACTCCTCCTTGAATCCCCGGCACACCGTCGGCACCATCATCGAGACGCCGATGCGGCTCAACGGCATCAACCCGCCCCAGGGTCACAAGCGGCGCGCCCAGGAACTCCTGGAGACGGTGGGCCTCAACCCGGAGCACTACAACCGCTACCCGAACGAGTTCTCCGGCGGCCAGCGCCAGCGCATCGGCATCGCCCGGGCCCTCGCCCTGCGGCCGAAGCTGATCGTGGCCGACGAACCGGTCTCCGCGCTGGACGTCTCCATCCAGGCGCAGGTCGTCAATCTGCTGCAGGACCTCCAGCGGGAGTTCGGCATCGCCTTCGTCTTCATCGCCCACGACCTCGCCGTCGTACGGCACTTCTCCGAACGGGTCGCCGTGATGTACCTCGGCAAGATCGTCGAGGTCGCCGACCGGGAGTCGCTCTACACCCGGCCACGGCACCCCTACACGCACGCGCTGCTGTCCGCCGTTCCCGAGGCCGACCCGGACGCCACCGAGCGGCGCGAGCGCATCCGGCTGGCCGGGGACGTGCCCTCACCGATCGACCCGCCCTCCGGCTGCCGCTTCCGCACCCGCTGCTGGAAGGCGCAGGACAAGTGCGGCACCGAGGAACCGCGACTGGTCAGGGCCGAGGGCAGCCCCGCGGGCCATCTCACCGCCTGTCACTTCCCCGAGGAACCGACGGTGGCGGCACGCGCCGAGGACATCGTCCTCGACCCGGCACTCGCGGAGCTGAAGAAGAGTTCCTGACCACCGGTTGCTCAACAGGTCACCCGATCGCGACCAACGCATGGACGGGTGCACCACGCCGAGTCGCGGGGATGTCGGAGCGTCGCCGGCTCCCAGGAATCGCCCCCCCGGGCAGCTCGGCCGACGTGCCGTCGGCCCTCCTCGGGGGGTGATACCGCCGGCC
>NZ_NGFN01000379.1 GCF_002148965.1 Streptomyces swartbergensis | reverse complement strand
CACCCACACCCCCGCCATCGGCAGGAACACCGCGGTGAAGGCCGCCGGGTGGGAGCCGGTGGTGTCGGCGGTGGTGTGGGTGACCGTGCCGCCGCCGAGGGCGGCGAAGGCGGCGCCGCCGGCGGAGAGCAGGACGACGTTGGAGAGGCCGTCGGAGATTTGGAGGGCGGCGGAGTTGGTGCCGGCCTCCTCGGGGGCGGAGAGTTTGAGCAGGAGCACGCTCGTGGAGGAGATGACGAGGCCCATGCCGAAGCAGCCGAAGGCCCAGGCGACGGCCAGGGTCCACACGGGCACGGAGTCGATCAGCACACTCGGCGCGGTGGCGATGGCCGCCGCCACCAGCAGCATGCCGAGAGTCGTCAACCGCTCCCGGTACGGCTCGAACCGCGTCCGCGACTGCACCCACGAGCCCAGCGCCCACGTCCCGCCGCCCGCGGCGAGCGAGAACCCGGCCAGCGTCGGACTGAGCCCGCGCTGCGTCACCAGCATCAGCGGCACGAAGGACTCCGCGGCGATGAAGGACCCCGCGGCGACGCCGCGCAGCAGCACGACGGACGGCAGCCCGCGAGCGGCCCGGTAGGTGCCGCGCGGGAGCAGCCCGAGCACGGCCGGCACCAACAGGGCCAGTCCGGCCGCGCCCGGCAGGAGCGAGAGGGGGCGCAGGTCCTGGGCGGCGTACTGGAGGAGGCCGGCGCCGAGGGAGATGGCCAGGGCCAGGCGGATGCGGCGGCGATTGAGGGAGGGGGGTTCGTCGGAAGGGAAAGGCTCCGCCGCAGGTACTGGTCCGGCCGCCCGGCGCCGTATCTGCGGCAGCGCGAGCGCGAGCGGAAAGACGACGAGGACGGGTATCCCGATGAACACCCACCGCCACCCGAGCTGCTCGGTCACCGTGCCGGCGGCGAGCGGGCCGATGATCGACGGCAGGATCCAGCTCGCGGCGAACGCGGCCATGATGGCCGGCCGCAGCCGCTCCGGATACGCCCGCCCGACGACGACGTACAGCGCGACGATCACCAGCCCGCCGCCGAGCCCCTGCACGGCTCGCCCCAGGATGAACACCCACATCGCCCCGGCGGTCCCCGACAGCAGCAGCCCGGCCCCGAAGGAGGCGATGCCCGTCGTCAACGGCCCGAGGGGCCCGCGCCGGTCCGACCACTGCCCGGAGAGCACCATCCCGAACAGACTGGTCGTGAAGTACCCGGAGAACGCGAACGCGTACAGCGACACCCCGTCCAACTCCCGCGCCGCGACGGGCATCGCCGTACCGACGGCCGTCGCCTCGAAGGCGATCAGCAGCACCACGGAAACGATCCCGAAGCTCAGCGCCCGATACGTCCGCCCCAGCACGGTCTCGTCCACCGCGGGGGCGGAGGGCAGGTCATCGGCTTCCACGACATCTGCGTCACGCGGCTTCGGGGCGGTCATGACGGCCAGGGTAAGGGCCACGCGGCACTTTGACCCCTGTCGCGAGACGGTCCCCGCCTGGGACCTTGGTCGTACGCCTCCTTGTTCATGCTGACGCCTGGCAGGAAGCTCACCCGAAGGTGACGGAGATCGTTACGAGGAGGAGAGAACGATGGCCGAAAGAACAGGCAGGGTGCTCTGCGACATCACGATCTCGGCGGACGGCTACTCCGCGGGGCTCGACCAGACCGAGGAACGCCCGTTCGGCGACGACGGCGGCGACGGCACGGGTGACAAGCTGCACGCCTGGATGTTCGACACCCCTGACGAGAACCGGGCCGAGGTCGACCTGTTGGCCGCCGCCGGAGCATTCATCATGGGCCGCAACATGTTCGGCCCCGTGCGCGGCGAGTGGGACCGGCAGTGGAACGGCTGGTGGGGCGACAATCCGCCGTTCCACGCGCCGGTGTTCGTGCTCACGCACCACCCACGCGAGCCACAGCCGATGGACGGCGGCACCACCTACCACTTCGTCACCGACGGAATCGCGTCGGCACTGGCACAGGCACGTGCGGCGGCCGGCGACGACGATGTCCTGATCCTCGGCGGCGCGACCACCATCAACCAGTACCTCACCGCCGGCCTGATCGACGAGCTGCGGCTGCACATCGTGCCGTTCACACTCGGCGCAGGCACGCGCCTGTTCGAGGGCGTCCCGCCGCTGAAACTGGAACAGGTGAAGTCCCGGCCGGCGACCTTGGTCACGCACCTGACCTACCGGGTGCTGTCCTGAGCCGGAGGGCCGCTCCGTCGCCAGCCCGCGGAGCACAGACCGTCGTTCGGGCGGAACATGACCCATGTGTAGTTGTAGCCCGTTCGCACCGTCACGGGATTCGGCGTGGGGCCGTCATTGACGTAGGACCCCGGGTCGGGCGTGACCAGCCTATTCGCCCTGGGAATCTTCCACGGGAGCGGGCGGTCAGCCTGCACCCGGCGGCACTAGCCAGCATCGGGAAGCGCTCCCGGGTCGGCTTCCCCATCAGCCTTCCGCCTTGCCCTGCGCGCGTTCTCCGCCCGAACGGCGTCCAGCCACCGCCAGAGGCCGATCTCCTCAAGCTTCAGCCCCGGACAGGCGATCCGATGCGGCACACGGCACACGGCACCGGGCGCGGGCTCGTCCTCGCGGCTGTTCCACGCCGTCCCGTTGGAGTCCACGTACCAGCGGTGCCAGGCGGGCACCATGTGCGCGGGCACCGGCATGTCCGGTTCGAGGAGGACGTGCCACCCGTAGTAGGTGACACGCCGGTCACCGACAAGCCCGCAGTTGGGGCAGACGGGCGGAGCGGGCGGCTCGGGGCCGGTGGCGCCTTCCATCGCGGCCTGGGCCCGGTCGGCCTTCTCCCACGGCTGCGGCGCCCCCGGTGGCCGCTGCCGGTGTCCGTCGGGGTCGGGTAACGGGATGATGCTCGACTCACCTGTATCCCCCATGGAACCGAGCATGTGGGTGCGTACGGGAGTCGACCAGGGCGCAATCGGGGCGCAACGGGAGCAGTCGGTCGTCGCCCGCTCCTACAGCACCCCGCCCGCCTCGTCCTGGAACGCGTCCGTCCAGTAGTGGCGGCCCGAGTTGCCCGCTGTGACGCCCGTCGGGTCGACCGCCGACAGGACCTGGAGCATCGTCATGGCCAGCTGGTCGTAGGTGTCGGTCGTCAGCTCGTGGTCCGACTGGGCGTCGATCGCCCGCTCGCGGTGCAGCAGCCAGAGGGTGAACGCCAGCGTCGACACGTCCGTGTTCAGCGGGTACAGCATCGCCTCGGGCTCGCACCAGTTCAGGACCGCGCCCGTCGCGCCGTCGACGACCAGGCTGTTGTCCTCGACCAGGTGGCCGAGGCGTATCAGGCGGTCGGCGCCGGCGGGGAGGTGCGCCGGGGTGTCCGCGTCGGCGTAGAACTCGGCCAATGTCGCCAGGGGGACGTCCGTGTCCAGGGAGAAGACGTAGGCGTCCTCCGGCAGGCCCACCTCGCGCAGGAAGCGGCGGGTCGGCTCGTGCGTGAGGGTCGCGGGGAAGTCGACGTCCTCGAAGCGGGCCACCTTGCCGGGGCCGAACTCCTGGTCCAGGAGGCGGTGCGGGAGGTCCAGGGACAGGCCGGATGCGCCGGACCGGCCCGCGACCAGGGACAGGGGGCGGATCAGGGCCGCCATCTTCCAGAACGGGGCCGGCTCGCCGTCCGTCCCGTCCCGGAACACCGCCAGCAGGTGCTGGGAGGCCTCCGCCACCGCCTTCGGGCCGAAGCGGCCCGCGTAGGAGGCGAACTGGCCGCGCAGGCCCGCCAGTTCGTCCGTCGCCTCGGCGAAGCGGACCAGTGTTCGCAGCGAGGGCGCCAGCGGGCGGCGGTCCATCAGGTCGGGGCGGTCGGGCAGGAAGTACGTCGTCGAGATCTCGCCCGTCGCGCCGTCCAGCAGGACGGACTCCGTCTCCATGCCTTTGGGGCCGAGCAGTCCGCCTATCAGGAGCTGCTCGCGCAGCTCCGCCGACAGCCGGTCCTGCGGGCCGCCCGTCGAGTCCGCCACCGTGCGCAGACCCTCCCGGTCCAGCTCGGCGAAGCTCAGCACGCCGCTGTCGCCCGGCAGTCCGGGCCCGGTCAGCCAGTGCCTCGTCGACGCGTGCGTCACCCACGGGTCCAGCTCGGACTCGGTCAGAGTGATCACCGCGGAACCGGCGTCGGTCGTACTCATGGGCTCCCCCGCATGTGCTTGCTCACCGTCCCCTGGCGGAGCACGGCAGACCGCCCGGCCAGGCCCGGCAGCCGTCCCCCACTGCCCAGAACAGTACGCCCCACCACTGACAACGCCCCGGAACAGCGACGCGCCCAGCGACTACGCGCCCACCTCGGTACGCGTCCACCTCAGCAGACGCTCAGAGCACCCTCGCGCGTTCCCTTTCCGCGAGAATCGCCTCCACGGTCTGTCCCACCGTCAGATCCGAGGTGCCCAGCCACAGTCCGACGCGCGGCGTCCGCGTGCGCAGCGCCTCGTCCAGCATGCCGACGGTCCAGGCGTCGCCGTATCCCGTCTTCGAACGCTCCGCCTCCCGCGCGGCCACCGCCTCGGGCCGCGGCGCGAGGACGACGACGTACAGCGGCCGGGTGCGCACCAGAGCGGCGTACGTCCTCAGGTCCTCGCCCAGCACCACGTCCTGCACGACGGCCGTGAACCCGGCCTCGGCGTACGCGTCCGCCGTCGCCGCCGACAGGCGGTACCGGAGCCGGAGCTGGGCCTCGGCCTCGTCCCCGGCGCCGGGGACGTACTCCTCCCGGCCGGACACGATCATGCGCCGGAACACATCACCGCGGACGTGCGCGGCCCGCGGCAGGGTCTCCGCCAGCGCCTGGGCGACCGTCGACTTGCCGGCCGCCATCACGCCGGTGACCAGGACGACCCCGTCCAGGACGGGCATCAGGAGCGTTCCGTGACCACCGCGGCCTGCGGGCGGATCGGCAGCCGGTTCACGGGGCGGCCCGTGGCGGCCCGTACGGCGGACGCGATGGCCGCCGGGGACGTCACCACCGGCACCGCGCTGACCGCCTTGGCCCCGAAGGGGGCGACCACGTCCCGCTCCTCGACCAGCCGGACGATGCGGATGTCGGGCGCGTCGAGAGCCGTCGGGAGGGCGTAACCGGTCAGGTCCGGGTGGCGGATCAGGCCGCGCGGGGTGCGCAGGTTCTCGGTCAGCGCGATGCCCAGGCCCTGGGTCACGCCGGCCTCGATCCGGGCGGCCAGCTGGGTGGGGTTCAGGACCCGCCCCACGTCCTGGGCGACGGCCAGTTCCACGACCCGTACGGAACCGAGCTCGATGTCGACGTCCACCACCGCGCGGATCGCGCAGAAGGCCATGCCGACGAAGGCGTCACCCTGGCCCGCCTCGTTCAGCGGCTCGGTCGGGTGCGGGCGGCACTGGGCGGTGGCCCACAGTTCCTTGCCGTCCAGCGCCTCGGTGACGGTCGTCGAGAGGACTCCGTCGTACGACGTGATCTTGCCGTCGGTGATCTGGAGCAGCTCCGTGGACATGCCGAACTTGTGGGCGAGCGGCTGGAGGAGCTGCGTGCGGACCATCTTGGCCGCGCGCTCCACCGCGCCGCCCGACACCCAGGTGTGCCGGCCCCGGCAGCCCGCGCCCGCCGGGGGCTGGTCGGTGTCGACGGGCGCCACGTGCACCTCGTCCATGCCGAGCGTCTCCTGCACGATCTGCCGGGCCAGGGTCGTGAAGCCCTGGCCGGTCTCGACGGCCGCGCACAGCACCGTCGCCACACCGTCGTGGACCTTCACGGTCGCCGTGGAGACCTCGTCCGCGCCCTCCGCGCCGAGCATGTGCACCATGCCCACGCCGTAGCCCACGCCCCGGCGCACCGCGCCCGGTTCACCCGCGCCCTCGGGGCCGCCGGGCAGCAGCCACTCCTCCTCGGGTGTGTCCTTGGGCAGCGGCGGCAGCGGGAAGTCCCGTACCGCCTGGAGCAGTTCGGCGACGGGGGCCGGGCAGGTCACCGTCTGGCCGGTCGGGAGCACGTCGCCCGTCGCCATGGCGTTGCGCAGCCGCACCTCGGCCGGGTCGAGGCCGAGCTTCTTGGCGATCTTGTCCATCTGCGCCTCGTATGCGGCGCAGACCTGCATGGCGCCTTCGCCGCGGACGTGGCCGGACGGGGGGTTGTTGGTGCGGACGGCCCAGCCCTCGATGAAGGCGTTCGGGACGACGTACGGTCCGCAGGCGAACGCGACGGCGGCGGCCAGGGCGTCGGCGGAGGTGTCGGCGTAGGCGCCCGCGTCGAGCAGGATCTGCGCCTCCACCTTCACGAGTCTGCCCTCGGCGTCGGCGTGGTGGCGGTAGCGGAGCAGGGTGGGGTGCCGGTGGGTGTGCCCGAGGAAGGACTCCTCGCGCGTGGCGGTGAGTTTCACCGGGCAGCCGGTCCGCAGCGCCAGCAGGCCGAGCGGGAGCTGGAAGCTCGGGTCCTCGCGGTCGGCGGTGGCGCCGGGCACGCCGGTGACGACGACCTTGACCCGCTCGGGTTCCAGGCCGAAGGCGGCGGCGGCCGTGTCGCGGTCGGCGTGCGGGTCGGTGGAGGCGAGGTACAGCTCCACACCGCCGTCCGGGCGCGGTACGGCCAGGCCCGCCTCGGCGCCGATGGGCGCGGGGTCCTGGCGGCCGATGCGGTACAGGCCCTCGACGACGATCTCGCCGGCCGCCTCCGGGTCGCCGTGGCGCAGCGGGATGTGCCGGATCAGGTTGCCGTCGGGGTGCAACGGCTCCGCCTCGAAGGCCTGCTCCGGGTCGGTCACCGGGTCGAGCACCTCGTACTCGACGATGACGGCTGCGGCGGCCATCCGCGCGGTGTCCGGGTGGTCGGCGGCGACGGCGGCGATGGGCTCGCCGTGGTGGCGCACGACCTCGGAGGCGAAGAACGGGCGGTCGGCCGTGCCGCGGCCGTGCAGCGGGCTGCCGGGGACGTCCTCGTGGGTGACGACGGCGCGTACGCCGGGCATCTCGCGCGCGTGGGAGGTGTCGATGGAGACGATGCGCGCGTGCGGGTGGGGCGAGCGCAGCACGGCCGCCCACAGCAGGCCCTCGGCCCACAGGTCGGCGGCGTACGGGAAGGTGCCCTCCGTCTTGGCGCGGGCGTCCGCTGCCGGGAGGGAGACGCCCAGGCCATGCGGCAGCGGTTCGGGGGCGGGGGCGGCCTCCGCGGCCTGTGCGGCCTGCGCGGTGGCTGCTTCGTTGCTCACGCGGGGCCTCCGTCCTGGCCGTAGGGCTGGTCATGAGGGTCTGGAGTGTGCGGTTCCGGGGGCGAGCCGAAGGCCGACGCGTGGACGCCGCCGGCGCCCGGGCCCGCCTGGTGCGGGATACGGGCCCCGTCGGTGTCGCCGTCGGCGGGCGCGGAGTGTGCCTCGCGTTCGGCGACGACCTCCTGCACGGCGTCCACCACGCCCCGGTAGCCGGAGCAGCGGCACAGGTTGCCGCACAGCGCCTGGCGGGTCTCCAGCTCGGTGGGCGCCGGGTTGCCCTCCAGGAGGTCGTGCACGGTCATCGCCATGCCGGGCACGCAGAAGCCGCACTGCACGGCGCCGCAGCGCGCGAGCGCCCGCTGCACGTCCGACGGCTGCCCGTCCTCGGCCAGGCCCTCGACGGTACGGACCTCGCTGCCGGCGGCGGTCACGGCCGGGACCAGGCAGGACGCGACGAGCCGCCCGTCGACCTGGACGTTGCACGCGCCGCACTCGCCCTGCGAGCAGCCGTCCTTGGCCCCCGCGAGTCCGAGCCGCTCGCGCAGCACGTACAGCAGGGACTCGCCGATCCACGCGTCGCTGACGGGGCGGTCGGTGCCGTTGACGCGCAGGACGTAGGAGGCGAGGGGGTGTTCCTCCTGCGGGGCCGTGGAGGGCGCGTCCTGGGACGCCTCGCTCTGGGTGCCGGCCGAGTCGTTCGAGCCGGCGGACTGGTCCTGCGCTGATGGGTCGTCCGGGGTCTCGCCATCGGCGTCCTCCGGGTCGGCGTTGTCCGGTCCGGTGCTGTCCTGTCCGGCGTTGTCCTGTCCGGCGTTGTCCGGGCCCGCCTCGGCCGGGAGGGGCCCGGTGGGCGGCTCGGCGGGGGCGTCAGCGCCCTCTGTGCCGTCTGGGGCGTCCTCGGCGGCCTCACCGGGGTCGGGAGCTTCTTGTGAGGCTTCCTGGGCGGTCTG
>NZ_NGFN01000378.1 GCF_002148965.1 Streptomyces swartbergensis | reverse complement strand
GGGCGAGTGCGGGTGGTCGGGGGTCGTTCGCGCCCACGCGGCGGAGCCGCATATGGACGCAGCCCCGCGCCCCTTGGGGGGTTAGCGTTGCCGTGTGGCTTACTTCGATGCTGCTTCCTCCGCTCCTTTGCATCCCGTTGCTCGTCAGGCGCTGTTGGCCTCGCTCGACGAGGGGTGGGCCGATCCTGCTCGGCTGTACCGGGAGGGGCGGCGGGCCCGGATGGTGCTGGACGCTGCGCGGGAGGCTGCTGCCGAGGCCGTGGGGTGCCGGGTGGACGAGTTGGTGTTCACCTCGTCGGGGACCCGGGCTGTGCATGCGGGGATCGCGGGGGCGTTGGCCGGGCGGCGGCGGGTCGGGCGTCACCTGATCGTGTCGGCGGTCGAACACTCCTCCGTGCTGCACTCGGCCGAGGTGCACGAGGCGGCCGGCGGGACGGTCACGCAGGTGCCCGTCGACCGGGGCGGGGCGGTGGATCCGGCGGCGTACGGCGATGCCCTGCGCGCGGACACGGCACTGGCCTGCCTCCAGTCGGCCAACCACGAGGTGGGGACCGAGCAGCCGGTGGCCGAGGTGGCCGAGGTGTGCCGGGCGGCGGGGGTGCCGTTGCTGGTGGACGCGGCGCAGTCGCTGGGGTGGGGGCCGGTGGAGGGCGWCTGGTCGCTGCTCGCGGCCAGCGCGCACAAGTGGGGCGGCCCGGCCGGGGTCGGCCTGCTCGTCGTTCGCAAGGGCGTTCGGTTCGCACCCCAGGGGCCGGTGGATGAGCGGGAGTCGGGACGGGCGGCCGGTTTCGAGAACATCCCGGCGATCGTGGCGGCGGCCGCGTCGCTGCGGGCCGTACGGGCCGAGGCGGCCGAGGAGGCCCTGCGGCTGCGGGAGCTGACGGAGCGGATCCGGGTACGGGTGCCGCAGGCGGTGCCGGATGTCGAGGTGGTCGGCGATCCGGTGCGCAGGCTGCCCGGGGTCGTCACGTTCTCGTGTCTCTATGCCGACGGGGAGGCCCTGCTCCACGAGCTGGACCGGGAGGGTTTCTCGGTCTCGTCCGGCTCGTCCTGCACCAGCAGCACCCTGACGCCGAGCCATGTGCTCCGGGCGATGGGCGTGCTGAGTGAGGGGAATGTGCGGGTTTCGCTGCCGACGGGAGTCGCCGAGGAGGATGTCGAGCGGTTCCTGGAGGCGCTGCCGGGGGCCGTGGCGGCGGTGCGGGAGAAGCTGGGGGCGCCGGTCGCCTCCGAGGTCGCCCGCGAGGAGGACGTCCTGGTCGTCGACTCCCTCGGCAAGCGCTGTCCGATTCCGGTGATCGAGCTGGCGAAGGTCATCGGCGACGTACCGGTCGGCGGCCTGGTCCGGGTGCTGTCGGACGACGAGGCGGCCCGGCTGGACATCCCGGCGTGGTGCGAGATGCGGGGCCAGGAGTACGTGGGCGAGGAGCCGGCGGACAGCGGAACGGCGTACTCGGTCCGCCGGGTGATGTGAGAAACCCAGGGGCGCGGGGAACTGCGCGACCAGCCCCCCACGCCCCGCAGCCGAAGGCGGTCTCAGCCCAGGTGCGCCTGCACCTCCGCGGCGGCCTCGTCCCCGTACGCCTTGGTGAACCGCTCCATGAAGTGCCCGCGCCGCAGCTGGTACTCCTGCGTCCCCACCGTCTCGATGACGAGAGTCGCCAGCATGCAGCCGACCTGGGCGGCACGCTCCAGGGAGACGCCCCAGGCGAGGCCCGAGAGGAACCCCGCGCGGAAGGCGTCGCCGACGCCGGTCGGGTCGGCCTTGCGCTCCTCCTCCGGTGTGCCGACCTCGATCGGGTCCTCGCCGGTCCGCTCGATCCGGACGCCCTGCGCGCCGAGGGTGGTCACACGGTGGCCCACCCTGGACAGGATCTCCGCGTCGGTCCAGCCGGTCTTGGACTCGATGAGGCCCTTCTCGTACTCGTTGGAGAAGAGGTACGTCGCCCCGTCCACCAGGATGCGGATCTCCTCGCCGTCCATACGGGCGATCTGCTGCGAGAAGTCGGCGGCGAACGGGATGGACCGGGAGCGGCACTCCTCGGTGTGGCGGAGCATGGCCTCCGGGTCGTCCGCGCCGATGGAGACCAGGTCGAGACCGCCGACGCGGTCGGCGACGGTCTTCAGCTCGATGAGGCGGGCCTCGCTCATGGCGCCGGTGTAGAAGGAGCCGATCTGGTTGTGGTCGGCGTCGGTCGTGCACACGAAGCGGGCGGTGTGCAGCGTGTCGGAGATGCGGACGGAGTCGGTGTCGACGCCGTGCCGGTCGAGCCAGGCCCGGTACTCGTCGAAGTCCGCGCCCGCGGCACCGACCAGGATCGGGCGGGTGCCGAGCTGTCCCATGCCGAACGCGATGTTCGCGGCGACGCCGCCGCGGCGGACATCGAGCTTGTCGACCAGGAACGACAGCGAGACCGTGTGCAGTTGGTCCGCTACGAGCTGGTCGGCGAAGCGGCCGGGGAAGGTCATGAGGTGGTCGGTGGCGATGGAGCCGGTGACTGCGATGCGCACGGCGTGGACTCTCCTGAGGGAGGCGGACCTTGACGCTTCACGCTATCGGGTGGGTGGGGCCGCTCTGAAGACAAGGAAACTACCCGATAGTAGATCTTTCTCCGTGAGGCCCGGCGTGCATACGGTGCCGATATGACGAACCTCAAGGTCCAGGTACCCGTTCCGGTCGATCTCGAAGGCGATCTGGCGTCGCTGCCGGGGGACGGGGCCCGGATGGCTCCCCACTGGGCGGCTCCCGACCGGGTCGCCTCCCGGCCGGTGTCCCCGGCCCTGATCCACGGCGTGACCGTGCCCCCGGCATCGGCGCGGATGCTCGACGCGATGTCGGACTACGGGGACTGACCGGAGCTTTACCGGGAACCGTGCGCTCCCCCGCTGCGTCCCATCGCTGTCCCCCGTAAAGGGGATGCGGGATACGACCCGACAGTGGCCCGTTTCGGACCGGGCCGGGTCCCGTGGGACAGCTGTGCAGCCGAAGGAGCGATGCGGTGAACACCGAACGACCCGACAACGACGACGACGCCAGGGAAGTGGGCGGCGCCGGATCCGCCGACACCCCGGAGGTCGAGGAGCGGGGTTCGGCGGGCGCCGCTGAGGCCGCCGAGGCCGCCGAGGCTTCCGAGAGGCCGGGTGATGGCGCTCAGGCTTCTGAGGCGAAGGCGCAGGTCACGGACGGCGCCGAGGCGACCGAGGCCGGTAAGGACGACGCGGCCCCGGCGGCCGAAGAGCCCGGCACATCGGAAACCGACGCGGAGGAGACCGGCGAGCCCGGAGCCCCGGAAGCCGACGTCGAGGAGACCGGCGCACCCGGAGCGCCGGAAGCCGACGCCGAGGAGACCGGCGCACCCGGAGCCCCGGAAGCCGACGCCGAGGAAGCCGGTACCGATGGTGCCGGCGTCGAGGACGCCGGTCCGGCCCCGGACCGCGAGGTCGCTGCGGAAAGCCCCGGCGTCCGGGAAGCCGACTCCGGCCCGGCTCCGAAAGCAGACGCGGAAACCTCCCCCGCATCCCACGGCGACCTCCCCCGCGATGACAAGCACCTGGTCCGTCCGGGCAGTGGGCGGTCGCGGACGCCCGCGATCATCGCCTCCGTCGCCGCCGCCGTGCTGCTGATCGGCGGTGGTGGGGCCTGGCTCGCGGCCAACGCCTCCGGTGGATCCGACGGCGGTGCGACGTCCGGCGCGCCCGGTGGGAACGACACTCCCCCGCCGCTCGCGCTCGACGGATACTCGGAGTCGACGTCGGGCGGTGGCAACGGCATCGCGCCCGGTGAGCCCAACCCCTACGGCGCCACCTACCGGGTCGACGGCCCGCTCCCGGACGGTCCCGGCGAAGCCCCGGTGTACCGGGCGCAGGGCGCGGTCACCAAGGAGGACGTGGCCCGGCTGGCGAAGGCCCTCGGGGTCGAGGGGTCGCCGGTGGCGCAGGGCGAGGCCTGGAAGGTCGGGGCCGGTCAGGACGGTTCCGGACCGAGCCTCCAGGTGAACAGGCAGGCGCCGGGAGCCTGGACCTTCAGCCGGTACGCCCCGGGCACCGACAACTGCAAGGGCACCGACACCTGCACCGCTCCGCAGTCCGGCGGCGACCCGGTCAGCGAGACGGAGGCCGAGAAGGCCGCGGCGCCCGTGCTGAAGGCGCTGGGTCAGGATGACGCAAAGCTGGACGCGAGCCAGGTCATGGGCGCCCAGCGGGTGGTGAACGCCGCTCCCGAGGTCGGCGGACTGCCCACGCACGGCTGGACGACCGGGGTCACGGTCGGCTCCGACGGCGAGGTCGTCGGCGGCAGCGGCCAGCTGAAGACGCCGGTGAAGGGGGACACGTACCCCGTGGTCGGCGCGAAGAAGGCGCTGGAGCTGATGGAGGAGCGGCCGACGGGCGACCACCGCATGGGCATCGGCGGCTGCGCGCGCCCCGTGCCGCTGAAGGACCGGCTGGAGCAGCCCTGTGAGTCGACGGCGAGCGGCGCTCCCGAGAAGAACGCCGTGACGGTGCGGGACGCGGTGTTCGGGCTGGCCTCGCACTTCGTGGACGGGCGGCAGGCGCTGGTGCCGTCCTGGCTGTTCGAGGTGACGGCGCCGGGCGCGAAGGACCCGTTCACGGTGACGTACCCGGCGGTCGACCCGAAGTACCTGGCCTCCCCCACGCCGAGCGAGCCGGGTGACAAGCCGACGTCGGCTCCCGAGCCGCGGGACGTCAAGGTCGACGGCTACCGCGCCGAGGGCTCGGAGCTGACCGTGACCTTCACGGGCGGGGTCTGCTCCGACTACGACGTGAAGGCGAGCGAGAGCGGGGACGAGGTGAAGGTCACGGTGACGTCGACCCCGTGGCCGGACAAGGTCTGCATCCTGATCGCGAAGCAGTTCCAGCAGACCGTGCAGCTGGACGAGCCGCTCGGCGACCGCGAGGTCGTGGGCTCGAACGGCAAGGCGGTCCCGCTGGCCAAGGAGGGCGCGCGGCTGCCGGCTCCCCCGACACGGGAGCGGTAGGACGCGACACAGCGCGAAGGCGGCGGCTCCGTCGGAGGGGGCCGCCGCCTTCGTCATGTCCGCGGCCGCGGGAAGCGGCTCGGCAGGCTCAGCTGAAGGAGTCGCCGCAGGCGCAGGAGCCCGTCGCGTTCGGGTTGTCGATCGTGAAACCCTGCTTCTCGATCGTGTCCACGAAGTCGATCGTGGCGCCGCCCAGGTACGGGGCGCTCATGCGGTCGGTGACGACCTTCACACCGCCGAAGTCCTTCTCCACGTCGCCGTCGAGGGAACGCTCGTCGAAGAAGAGCTGGTAGCGCAGGCCGGAGCAGCCGCCGGGCTGGACGGCGACGCGCAGCGCGAGGTCGTCGCGGCCTTCCTGGTCGAGCAGGGTCTTGACCTTGTCCGCGGCGGCGTCGGTCAGGATGATGCCGTCGCTGACGGTGGTGGTCTCGTCCGATACGGACATCTACATCTCTCCCGGGTTGTACGGAGACTGCTTGCCGACGGGTCCAACCGGCGGGGCCGCGGATTCATTCCGGGCCGGGCGCTCGATCTCGGCTCCCTTTCATGCTCGCACACGCGCCGGGAACCGGAAAACGGCTCTTTCCCGGCCTTCCCGGGAATGAACGGCGGCTCACCGGGATTCACGTCACACAGACGCTATGGCCATCGTCAAAGTGACGTGAAGCGGTTATGATAGATAGCGTCAATTCGACGAAAAGTCGCCGGAAACAGAAAGGGTGCGTGTCGTGACCACCGCCCACACCCAGGAGCTCGACGTACAGCCGACGCCCCTCGCCCTGCTGCTCCTCGGCCGTGAGGCCGACCCCAGGAGCGAGCGCGGCGTGGAGTGTCCCGGCGACCTGCCCTCGCCGTCCGACCCGGACTTGGTGGAGCGCGCCCGCAAGGCGAAGGAGAAGCTCGGGGACAAGGTCTTCGTGCTCGGCCACCACTACCAGCGCGACGAGGTCATCCAGTTCGCCGACGTCACGGGGGACTCCTTCAAGCTGGCCCGGGACGCGGCGGCGCGTCCGGAGGCCGAGTACATCGTGTTCTGCGGTGTGCACTTCATGGCGGAGTCCGCGGACATCCTGACGTCCGACGACCAGAAGGTCGTCCTGCCCGACCTCGCCGCCGGCTGCTCGATGGCCGACATGGCGACGGCCGAGCAGGTCGCCGAGTGCTGGGACGTGCTGACCGAGGCCGGGATAGCCGAGCAGGTCGTGCCCGTCTCGTACATGAACTCGTCCGCCGACATCAAGGCGTTCACGGGCAAGCACGGCGGCACGATCTGCACCTCGTCGAACGCCAAGCGCGCCCTGGACTGGGCCTTCGAGCAGGGCGAGAAGGTCCTCTTCCTGCCGGACCAGCACCTCGGCCGGAACACGGCGGTGCGGGACATGGGCATGTCCCTGGAGGACTGCGTCCTCTACAACCCGCACAAGCCGAACGGCGGGCTGACCGCCGACGAGCTGCGCGCCGCGAAGATGATCCTGTGGCGCGGCCACTGCTCGGTGCACGGCCGCTTCAGCCTGGACTCGGTGAACGACGTGCGCGAGCGCATCCCGGGCGTGAACGTCCTGGTCCACCCCGAGTGCAAGCACGAGGTCGTGGCGGCGGCGGACTACGTCGGCTCGACGGAGTACATCATCAAGGCCCTGGAGGCCGCGCCGGCCGGGTCCAAGTGGGCCATCGGCACGGAGCTGAACCTGGTCCGCCGCCTGGCGAACCGTTTCGCGCCGGAGGGCAAGGAGATCGTCTTCCTCGACAAGACGGTCTGCTTCTGCTCGACCATGAACCGCATCGACCTCCCCCACCTGGTCTGGGCCCTGGAGTCCCTGGCCGAGGGCAACCTGGTCAACCGCATCGAGGTGGACAAGGAGACGGAGGCGTTCGCGAAGCTGGCGCTGGAGCGGATGCTGGCGCTGCCGTAACCCTCGCCCGGCCCGTCGTCACCCCGAGTGCGGTTTCCGCTCGGGGTGCGCGGGGTCGAGACTGAAGACGGCGCCGTCGGGGGTGGCCGCGACCAGGGCGCCTTCGAAGAGCCGCACCTCGGTGGCACCCCAGTCGGTGTCGCTGCGTTCGGCACGCGGCAGCGTCTCCCACAGCAGCGTGCCCTTCCTCGCGTCGAGTGCCCCGACCCGGCCGCTGGCACTGGCCAGGTACACGACCCGGGCCCGTGGGTCGTAGGTCGCCTCGCCCGGTTGTTCCAGGCTGGTCGAGGTCTGCCACAGCGGCCGGCCCGTGCGGGCCGACACGGCGGTGACCCGTCCGGTGGAGGTGGCGAACCACAGGGTGCCGTCCGCCAGCGTCACCACTCCCGCGTACTCCTCGGCCAGCTTCGTCGTGCTCTGAGCACCGGTGTCCGGATCCACCGACCGGATCCGGGCATACGGCGCGTCCTCGCCGATGAGCATGTTCCCGTCCTCGTCCTGGGTCAGGTCCAGGAAGAGGAGCCGGCCGTCAAGGGCGCCGAGGAGGCCTGCCGCACTCGGTACGGTCAGCCGGCGTGTCGAGCCGTCGGCCCGGTCCAGCTCCAGGACCAGCGCCTCCCCGGTTCCCCCCGCGTCCGGGATGCACTCCGCGTACAGACCGTTGCCGGCCTCCGTGAAACCGCAGGAGTGCCTCGCGGGCAGCCGTTCGGTCCAGCGCTCGGCGCCGGTGCGGAGCGAGCGGGCCGTCACCGAGGTGCCGTCGCCCTCCGGGAGCACGACGATGTCGCCGGAGAAGATCACATCGGCCCACTCGTCGTTCACCGCGCGGTGCCAGAGCCGCTCACCGGTCCCGGTGTCGAAGGCGAGGACCCTGGTCGTCCCCTCGCCGTCGGGCTCCTGCCCGACCAGCACCGCGTCGTCCCGGACACCGAGGATCGTGAAGGTGGACGCGTCCTCGCCGGTCACTGCCTCCGCCGGGCCGACGCGCCAGACGGTCTCGCCCGTCCTGCCGTCCAGGCGGACGGGGAGGGTCCGGTAACCACCGCAGTAGACGGCCCCCTCGTACACCCGGCAGTCCGGCCCGCCCCGGATCGTGCCGTCGGTCCCCTCCGGTGCCTTCCGCACTCCGCGCGCGGCTGTCTCGTACGCGGTCGTCTGCCACGGCTTCCAGCCGCTCGGCAGCGCCGCCCACCGGGAGGTCGCGGAGGGCTGGGGGCCGGGCCGGTCCGCGCTCTGCGCCCAGCCGGGGCCGAGCGTCAGATAGGCCGTCAGGCCGAGGACGGCCGCGCCGACCGGGCCCGTCG
>NZ_NGFN01000377.1 GCF_002148965.1 Streptomyces swartbergensis | reverse complement strand
GGTCGAGCGGGCCTAGCCACCTCGTGCCACCAGGCGAGACGGCACTGCCGGCCCCGGTTCGTTGCACATAGCATCGGTGCTCGCATGAACACCATGACGCTCTGGCACATCACCGGCTGGGAGTTCGCCGCGCTCGCCTTCGCGGCCCTGCTCGTCGGCTTCTCGAAGACCGCCGTGAGCGGGGCCAACACGGTCAGCCTCGCCATCTTCGCCGCGGTGCTGCCCGCCCGCGCCTCCACCGGCGTGCTGCTGCCGGTCCTGATCGCCGGGGACCTGCTCGCCGTCGCCACCTACCGGCGGCACGCCCACTGGCCCACGCTGTGGCGGCTGTTCCCGGCGGTCGCCGCGGGCGTCGTCGTCGGCACGGTGTTCCTGATGTGGGCGGACGACGCGATCGTACGGACCTCGATCGGCGTGATCCTGCTGCTGATGGCCGCGGTGACGGTCTGGCGCAGGCGTACGGCGGACGCCGAGCAGGAGCCGGAGTCGGTCACCACCCCGGCGGGCCGGATCAAGGCCCGCTCCTACGGCGTCCTCGGCGGCTTCACCACCATGGTCGCCAACGCGGGCGGCCCGGTGATGTCGATGTACCTGCTGTCCGCGGGCTTCCGCAAGCTCGGCTTCCTCGGCACCTCGGCCTTCTTCTTCCTGATCGTCAACGTCTCCAAGCTGCCCTTCAGCGCCGGCCTCGGCCTGATCGACGGCCGCTCCCTGCTGCTCGACCTGGCGCTCGTGGCGTTCGTCGTGCCCGGCGCGCTCTTCGGCAAGTGGGCGGTCGACAAGATCAACCAACGGCTGTTCGAACAGCTGGTCATCGCGGCGACGGTCGTGGGCGGACTGCAACTACTGCTGCGCTGACGTGTCACTGTCGCTGCCCCGCCCCGCAGCTACCGCTGCGCCGAACCCCGCAGGAGCGCCGGAAGGTCCGCGAAGGAGTCGATCACGTGGTCGGGCGTGCCGTCGGCGGCCCGGAGCACTTCCGGCTGGAACTTGCCGGTCCGGACGAGGACCCCGGTGATCCCGGCCCGCTGCGCCGCGAGCACGTCGGACTCGACGTCGTCCCCGACCATCACGGCCTCACCCGCGCCGACGCCCAGCCGGGCCAGCGCCGCCTCGAAGAACGCCCGGGCCGGTTTCCCGGTGATCTCGGCCTCCACCCGGGCGGCCTGCTCCAGCCCGGCCAGGAACGCACCCGAGTCCAGCCGCAGCCGCTCGGCCGTACGCCAGTACAGGTTGCGGTGCATGGCCACCAGCCGGGCGCCGCGCTGGAGATGCCCGAAGGCCCGGTCCAGCGCCGCGTAGCCGAACTCCGGGCCGGCCCCGCCGATCAGCACGACATCCGGCACGGTGCCCGGGTCCGCCGCGCCTGAGTCCGCCGCGTCTACGACGATCACACCATCGAGGTCCTCCGCGATGTCGCCGCTGTTCAGCAGGGCGCACCGGGCGCCGGGGCAGTGCTCGGCGAGGTGGGCGGCGGTGGCGGCGGGCGCGGTCAGGATGTCCTCGGCGGACACCGGGAACCCCGCGTCCGCGAGCGTGCCGGCGATCGACGCCCGCGTACGGGACGTGGTGTTCGTGACCAGCAGCACGGCGAACCCGGCATCCCGGATCTCCCGCAACGCCTCCACGGCCCCGGGCAAGGGCCGCCACGAGACGGTCAGCACCCCGTCGATGTCGACGAGCACGGCACGCACGGACTCCATGCTTGGACGATAGCCACGGTGAGCCGTGCTTGCCGGTCGGTACCCGGGGGTCACGGTGGGCCCTGTCCGCCGGTCGGTACCCGGGGCAGGGCGGCAGCCGCCGGTCACGCCGTGCTGGTCGCCATGGTTTTCGCCGGCCCGCCCGGCAGACCGTGGCTCAGATCCTCCACCAGCAGCCGCTTGGCGATCGCGTCGACCGCGACGCGCAGGTCGCTGTCCGACGGGCGGCCGATGTCCTGCCCCAGCCGCTCCTCCAGCCAGCGGGCCCAGGCCCTGCTGATGACCGCGGCCTCGCGGGCGCCGGCCTCCGTGTGGGACAGGAGGGAGCCGTCGCGGGTCAGGAACCCCTCGTCGACCATCCGCTCGAAGACCGGCAGCAACACCTCGGGCGGCATCCGCCGCCGCGCGGCGATCAGCCCGAGACTGGCATGACCGACCATCCGCGTGAACAGCTCGACCTGCATCACCGCCCAGGCACCCGCCACATCGAGCCGGGTGTCCGACTCCAGGATGATCCGGCGGGCGGTGTCCAGGTCAGTACTGCCGATGATCTTTCCGACGGCGGCCTCCAGCACTCGTCGGGAGTCCGCGCCGCTCGGCGAGGCGAAACCCTCGCCCATGTCGGTCGACCCGGTCCGCGCGGTGTCGCGCAGCCGGACCTGCTTGAGGAACAGGGCGACGAGGAAGCCCAGTGCGGCGACCGGCACCGTCCACAGGAACACGGTCTGGAGGGTGTCGGCGTAGGCGTCGATGATCGGGGCGGCCGTGGCCTGTGGCAGCTCGTGCACGCCGTCCGGGCTGGTCGCCGCCCTGGCGACGGTGTACGGCTCCACGCCACCGGTCTGCGCCGCCCGCGCCACCCCCTCGCGGAGGTTGGGCGCCAGCGCGTTGGTGTAGATCGTGCCGAAGACGGCCGTGCCGAACGAACTGCCCAGCGTGCGGAAGAAGGTCACCCCGGAGGTCGCCGTGCCGAGGTCGGCGTAGTCGACGGTGTTCTGCACCGCGATCGTCAGCACCTGCATGCACAGGCCGATGCCGGTGCCCAGGACGAACATGTACAGCGACTCCAGCCCCGAGCCGGTGTCCGGGCCCATGAGGGACATCAGGAACAGACCGGCGCCCATCACCAGCGCGCCGACGATCGGGAACACCCGATACCGCCCGGTCCTGCTGACGACGCCGCCGCTGAAGACCGACGCGATGAGCAGCCCGGCCACCATCGGCAGCGTCCGCACGCCGGACACCGTGGCCGAGTCGCCGTCGACGTACTGGAGATACGTCGGCAGATACGTCAGCGCCCCGAGCATCGCGAAGCCGACGATGAAGCTCAGCACCGAGCAGACGGTGAACACCGGGTTGGCGAACAGCCGCATGGGCAGCATCGGCTCGCGCGCCCGGGTCTCCACCACGCAGAACAGACCGAGCGCGACCACACCGCCCACGAACAGGGCGATGATCACGCCCGAGCCCCACGCGTATTCGTTGCCGCCCCAACTGGTCGCCAGGATCAGCGCGCTGGCGCCTGCCGCGACGAGCGCGATGCCCAGATAGTCGATGACCGGCCGGGACACCGACTTCACGACCGGGATGGTGCGGGCGGCCGCCGCGACGACGACGATCGCGATGGGGACGTTGACGTAGAACGCCCACCGCCACGTCAGATGGTCGGTGAACAGCCCGCCGAGCAGCGGCCCGATGACGGTGGACACACCGAACACCGCGCCGATCGCGCCCTGGTACTTGCCGCGCTCGCGCAGCGGAATGACATCGGCGATCAGCGCCATCGACGTGACCATCAGCCCGCCGGCCCCGATGCCCTGCATCGCCCGCCAGGCGATCAGCAGCGACATGTTGGTGGCCAGACCGCACAGGAACGAGCCCGTGATGAACACGATGGCCGAGACCTGGAAGACGACCTTCCGGCCGAACAGATCGCCGAACTTGCCGACCAGCACGGTCGCGACGGTCTCCGCGAGCAGGTACGAGGTGACCACCCACGACATGTGGTCCGCCCCGCCCAGGTCCGAGACGATGGTCGGCAGAGCGGTGCCGACGATGGTCTGGTCGAGAGCCGCGAGCAGCATCCCCAGCATGATCGTCACGAACACGACGTTGCGGCGACGGGTGTCCAGCACCGGGGGCTGGGAGGCGGGCAGTGCGGTTTCCTCCACGACGGTCACGACGTCACCCTCACACCTGTGGACTACGTGCGCATGCCAGAACGTCCGCACGGGTGCCCGGTGATGTGTGCTCCAGTCGTGCCGGTCGCGGGGGCGTCGGTGCGGCGGGCGGATGCGTGTCCATCATCCGGCTCGTGCGCTCGTGGGCCCGCGCCGATACCGCGATGACATGAATCGTCCGCACGCCACTGACAGCACGCGCGCCGCGTCCCAGGTCGGCAGAGACGCCTGATCGGCTACTCCGCTCCCCGTCCCAGGTCGGCAGAGACGCCTGATCGGCTACACCGCTCCCCGTCCCCGCAGCCGAGGCGCCCGCGCCCCCGCGTCCACGGTCGTGCCGCCCCGTTCCACGTCCTCGGCCAGCTCCCGCGCCCAGACGGCGACTGCCGCGACATCGATCCCGTACGGCTGCGCCCGCCCGGAACCGGACACCCACTCCTCGGCCGCGCCCGCCCCGCGCCGCAGCAGTCGCGCCCCGCCCGTGAGGTTGCCCCGGGCGGCGTGGGTGAGCCCCACGGCCAGCTGGGCGAGCCCGCGCCACAGCTCCCGCTCTTCCTCGGGCCCCGACTTCCAGGCGTCCTCGAAGACCTCGTGCGCGTGGAACGGCTTCCCCTCGTCCAGCAGCCGCTGCGCCTCGGCGACGGTCTCCTCCGGGGTGCGGACGACGCCCTCGGGCTGCCGCGCCACGCCCGGCGCGTCGTACGGCAACGGCCGCCCGAGCCCGTCCCGGGGCCGGGCGTTGCGCGCCCGCCCCTCGGTGTCGCGGTCCCGTGCGTCGGCCGGCCGGCCGGAGGACGTGCTGTGCGTGCTTCCCGTACTGCCTGTGCTGCCCATACGCCGATTGTCCCGCGCTCCGGCCCGCTTCGGCGTAGCCCGGGGTGTGGGGTAAAGTGCTGTTCGCGCCATCCCGCGGTTCACCGCGGACGCGCGCACCGGGACGTGGCGCAGCTTGGTAGCGCACTTGACTGGGGGTCAAGGGGTCGCAGGTTCAAATCCTGTCGTCCCGACGGTGCGGAACGCCCCCGCGGGCAGATGCCTGCGGGGGCCTTTTCCTGTGGACCGGTGGAGCTTCCTGCGGACCGGGAGCCCTTTCCTGTGGGCCGGTGGTGAAGGCGATCACGGCAACCGGTGCCCGTAGAGCCAGTCCAGCCGGCGGTGGTACCGGCGGGGAGCCAGTTTCCCCAGGAGCCACAGGGGAAGGTAGGCGAAGCTGTTTCCCTGGTGGAACCGCTGCCCGTTCTGGCGTGATCCGGCCTGGACGCGTGCGGTGCGCTCTCGCCGCGTCGCGGAGTAGGAGAGCAGCGCCCGGGGCACGTCGTCGGTGCCCTCGAGCCGGTGGGCGAGAACCCGTGCGTCCTCGAGGGCCATGGTGGCGCCCTGGGCCAGGTACGGCAGCATGGGATGGCACGCGTCACCGAGGAGCGCGACGCGTCCGTCGGTCCAGGTCTCGAGGGGCTCGCGGTCGAACAACGCCCAGCGGTAGTGGGCGTCCGCCTCGCGGATGGTGGTGGTGACCGTGGGGTGCCAGCCCTTGAAGTCGGCCAGCGCGTCCTGCCGTGTGCCACGCTCGGTCCAGGACTCTCCCCGCCACTCGTCGCGCTCCACGACCGCCACCAGATTGGCCAGTGCCCCGCCCCGCAGCCGGTAGGTGATCGCGTGACGCCGGTCGCCCACCCACAGGCACGCGGTGGGCGGGGGCACGTCATTCCCCAGACGCTCGACCGGGACGGTGACCCGCCAGGCGACATGGCCCGTGAACCGGGGCTCGCCGGCACCCAGCATCTGACTGCGGATCACCGAGTGGATGCCGTCGGCACCGACGAGCAGGCTGCCGCTGACGCGCCGGCCCGAGTCGAGCAGTGCCGTGACCTCCTCGAGGCTCTGCTCGTAGCTCCTCACCGCCGACCCGGTGTGGAGCGTGATGTCCAGGCCGCTGCCGACCGTCCCGGTGAGGAGGGCGTCGATCAGGTCCGCACGGTGGACGTGCAGATAGGGGGCGCCCCACCGCCGTACGGCGGTCTCGGCGAGTTCGATGCGGAACACGTGCCGACCGGAACGGCCGAGCCGCATCTCGACGGCCTCGGGACGGAACGTCGTGGGCAGCAGGTCGTCCAGCACGCCCAGGGACCTCAGCACGCGTACCCCGTTGGGGCTGAGCTGAATGCCCGCACCGATCTCCCCGATGGCCGCCGCCCGCTCCAGCACGGTCACGCGCCACCCGGCACGGCCGAGGGCGAGCGCGGTGGCCAGTCCGCCGATACCGGCGCCGACGACGAGCGCGTGTCTGGTGTTCCGGCCGGTTTCCATGGTTCCTCCCCCGTGAGGCGAATCGGAGCGCCGTGGCCCGCAGGCCTGCCCGCAGGAGCCGCGACACCGGCCTCCCACTGTGTCCCGACCCACCGGGCGACGGGCAGTCGCAGACGCGTCACCTCCCGTGTCTGACACCCGTGCCGATCCGGAACGTGCGGCACCGGGCGGCCCCGGATGGTAGAAGCGGGCATGACCACTTCCCCCTTCTCCTCCCGCCCGGCTGGTGCCCGATGACCGCCGGCATCGACACCCCCGACCGCAGGGGCCGCACCGGACTCGACCGGACCGGCCGGGACCTGACCGGCAACCCCCGCGTCAAGGTGCGGGACGTGAAGCTCCTGTCCAGCCACTGGTACGTCGAGCGGACCACGACCTTCGACTTCCGGCACGCCGACGGCACCTGGAGCACCCAGGAACGCGAGACACACGACCGCGGCAACGGGGCCACCATGCTGCTGTACGACACCGAACGCGAAACCGTGCTGCTCACCCGCCAGTTCCGCTTCCCCGTGTACGTCAACGGGCACCCCGACGGCATGCTCGTGGAGACCCCGGGCGGCCTGCTCGACGACGATGACGAGCACCCGGAGATCGCGGTGCGACGCGAGGTCGTGGAGGAGACCGGCCACACCATCGGCGAGGTCCGGCACGTCTTCGACGTCTACATGAGCCCCGGCTCGGTCACCGAACGCGTCAGCTTCTACGCCGCCGCCTACGGCCCGTCGACCCACACCCACGACGGCGGCGGCCTGGACGAGGAGGGCGAGGACATCGAGATCCTCGAACTGCCCTTCCGCCGGGCCCTGGAGATGATCCGCACCGGGGAGATCGCCGACGCGAAGACCATCATGCTGCTGCAGTGGGCGGCGCTGGAGGGACCGTTCGCCAACTGACCCGCGCGGGCCTTGACTTGAAGTGCGCTTCAAGATGAAGACTCCCGTTCGTGCCCCGAACCCCGGGGCGCACGGGAGGAGCAGCCATGAAGTACCGCACGATCGGCACGGACCCGCAGACCCGCCGCGAGGTGAGCGTGCTCGCGCTCGGCGCGATGCTGTTCGGCTCGGCGACGGACGAGAAGACGTCCTTCGCCGTCCTCGACCGCTACGCCGAGGCGGGCGGCACCTTCATCGACACGTCCGACAACTACGCCTTCTGGGTCGACGGCGGCCAGGGCGGCCAGAGCGAGGAACTCCTCGGCCGGTGGCGGCGCAGCCGCGGCATCGGCGACGAGATCGTCATCGCGACCAAGCTCGGCGCCCGCCCCCTGGCCCCCGGCACCAGCTACGTGGACAACCCCGAAGGCCTGTCGGCGAAGGTGATCCGCGAGTCCGCCGAACGCAGCCGCGAACGGCTCGGCGTGGACAAGCTGGACCTGCTGTACGCGCACATCGAGGATCACACCGTTCCGCTGGGGGAGACCGTCGAGGGCTTCGCCGCCCTCGTCACCGAGGGCACCGTCGGACTGCTCGGCGTGAGCAACCACGCCGCCTGGCGGGTGGAGCGGGCCCGCGCCCTCGCCGCCGCGGCCGGACTGCCCGGCTACGAGGTGCTCCAGTACGCGCACACCCACCTGCGCCCCCGCACCGACGTACCAGAGGCCCTCTTCCCGGACGGCAGCCTCGGCCACGCCGGCCCCGACCTGCTGAGCTACCTGCGGGCTGAGCCCGGCCTGACCCTGGTCGCCTATTCGCCCCTGCTCAAGGGCGCCTACACCCACCCGGACCGGCTGCCCGCGGACTTCGACCACCCCGGCACCCCGGCCAGGCTGGCGGTGCTGCGCGAGGTGGCCCGGGAGACCGGGGCGACCGTCAACCAAGTGGTGCTGGCCCGGCAGATCGGCGGCGAGCTGCCGGTCGTCCCGCTGGCCGGGGTCTCCTCGGTGGCCCAGCTGGAGGAGAACCTCGCCGCGGTGGACCTGGAACTGACCGCAGAGCAGCGGGCCAGGCTGGACGCGGCGCACTGAGCTCGTGGGACCGTGGTAGGAGGAAACGGACATCCGGACCTCCGGAAGGAGCACCGGCCATGACCACCCACC
>NZ_NGFN01000376.1 GCF_002148965.1 Streptomyces swartbergensis | reverse complement strand
CCTTGAGGTCGCCCTTGAGGGAGACGGTGTACGTGGCGGGGGTCGTCGGGGAGGCGTAGCCGAGGTCCGTCGAGGCGAGGACCAGACGCAGCCGGTGGCCGTCGTCGACCTCGTGGTCGATCGCCGGGAGGGTGAGGGTGACGTCCTTGCCGGCCTTGGCGCCCTCGACCCGGATGGGCGTGACCAGCTGGGAGGGCAGCACCGGCTGGGTGCGGCCCGGGCCGACGTCGTAGACCTTGGCGAAGAGCACGGCGTCGTCGCTGGTGGACTTCACGTGGACCGTGGCCGTCGGGGAGCCGGTCATCTGGACGTCGTCCCGGAACGGGGCCGACTCGAACGCGGCGAACTGGCCGGGGAAGTCGAGGGAGACCCCGACGCCGAGCGTGGAGAGCTGGCTGAGGCCGCCCGCGCCGCCGAGGCCCGGCAGGGCGGAGACGCCGGGCGGGCTGGCGCCGGGCGGGTTGTCGAAGCTCTGCTCGCGGCCGGCCAGGGCGATGGAGCGCTGCTTGCTCTCCAGGCCGGGGTAGCGGTCCGAGGTCACGCCGGTCAGGCGGGGTTCGCCGTCGCCGGAGCCGAGGCCGAGGGTGCGGGTGACGCGGAAGGCGGGGCCGGTGTCGACGCCCTTGTCGTCCTTCAGGTAGCGGTCGAACCAGCTCTGCACGCGGCCCTGGACGCGGCTCGTCTCCATGTCGCCGCCGTCGTGGCCGCCGGCGATCCAGTCGACGTCCACGGGGGCGCCGTTGGCGCGGATCGCCTTCGCGGCCTGGTCGGCCTGGCCGAGCGGGAAGAGCGAGTCGGACTGGCCCTGCATCAGCAGCGTCGGCACCTTGATGTCCTTGCCGACCGCGGAGGGCGAACGCTCGTCGAGCATCCTGCGCGCCTCGGCGTCCGGCTTGCCCGACTCGGCGACCCGCTCGTACATCCGGCACAGCGCGGGCTCGAACCGCTCGCAGCCGCCGCCGGAGTTGACGAAGATGCCTGCCCACAGCTTCTTGAACACGCCGTTCGGGAACAGCGCGTCGGCGAGGTTCCAGTAGGTGATGGCCGGGGCGATGGCGTCCACCCGGGGGTCGTGTCCTGCCGTGAGCAGCGCGATCGCACCGCCGTAGGAGGCACCGGCCATGCCCACGCGGGGGTCGCCGGGCTTGTCGAGTTCGACCTGGGGCTGCTTCGCGAGCCAGTCGATGAGCTTCGAGACGTCGGCGACCTCGCCCTTTGGGTCGTTCAGGCCGATCTTCCCGTTGGACTTGCCGAAACCGCGCGCCGACCAGGTCAGCACCGCGTAGCCGTCTCTGGCGAGATCCTCGGCCTGCTGCCGTACGTCGTTCTTGCTGCCGCCGAAGCCGTGGCCGAGCAGGACGGCGGGGCGACGGCCGTCACCGCCGGAGGTGAAGAACGAGGTGTCGATGCGCACCCCGTTCCCCGTGTCCAGGACCCGGTCGGCGCGGTCGACCGGGGGCACCTCGTCGTTCGCGACGGCCGTCCACGTCCCCGCGCCGGCGAGCACGACGACGGCGGCCCCGGCGGCGAGGAGCCGCCGGGGCCTCCGAAGCAGCCCGTTCAGTCCGGGCAGTCGAAGATCCATGCGTCAACGGTACGGGGTCAACCTGTCGATGAGTTGTCGACCGGAGACCGAAGTGCGAGGCCTTCCAGGGGTGTACACGGAGTTTTCGGCGTACTGCGGGTGGTGTACGGATCGAGCTCGGGTGGTGTTGTGATCGGCCGGGTGCGGGCTTGTCGTGGCTTGCCCCTCAGTTCCCCGCGCCCCTGAGGCCCCTGCGCCTCCGGGAGCGGAAAACCTCAGTGGTTGCGCGGGAAGCCCAGGTCCACGCCCGTCGGGGCGTCGGCCGGGTCGGGCCAGCGGGTGGTGACGACCTTGCCGCGGGTGTAGAAGTGCGTGCCGTCGTTGCCGTAGATGTGGTGGTYGCCGAAGAGCGAGTCCTTCCAGCCGCCGAAGGAGTGGTAGCCCACGGGGACCGGGATCGGGACGTTCACGCCGACCATGCCGGCCTCGACCTCCAGCTGGAAGCGGCGGGCCGCGCCGCCGTCCCGGGTGAAGATCGCGGTGCCGTTGCCGAACGGCGAGGCGTTGACGATGTCCAGGGCCTCCTCGTAGGTCTCCGTGCGCAGCACGCACAGGACCGGGCCGAAGATCTCGTCCCGGTAGGCCTTCGCGCTCGTGGGCACCTTGTCGAGCAGCGAGATGCCGATCCAGTGGCCGTTCTCGAAGCCGTCGACGGTGTAACCGGTGCCGTCCAGGACCACCTCGGCGCCCTCGGCCGCCGCGCCCTCGACGTAGGAGGCCACCTTGTCGCGGTGGACCTTGGTGATCAGCGGGCCCATCTCCGACGAGGGTTCGTTCCCGGGGCCGATCTTGATCTTCTCGGCGCGCTCGCGGATCTTCTCCACCAGTTCGTCGCCGATCGCGCCGACCGCGACGACCGCCGAGATGGCCATGCAGCGCTCGCCGGCCGAGCCGTAGGCGGCGGACACGGCGGCGTCGGCCGCCGCGTCGAGGTCGGCGTCCGGGAGGACCAGCATGTGGTTCTTGGCGCCGCCGAGCGCCTGGACGCGCTTGCCGTTGGCGGAGGCGGTGCTGTGGATGTAGCGGGCGATCGGGGTCGAGCCGACGAACGAGACCGCCTTGACGTCCGGGTGCTCCAGCAGGCGGTCGACGGCCACCTTGTCGCCGTGGACGACGTTGAAGACGCCGTCCGGCAGGCCGGCCTCGGCCAACAGCTCGGCGAGCTTGATGGACGCCGACGGGTCCTTCTCGGACGGCTTCAGCACGAACGTGTTGCCGCACGCGATGGCGAGGGGGAACATCCACATCGGCACCATCGCCGGGAAGTTGAACGGCGTGATGCCCACGACGACACCGAGCGGCTGGCGGATCGAGGACACGTCCACGCGGCTCGCCACCTGCGTGGACAGCTCGCCCTTCAGCTGGACGCTGATGCCGCAGGCCAGGTCGACGATCTCCAAGCCGCGCGCCACCTCGCCGAGCGCGTCGCTGTGCACCTTGCCGTGCTCGGCGGTGATCAGCTCGGCGATCTCGTCGCGGTGGGCGTCGAGCAGCGCCCGGAACCTGAAGAGGATCGAGGTCCGCTGGGCCAGCGAGGACTGGCCCCAGGTGGTGAAGGCCTGCTTGGCGGCGGCGACCGCCGCGTCCACCTCGTCGACCGAGGCGAACGCGACCTTCGTCGTCACCTCGCCGGTCGCCGGATCGGTCACCGGCCCGTGCGTGCCCGAGGCGCCTTCGACGGTCTTGCCGCCGATCCAGTGGTTGACGATCTTCGTCATGGCCGGGAACTCCTTCACAGATGGCGGCGTCGGGTGGAGACGTGCCGTTCGTACAGCTCACGTGCCTTGACCGCGGACGGCCGTGTCGCGGTCTCGGCCACAGGTACATCCCACCAGGCCTGGGCGGGAGGCGCGCCCGACACTGTGTCTGCCGTTTGGGTCTCCACATAGACACATGTGGGAGTGTCGGCGGCCCGGGCCTCCGCGAGGGCCTCCCGCAGGTCCCGTACCGACTTCGCGCGCAGGACGCGCATGCCGAGGCTGGCCGCGTTGGCGGCGAGGTCCACCGGCAGCGGCGGCCCCGTGTACGTGCCGTCCTCGGACGGGAAGCGGTAGGCGGTGCCGAACCGCTCGCCGCCGACCGACTCGGACAGGCCACCGATGGACGCGTAGCCGTGGTTCTGGATGATCAGCACCTTGATCGCGACGCCCTCCTGCACGGCCGTCACGATCTCCGTCGGCATCATCAGGTAGGTGCCGTCGCCGACCAGCGCCCACACGGGCCGGTCGGGGGCGGCCATCTTGACGCCGATGGCGGCCGGGATCTCGTAGCCCATGCAGGAGTAGCCGTACTCCAGGTGGTACTGGTCGTACGAGCGGGTCCGCCAGAGTTTGTGCAGGTCGCCGGGGAGGGAACCGGCGGCGTTGATGAGGATGTCCGACTCGTCGACCAGGGCCTCCAGGACGCCGAGGACCTGGGGCTGGGTGGGGCGGGTGTCCGGCTCGTCCACCTCGTAGCAGGCGTCGACGCGCTGTTCCCAGCGCTCCTTGTCCTCGGTGTACTCGGTGGCGTACAGCGGCGCGACCCGGTGGCCGTGCATCTCCAGCCGCTCGGTCAGCTCCTCCAGGCCGGTGCGGGCGTCCGCGATCAGGGGCTGCCCGGCGAGCTTGTGGCCGTCGAAGGGGGCGATGTTGAGGTTGAGGAACCGGACGTTCTCGCCGGTGAAGAGGGTGCCGGAGGCGGTGGTGAAGTCGGTGTAGCGGGTGCCGACGCCGATCACCAGGTCGGCGGTGCGGGCGAGTTCGTCCGCGGTGGCCGTGCCGGTGTGGCCGATGCCGCCGACGTCCTGGGGGTGGTCGTGGCGCAGGGAGCCCTTGCCGGCCTGGGTGGAGGCGACCGGGATGCCGGTGGTCTCGGCGAACTCGGCGAGCGCCTCCTCGGCGCGGCTGTGGTGGACGCCGCCGCCGGCGACGACCAGGGGCCTCTTCGCCGCGCGGATGATCCGTACCGCCTCGGCGAGTTCCGTCGGGTCGGCGCCGGGACGCCGTACGGTCCAGGTGCGCTCGGCGAAGAAGTCGTCGGGCCAGTCGTACGCCTCCGCCTGCACGTCCTGGGGCAGGGCGAGGGTGACGGCGCCGGTCTCGACGGGGTCGGTGAGCACCCGCATCGCGCTCAGCGCGGACGGGATCAGGGCCTCCGGCCGCGTGATCCGGTCGAAGTACCTCGACACCGGGCGCAGGCAGTCGTTGACCGACACGTCCCCCGCGTACGGCACTTCGAGCTGCTGGAGGACCGGGTCGGCGGGGCGGGTGGCGAAGATGTCGCCGGGCAGGAGCAGCACCGGCAGGTGGTTGATGGTCGCCAGGGCGGCGCCGGTGACGAGGTTGGTGGCGCCCGGGCCGATGGAGGTCGTCACCGCGTGCGTGGACAGGCGGTTGGACTGGCGCGCGTAGCCGACCGCCGCGTGCACCATGGCCTGTTCGTTGCGGCCCTGGTGGTACGGCATCGCGTCGGTGTGCTCCAGGAGCGCCTGGCCGATGCCGGCGACGTTGCCGTGGCCGAAGATGCCCCAGGTGGCGCCGATGAGCCGCTGCCGTACGCCGTCGCGTTCGGTGTACTGGGCGGCGAGGAAACGGACCAGCGCTTGCGCGACGGTCAGCCGGGTCGTCATCGGTAACCCCCTGTGCCTTCTACGTGGGCCGGATGGAAGCAGATCCGCCACTCCCGCGTCTCGCCCGGACCGGCCATGACGTTGAGGTAGTACATGTCGTGGCCGGGCTGGGCGATGGACGGGCCGTGCCATCCGTCGGGGACGAGGACGGCGTCGCCGGAGCGGACCTCCGTGAGGACGTCGGATCCGCCCTCACGCGAGGGGAATACGCGCTGGTAGCCGAAACCGTTCGGGCCGTCGATCTCGAAGTAGTAGATCTCCTCCAGCTCGGACTCCTCGCCGGGCCGGTGCTCGTCGTGCTTGTGCGGCGGGTACGAGGACCAGTTGCCGCCGGGGGTGATCACCTCGACCGCGATGAGCTTGTCGCAGTCGAAGGCGTCGGCCGAGGCGAAGTTGCGGACCTGGCGCGTGCAGGTGCCGCTGCCGCGTTCCTCGACGGGGACCTCCGGCGCGGGGCCGTAGCGGGCGGGGAGTTGTCGCTCGCACTTCGCTCCTGCCAAAGCAAAGCGGCCTCCCGCGCCGGAGGCGATCTGGGCCCGGGCGTCACGGGGCACGTACGCGAAGTCGGTGACCGACGCGAACACACTCTGTCTGCCCGAGAGGTGGAACTCTTCGTCTTCGACGCGCACGTTGCACGCGCCCGTCAGGGGCAGCACGATCCACTCGCTGTCCCCGGTGGTGAAGGTGTGTGTGCCGCCCGGTGCGAGCTCCACGATCCGCAGGCTGCTGTGCGTCCAGCCGGCCCGCTTGGGGTCGATGTCCAGGACGTAGTTCACGTCGGTGGTGGTGCCCTTGGGGACGTACAGCTCACTGGTCATGGAACGGCCCTCACAGCAGTCCTACGGCGGTGTCCACGGCGGCGGCCACGTCGCCGTCCGCCGGGTACAGCAGCGACCGGCCGACCACCAGTCCTCGCACGGTGGGCAGTTGCAGGGCGCCGCGCCACTTCTCGTACGCCCCGTCCTGGTCGTCGCCCACCTCGCCGCCCAGCAGTACGGCGGGCAGCGTGGAGGCGGCCATGACCTCGGCCATGTCGTCGGGGTTGTCGGTGACCGGCACCTTCAGCCAGGTGTAGGCGGAACTGCCGCCCAGGCCCGAGGCGATGGCGATGGACCGGGTGACGGCCTCGGCGGACAGGTCGTTGCGCAGCCTGCCCGTGTCGTCGCGGCGGGAGATGAACGGCTCGACGAAGACGGGGAGCCGTCGGGCGGCCATGTCGTCGATGGCGCGGGCGGTGGACTCCAGGGTGGTGAGGGAGCCCGGGTCGTCGTAGTCGATGCGCAGGAGCAGCTTGCCCGCGTCGAAGCCGAGGCGCTCGATGTCCTCGGGGCGGTGGCCGGTGAAGCGGTCGTCGAGTTCGAAACTCGCGCCTTGGAGGCCGCCGCGGTTCATCGAGCCCAGGACGACCTTTCCGTCGAGGGCGCCGAGCAGGAGCAGGTCGTCGAGGATGTCGGCGGTGGCGAGGACGCCGTCCACGCCCGGGCGGGACAGGGCCAGGCAGAGGCGTTCGAGGAGGTCGGCGCGGTTGGCCATGGCCATGCTGCGGCCACCGACGCCGAGGGCGCCGCGGGCCGGGTGGTCGGCGGCGACGATCATCAGCCGGCCGTTGTCGTTCAGCAGGGAACGGCGGGGGCGGCGGGCGGCGGCCTCGGCGATCGCCTCCGGGCGGTGGCTGCGGAGGTGGACGAGTTGGGAGACGTCGACGGTCACGTGACGGCCCCCGCGGTGACGGCCGCCTCGATCTCGTCCGGAGTGGGCATCGCGGACGAGCACTCCAGGCGGGAGGCGACGATGGCGCCGGCGGCGTTGGCGTGCCGCATGGTCTTCTCCAGGTCCCAGCCGGCCAGCAGGCCGTGGACGAGACAGCCGCCGAAGGCGTCCCCCGCGCCGAGTCCGTTGAGGACGTTCACGGGCAGCGGCGGGACCTCGGCGGTGACGCCCTCGCGGCTGACGGCGAGGACGCCCTTGGGGCCCTGCTTGACGACGGCCAGCTCGACACCGGCGTCCAGGAGGGCCCGGGCGGCGGCGTGGGGTTCGCGCACGCCGGTGGCGACCTCCACCTCGTCGAGATTGCCGACCGCGACGGTGGTGTGGCGCAGGGCCTCCTGGTAGAAGGGGCGGGCCGCGTCCGGGTTCGTCCAGAACATCGGGCGCCAGTCGAGGTCGAAGACCGTCGTGCCCGACTTGACTCGATGGGCGAGGGCCGCGAGGGTCGCCGTACGGCTCGGCTCCTCGCTCAGGCCCGTGCCCGTGACCCAGAAGACGCGGGCGTCGCGGATGGCGTCCAGGTCGAGTTCGTGGGCGTCGATCTCCAGGTCGGGGGCCTTGGGCTGCCGGTAGAAGTACAGCGGGAAGTCGTCCGGCGGGAAGACCTCGCAGAAGGTGACCGGGGTGGGCAGGCCGGGGACCGGGGTGACCCAGCGGTCGTCCACGCCGAAGCCCTTCAGGGCCTCGTGCAGGTAGGTGCCGAAGGGGTCGTCGCCGGTGCGGGTGATCACCGCGGTCCGCCGTCCCAGGCGGGCCGCGGCGACCGCGACGTTCGTGGCCGAGCCGCCGAGGAACTTGCCGAAGGACGTGACCTGCGGCAGCGGGACGCCCGTCTGGAGCGGATACAGATCCACTCCGATGCGCCCCATGGTGATCAGGTCGTAGGCCATCGGCTTCCCCTCGGTGTCGGCTCTCCCCGGCTTTGTAGCCCCCTTCCCGAAGCCCTGTCAATGTTTTGTCCGGACATTCGGACCAGATCATGACAGCGCTTTCGGCATGCCCTGGTCCGTGTCCGCCTCTTCGGTCAAGTCTTCGGCCCTAGCTGTCGGTCCGCCTCTCCAGACGGCTGCCGCGCGGCAGGGTGACGGACATGATGTCGCTGGGGGCGTCCAGGGCGATGCGGTGCCAGCGGCCGCGCGGCACGACGACGGCGGTGCCCGGTGTCAGGCCGGCCACCTCCTCCTGCTCTCCCGGCCGCTCCGGGCGGAGGTGGAGGCGTATCCCGCCGGTGAGGCAGGAGACGACCTCGTCCGCCTCGGTGTGGATCTCCCAGTGGTCGCCGTGCAC
>NZ_NGFN01000375.1 GCF_002148965.1 Streptomyces swartbergensis | reverse complement strand
CCGTCATGTCCTCGGCATGGCCGCGACCGTGCCGCTCGCTCTGACCGCCGATCTGGCCCTGGGCGCCGGTCCGGYCGGCGCGGCGACGGGCCCTGCGTTCGTGATGGGCTACTTCACCGAGTCCCCGAACGGGCTCGGCACCGACTACGGCCTGCACCTGGCCGTCAGCCTCGACGGCCTGGAGTGGACGCCGCTCAACCAGAACAAGCCGGTCGCCACCCCCACCCAGGGCGCCGGCGGCCTGCGCGACCCGTTCGTGCTGCGCAAGCAGGACGGCACGTTCGCCGTGCTGGCCACCGACCTGAAGGGCACCGACTGGAGCTACAACAGCCAGTACATCCACGTCTGGGACTCCGCCGACCTGCGCTCCCTCACCGGCTACCGCAGGCTCAAGCTGCACGGCATGACCACCCACAGCTGGGCCCCGGAGGCCTTCTGGGACGCCTCTCGCGGCCAGTACGGGATCGTCTACTCGTCGGTGAACGCCAGCGGCCACAACGTGCTGATGGTCAACTACACGACCGACTTCCGCACGGTGTCCGCGCCGCAGGTCTTCTTCGACCCGGGCTACGACGTGATCGACGGCAGCTTCGCCCTCGGCGTCGGCGGCACGAACTACATGTACTTCAAGGACAGTTCGAAGCAGACCCTGGTCGGCGCCCGGTCCGCCACGCTCGCCCCGGGCAGCTGGCAGGTCTTCAGCACACCGGTGGCCCACGGCGGCACCGAGGCACCGATCCTGGTCAAGTCGCCGTCGTCCAGCACCTGGTACCTCTGGGGCGACACCTACACGCCCAACGGGGTCTTCTACGCCTGGCAGACCACCGACCTGGCCTCCGGCACCTGGACGCCGGTCGACCAGCGCCGCTACACCCAGCCGGTGAACTCCAAGCACGGCAGCATCGCGCCGCTCACGGGCACGCAGTACGACAACCTCCTCGCGCACTGGGGAGCCCCGGCCTGGAACCGGCTGAAGTCGTACAACCACCCGGACCGCTACGTCCGCCACGCCGGATTCGCCGGCCGGATCGACCCCTACCCCTTCGACCCGTACACCGACGCCCAGTGGAAGCTCGTCCCCGGCCTCGCCGACGCGTCCGGGGTGTCCTTCCAGTCGGTCAACTACCCGGACCGGTACCTGCGGCACTACAGCTACGCGCTACGGCTGGACCCCGACGACGGCACCTCCGCGTTCGCCCAGGACGCCACGTTCCACAAGGTCGCCGGGCTCGCGGACTCCGCCTGGACGTCGTTCCGCTCGCACAACCACCCCACGCGGTACATCCGCCACTCCGGCTACGCCCTGCGCATCGACCCCGTCTCCACCGCCACGGACCGGGCGGACGCGACGTTCCGGATCTGCTACTGACCTGCCGCCCTGGCGGGAAGGCCGGGCCGGGCTCCCGAGCGGCACACGCGGGGACGCGACGGCCCGGCCCGGCCTTCCACTGCCCGCAATCTGCCACCCGGCGCCCCTCGCCGCCTCCCGGGCGGGCCCGAACGAGGACGGCGGGGCGGGCCTGCGATGATGCGGCCCATGTCGACCCTCGCCACCCTCGCGGTGCTGGCTCTCGCCGCCCTCCACGCCTACATCCTGGTGCTGGAGATGTTCCTGTGGACCACTCCGCGGGCCCGCGCCGCCTTCGGCACCAGCGCCGAGTTCGCGGCCGGGACGAAGGCCCTGGCCGCCAACCAGGGCCTCTACAACGGCTTCCTCGCCGCCGGCCTGCTCTGGGGCGCGGTGGCGTCCGACCCGGTGGGCTTCCAGGTCTCGGTGTTCTTCCTGGGGTGCGTCGCGGTCGCGGGGGTGTACGGCGCGGCCACCGCCAGCCGGAAGATCCTCTTCGTCCAGACCGTCCCGGCGCTGGTCGCCCTGGTGCTGGTGCTGCTCGCGCACTAGGCCACGGCGTCACTCGCCCTCTGTGACGGCCCGCTCCATGAGCCCGACCGCCTCCGCCTCCGTCGTCGCCGGCGGCACCACCAGCAGGTCCCAGCGGCCCCGGCCGGGCGCGAGCAGGCAGACGGTGTCCGGGGTGGTCGGCGAGTCCCTGCGGCCGACGTGGACCTCCTGGCCGGCGACGTCCAGGTGCTCCGGGCAGTCCAGCCAGGTGTCCCCGTGGACCAGGACGCTGCTGATCCGGCCCCACGAGCGCGGCAGCACGGCCAGCAGCCCGGGCAGTTCCGCGGCCAGGTCGTACGACCGGGGCCACCACGCCCCGTCGATACGCCGGGCCGTGCGGCCGAGGCGCGGCTGGACAGCGAGTCTCAGCCGGACCTCGGAGGGGGCCGGGAAGGGCGGCGAGGGCGAGGAGGCGGACGTCATCGGGACTCCTGCTGCGAACGGGGGGGCGTGGCCAGGAGACCGCCGGCCACCGGTTGCGGAATACCCCCGGTCCTTCCACCGTACGCCGCCAAGCGGCACGGGAGCCGGGGCCGCCCGCACCGCCCGGCGTCGGTCAGAGGCCGTAGCGGCTCTTCAGATGGCGCCAGAAGTCACGCAGCATCCACGTGTCGAACTCGGTGATCTGCGTGGCACTGCCCGCCTTCATCAGGAAGCAGCACTGGCCGGTCGGCGACCAGTCGTAGAAGTCGTCGAGGCCGAAGGTGTGGCCGACCTCGTGCAGATAGATGTGGATGTTCTCCTGGTTCAGGGCGCCGGTGAAGTACTCCTGGCCCATGCGCTGGCCCCAGTCACCGCCCGCGCCGCCCCCGAAGCCCTTGGTCAGCCACAGCGACTGGTCGTAGTGGCGGGCGGCGCCGCCCGGGCACTTCGAGTAGTCGCCGTCCTGATGGAAGAAGCGGCCGCAGTCCGGGGCGCACTGCGGGGCGCCGCCGCTGTCGAGGATGCCGGTGTAGATGTCGACGGAGTTGTCGGTCCACTGGAGGGTGGAGCGGTCCTTCACCGCCCAGCCGACGATGTTGACGGGGACGTTCGTGTACGGCCAGGCGTTGTGCCCCTTGCCGTTCTCCGTCATGGCCGCCATCCACTTGCCGAACTGCTTCTTCAGCGCGGCGTGGATCCGGTCGCGCAGGGCGGCGCTGACCGGGGCGTCGGACTCCCAGCGGACGCAGTAGTTGACGCTTCCGCGGTTGGCCATGACCTGGTCCCAGCCGTAGTTGCGGAAGCCGTACAGATTCCCGTAGGTCGACTCGACGTGGTTCCACACCTCGTTCAGGGGCTGGACGAGGTGCGCGGGCGGGTTCCACTCGTCGGCGGCCTGCGCCTTGCCGCTCGCCATGCCGGGGGTGGCGAACGCCGCCGCCAGCACGGCGAGCACGGTGAGCAGCCGTGCGAGGTGTCTGCGCATGGTGATCTCCCTCGTGTGGGGGGACGGGGTATCACCGTCGGGTCGTCACAGGCCCCCGCGAAGGTTGCCCGCGCGTCCGGGCGGATGCCCGGGTGGGGATGCTCAGACGTGGATGCTCAGGCGTGGATGCTCAGGCGTGGATGCCCAGGTGTGGACATTGCGGGCGCTTTATCGCATTTCGTCGGCGATAATCGGAGCATGAGTACGGCAACGTATGAACTGCTGGCGGCGTCCTCAGATCACGCGGTCGCCGTGACCATCGCCTTCATCGGCGGGGCGGTCATCGCTCTCGCGCTGATCTGGGCCGTGCGGGTCGGGATGCAGGTCATGGACAAGGACACGCACCACCCCGCCCCCGAGGAGCAGCCGCACCTCCCTGACGGCGGGCCGGTCCGTGAGATGCGGGAGATGCGGGAGCCCGACGAGATGCCGGTCGTGGCGCGCGACGGCAGGCGGCTGCTGCCCCATGAGCTGCACCACGCGAGCACCAGGACGGGCAAGGACCAGAAGCCCCGCCGCTGGCTGCCCGGATCCAGCGGATCCTTCGGCGGGGGCGGTCTCGGACACACGTGAGGCCGCACACCGCCGTGAGGCCGTAGGACCGCCGCACACCGCCGTGAGGCCGTAGGACCGCGCACCGCCGAACCGCCGCACACCGCCGTAGCACCAGGGAGGCGACATGGCTGCTGTCCGCCACCGGACGCGCTGGGCGACGGGCGGGGCGGCGCTGACGCTCGCCCTGGCCGCCGTGCTCACCGGCTGCGGCGGCGACAGCCCCGCGGACACCGCCCGCAAGGCGGAGTCGGCGGTCGGGTCGATCGCCTCGCAGGCCTCCGAGGCCGTGGAGTCGGCCACGGCGGAGGCCGGACGCCGGCTCGACGACATCCGGGGCGGCATCGACGTCAAGGGCGACGTGAAGGTCGGCCCGCCCACCGTCGGCTCCGACGACCGGGCCCGGGTCGAGATCACCGTCGACAACACCGACGACGCGGCCAGGTCCTTCGCCGTCCAGGTCGACTTCACCGACGCCGAGGGCCGGCTGATCGACACCGTCATCGTCACCGTGGACCACGTGCAGCCGGGTGACTCCGCCACGGCCACCGCCCGCAGCACCCACGACCTGTCCGGCGAGGTCCGGGCCGAGGTCGCCCGGGCCGTGCGCTACTGACCGGCGGCCGTGCGCTACTGACCGGCGCCGGCGTCCGCCACCGAGATGTCGATCTGCTCGCTCATGGCACTCACCCCGTTCAGGGTGGCCACCGCCTGGAGCCGGTTGGCGCCCGCCGGGAACGCCGGGCCCGGGGTGCAGGCCCAGGAGCCGTCGGGAGCGGCGGTCGTCACACAGGCCTCCCGGTCGTCCTTGTCGCGGACGGTGATCCGGGCGCCGGGGTGCGCCGTGCCGGCGATCTGCGGCCGGACGTCCAGCGGCACGCCGGACAGCGGGCGGGTCAGCGTCGGCCCGGCCAGGCCGACGGTCACGGCACACCGGCCGACCGCCTGCCGTACGCCGTGCGCGTCGTTGATCCGCAGGACGCAGTCCCGCAGCCGTGTGCCGGGCACGGCGTCGGCGGGGACCGCGAGCACGAAGGGGAACGTGCGGCCCTGCCACGCCTGCCCGGCCGCGTCGCCGGTGACGGAGTACGTCCCGCTGCGGCCGTCGGCGGCGACCCGGCCGAGGTAGCCGGGCGCGTCGAGCGGCGTGGCCGTCACGCGGGTGCCCCGGGGCGCCGTCAGCGTCAGCGTGGCGCCCCGCGCCGCCTCCTGGGAACCCACGATCTCGACGATGCCCTCCCGGCCGGGTGCGATGGTCGCGGCACCCCACAGCTCACCGTCCCGGGCCGCCGCCGACGGACCGGGCAACGCGAGCACCCCCGCGACGACGGCCCCCGCCACGGCTGCTGTCTTCCTGGACCTGTTCATGGCGAGCGGGGCTCCCTGTGCGGACGTCGACGGCACTCTGCCAGCGATTCTCGCGGGGCGTTCCCGCAGGTGGCGCCTGTTGCTGGTCCGTGCGGGTGGCGAACGCCGGGCGCCCGCACAGCGGTGGGGCGCCCCGCGCGGCCGCGTACCGGCGCAGGGCACTCACCGGCCCGAGCACCGTCCGGCTCCCCTGCCGGTGTCGGACGGCCATGCCCAGCCGCCTCCGCTCGCCCGCGTCCGTGCCCGGCCGCCTCCGCTCGCCCCGCCCGCGTCCATACCCGGCGGGACGAGCGCGTCCGTACCCGGCGGGACGAGCGCGCCCGTACCCGGCGGGGCGAGCCAGGCCCGGCCTAACGCCCGAGCCACACCGTCGTGTCCGGCCCCAGCCGGCCGTCCTCCAGTGGGGCGCTGCTCAGCAGCACCTCACCGGCGGGCAGCGGGACCGCCGTGCCGGACAGGTTCGTCACGCAGCGCCAGCTCTCGCAGCGGTCGAACTGCAGGACACCGTCCGGGGCGTCTTCCGCCCAGGTCAGCTCCTCGCCGTCGAGCAGTTTGCGGCGCAGCTTCAGGGCCGTGCGGTACAGCTCYAGGGTCGAGCCCTCGACGCCGTCCTGGGCCTCGACGGCGTAGGCGGCGAAGCCGGGCGGCTGCGGCAGCCAGGCGCCGCCCGGCCCGAAGCCGTACGACGGTCCGGTCGCCGTCCACGGCAGCGGCACCCGGCAGCCGTCGCGGCCCTTGCGGACGTGGCCCGTCTGCTCCCAGATCGGGTCCTGGAGCACCTCGGTGGGCAGGTCGGCGACCTCGGGCAGGCCGAGTTCCTCGCCCTGGTAGACGTAGGCCGAGCCGGGCAGCGCCAACATCAGCAGGGTGGCCGCCCGGGCCCGGCGCAGCCCGGCCGCCACGTCGACCGCGGGGGCGTGACCGCCGGAGAGCAGCCAGGCGTTGAGGTCGGTGCCGGGCGGGAGCATCAGCCGGGAGGCGTGGCGGACGACGTCGTGGTTGGACAGCACCCAGGTGGCCGAGGCACCCGCCGCCCGGGCGGTGGCCAGCGAGTCGGTGATGACCTGCCGCAGCTCGGCCGCGTCCCAGCCGGCCTCCAGGTACTCGAAGTTGAAGGCCTGGCCGAGCTCGTCCGGACGGGCGTAGAGCACGCGCCGGGCCCCGGGCACCCACGCCTCGGCGACCGCCATCCGGGGCGGGCGGTAGGCGTCCAGGATCTTGCGCCAGTCGCGGTAGATCTCGTGCACGTCGTCGCGGTCGTAGAAGGGGTGCGAGCCGGGCGGCATGCCGGTGAGGGCCTCCTCGCGGCTCAGCTCGGGCGCGCCGAGGTCGCGCAGCGGTTCGCTCAGGTCCTTGACGAGGGCGTGGGCGACATCGACCCGGAAGCCGTCGACCCCGCGGTCGGACCAGAAGCGCAGGGTGGTGCGGTAGTCGGCGCGGACCTCCTGGTTCTCCCAGTTGAGGTCGGGCTGTTCGGGGGCGAACAGGTGCAGGTACCACTGGCCGTCGGGCACCCGTTTCCAGGCGCTGCCGCCGAAGACGGACTGCCAGTCGGTGGGCGGGAGTTCGCCGTGCTCGCCGCGGCCGTCGCGGAAGACGTACCGGTCGCGGGCCGCGGAGCCGGGCCCGGAGCGCAGGGCCTCCTGGAACCAGACGTGCTGGTGCGAGGAGTGGTTGGGCACGATGTCGACGATGACCTTCAGGCCGAGCCGGTGGGCCTCGGCGACCAGGGCGTCGAAGTCGTCGAGCGTGCCCAGGCGCGGGTCGACGCCGCGGGGGTCGGCGACGTCGTAGCCGCCGTCGGCCAGCTCGGACGGGTAGAACGGGCTCAGCCACAGGGCGTCCACGCCCAGGGCGGCGAGGTGGGTGAGGCGGCGGGTGATGCCGCGCAGGTCGCCGAGGCCGTCGCCGTCGGCGTCGGCGAAGCTGCGGGGATAGATCTGGTAGACGACGGCCTGGCGCCACCAGTCCGGGTCCCGGGACGACAGGTCGAGGGTGGAGCGATCGGTCACGCGGTCTCCTTCGCAGGGCATACGGGCGACAGCATTGAATCTGTCCAGAATGCCGGAAAAAGGAACCATCGCATTGATCGGAGTGATCCATTCCCGCTGTGATGAAAGTGTGACGACGGAGCAACTCTCCTTGCATCCCCGCAGGTTGACAGCCTGCCGTGGCACGGCCACGATGGGGGCGCACTGAGGCGCATGTGACCAATGAGCCCAGTGTTTCTCAGACCACTCACCCTCGGTGCGGCCCCGGCAGCCGCGCGCCGCGCGCTGCCCGCTTGCCGTCACCCGGGTTCAGGTACACGCCAAGAAACGGGATACCCCTATGTCCATAGCGAGACGTGTCACCGCGCGCCGCCTGCTGGGGACGGGCGCCGCGGCCCTCGCCCTCTGCGCCGCATCCGCCACCACCGCGTTCGCCACCGGTACGCCCGGTGGCGACGGCTGGTCCTCCGGCGGCACCTACAAGCCCGGGACCGGCGCGGGCACGGAGACCGGGACCGACCGCTGCCAGTTCTCGCTCGACGGCACGAACTTCTACGACTCGGTCAAGGTCGACGACCAGAACCTGAAGCCGACCGAGGACGGCAAGGTCCACGTCAAGGTCCGCACGGCCGGCGACGCGACGACGTGCACGGCCTCCCTGGCCTCCTACCTCGCGCACGGCGCGACCTTCGCCACCTCCGGCGAGCAGGTGTTCGTCGACTTCGACACGGTGACGGTCAAGCCGGGCGGCACCGACTCGCTCGACATCGCCATCCCGGACAACGGCTGCTTCGGGCAGATCGACCTCTACCGGGGCGCGGTGAAGTTCGACGGCGAGCTCGACGCGAAGGACGGCTTCGAGCACGGCGAGCTGCCCAAGGGCCCGGACCGTCCGGTCATCAAGGACAAGCTGATCGCGGCCTGGAACGGCGGCACGAAGGACTGCACGACGACGCCCCCGCCGGCGGAGCCTCCGGCGAGCTCGACGCCCCCGGCCACCCCCTCGGAGCCGGCCGAGGAGACCACTCCGC
>NZ_NGFN01000374.1 GCF_002148965.1 Streptomyces swartbergensis | reverse complement strand
GTCTGATTCCCCCGTGTCCTCGCCCAGCGCCCGCCGCAACGCCGTCAGCTCCACCGGATCCCCGAGCCGCGTTCCCGTGCCGTGCGCCTCCACGTACGAGATCGTCGATGCGGGCACCTCCGCCCTGCGCAGGGCCTGCCGTACGACCTCGGCCTGTCCCTCGACACCGGGCGCGCTGAAGCCGACCTTGGCGGCGCCGTCGTTGTTGACCGCGGAGCCCAGGATCACCGCGTGCACGGTGTCGCCGTCGGCCAGCGCCCGGTCGAGGCGCTTGAGCAGGACGGCGGCCACGCCGTTGCCGCCGACGGTGCCGTCGGCCTCCGCGTCGAAGGCGCGGCAGCGTCCGGTGGGGGACAGGATCGACCCGGGGTGGCTGTGATAGCCGGTCTCCTGGGGCAGGTGCACGGCCGCGGCGCCCGCCAGCGCCAGGTCCGCCTCCCCGGTGAGCAGCGCCTGGACCGCGAGGTGCACCGCGACCAGGGAGGTGGAACAGGCCGTCTGCACACCGATCGCCGGGCCGGTGAGGCCGAGCCGGTAGGCGACGCGGGTGGCGAGGAAGTCCGGCTCCTGGCCGATGGCCGACTGCATGCCGGCGGCCGGGTCCGACGGGTCGTACGGCGAGCCGGTCGCGGGCTGCTGCTGGTGGTCGTAGAGGTTCATGCCCGACCCGGCGAACACCCCCACCCGGACGCCGGGCGCGGTCGCCGCGTGGCCGCCGTCCTCCAGGGCCTGGTGGCAGCACTCCAGGAACAGCCGGTGCGCGGGATGCGTCAGCCCGGCCTCCTTGGGGCTCATCCCGAAGAAGTCCGCGTCGAAGTCCTCCACGCCGTCGAGGATCCCGGCGGCGGGCACGAGGCCGGGCGCGCGGCGCTGCTCCGGCGACAGGCCCGCCGCCGCGAGCTCCCGCTCGCCGAAGACCCGGACGCTGTCGACGCCGCCGCGCAGATTGGCCCAGAACTCCTCGACCGAGTTCGCCCCGGGGAAGCGCAGCGACAGCCCGATGACGGCGACGCGGCGCTCGGGGGAGTCGGTGCGGGAGGTGCTCCCGTCGGTCACCGTCTCGGGCCCGGCCCCGGCCCCGGCTCCGGCCCCGGCTCCGGCCCCGGCTCCTGCCGCCGGTCCGCTCGCGAGGTGTGCCGCGAGTGCCGTGGCCGTCGGGTGCTCGAAGAACGCGGTCTGGGCGACCGGCATCCCGAGGCGGTCCGCCAGCCGGTTCCGCAGGCGCACCAGCAGCACGGACGTCAGGCCGAGTTCATAGAACGGCACGTCCGCGTCGGCCGGGCGGCCCAGTAGGGCGCTCAGTTCCTCCCGGACGGCCCGGGTCACGGCCTCCGCGTCCGCCGGGGCGGACGGTGCCGGAGCCGGGGCGGCGTCGAAGCCACCGGCGATGAGGCGGCTCTGGAGTTCCGCGCGGCGCACCTTGCCCGCCGGCGTCCGCGGGAACTCGCCCGCCGGGACGGGCAGGACGTACGCGGCGGTGAGCCTGAGGCGGGTGAACAGCGCCGCCTTCACCTCGGCGGCGATCCGCAGGTCCTCGGCGGCGCCGCGGCTGACGAAGAACACGGCGAGGTCCTCTGTGCCCCGCTCCGGGTGCGGGATGCCGCAGGCGGCGACCTCCCCCTGCCGGACGCCGTCGACGGCGGTGGCGGTCTCCTCCACCTCGTGGCAGTAGACGTTGTGGCCGTTGAGGATGATCACGTCCTTGCGGCGACCCGTGATGACGACCTGGCCGCCGTCGAGGAACGCCAGGTCGCCGGTGTCGAGCCAGTCGCGTCCGGCGGGGTAGGCGGCGGCGTCCGCCTCGGGGTTGTTCACGTAGCCGGGGGTGAGCCGCGCGGCCGAGTGGACCTGGAGCCTGCCGATGCGGCCCGGCAGGGCCAGGTCGCCGCTGTCGTCGACGATGCGCAGGGTGACGCCGTGCGCGGGCGAGCCGCAGGCGACGAACGTGACGCACTCGGCGTCCGGGGTGTCCTCGCCGGCCCGCACCAGGTCGCCGCCCAGGCTGTTCTTGAGCAGGCGGTGCACGGTGCCCGGCCGGTCCAGCCGGCCGTAGGTGACGGCCGTGACCGTCTCGGCCATGCCCCACACCGGGGCGATGTGCTCCTCGCGCACGCCGTACGGGGCCGTCGCGTCGAGGAAGCGGCGCAGCACCGGCAGTACGACCCGCTCGCCCCCGCACACCAGCGACTTGAGGCCGCTCAGGTCCCAGGGGCGGCCGGCCCGCTCGGCGAGCGCGTCCGCGACCAGCCGGTAGGCGAAGGTCGGTGCCCAGCCGTGCTGCGCCCGGTGTTCGTGGAGGAGGTCGAGCCAGCGCAGCGGGTCGGCGAGCACCCGCTCGGTGGGCGCGTGGACGTTGGTGCAGCCGGTGAAGACCGCGAGCAGGTGGTAGAGCAGGAAGGCGCCGCTGTGGTCGACGGGCAGCCAGTTCACCATCGTGTCGTCCGGGCGGACGTCGAGGATCCGCCTGCTGCTCGCCGCGAAGTCCGCGAGCCCGGCGTGCGTCAGACGGGCGGCCTTCGGGACTCCGGTGCTGCCGGAGGACAGGATCAGCAGGGCCGTGTCGGACGGGTCCGGCTCGACGAGGTCGTCGTGGCCGTCCGCGGGCGGCGCGTCCAGGCATGCCGCGGCGAGGGCGACGCGCGGTGCGGGCGTGGCGCGGGCGAGGGCCGCCGCGCCGGGAGCGTCGGTCAGGACCAGCGGCCGGTCGAGCAACATGCAGGCCTGCCGTAAGCGTTCGAAGGCCGGGGAGCCCGGTGCGGGGTGCTCGGCGATGGCCACGGGTAAGGCACCGCCGAGGACACAGGCCCAGAAGGCGGGGAAGAACTCGGCCAGCGGCAGCCCGCACAGCACCACCGTGTCGCCGCGCCGCAGTCCGTGCGCCCRCAGGCCGGTGAGCATACGGCGTGCCGCGTCCAGCAGTTCGGGATACGACCGTGAGCTCGTCGTGCCGTCGGCCGCGACAGTGACGACGGCTCCGCCGGGAGCGGACCGGGCGGCGCCCAGCAGCGCCCGCACGGCGTCGACCGGATCCCCCTCCGTGCGCTCGGGTTCAGGACCCCGGCAACTGGCTTGCCCCCGTGGACGTTCCATGCGCGTGCTCTCCCTTTTCTTCGCCGGCCGGCGAGTGGTTCTCGTCGGTGGGTGGGCGGTTGTCGCCGGTGGACGGGTGGTTGTCGTCGGCGGATCGGTGGTTCTGGCCGGTGGACGGGTGGTTCTGGCCGGTGGACGGGTGGTTGTCGTCGGCGGATCGGCGGTTCTCCCCGGTGGACGGGTGGTTGTCGCCGGTGGATGGGTGGATGTCGGCGGCGGACGGGCGGTTGTCGGCGGCGGACGAGTGGGCGTCACCGTCCGCCGGGCCCGGTCGGCCCGTGCCGCCCCGGCCCGCCGTGAACAGCAGCAGCGCCAGCGCCCCGCACACCGCCGCCCCGTGGAAGGCGCCCACGACGGCCAGTGCGGGCAGCGCCTCCAGGGCGGCCGCCGCGGCCATCGTGCCCAGGGCGAATCCGGACTGCTCGGCGGTGGCGGACAGGCCGAACAGGCGGCTGCGCTGCCGGTCGGGGGCCGCCTGGAGGCGCGAGGTGTAGACGATCTCGGTCCAGCCGTCCGCGAACCCCGCCGCCACGGCCGCCGCCATCAGGGCCGGGGCGGGCAGCCCGGTGAACGCCGCCACGAAACAGAACGACATCGCGCAGGTGCCCACCGCGAACGCGCGCTCGCCCCAGGACGCCCCGTGCGACCGGCGTTTGAGAACCTGGTGGGCGAGCAGGGTGCCCACGGCCCACGCCGACCAGAACCGGGTCATGAACACCGCCGGATCGGACGGCTCGGCCGCGTGCGCCGCCAGCGGCAGCGCGACATTGTGCGACGCGGACGCCAGCGCGTCGAGCCCCCGCAGCGCGATCATGCCGAGCAACGCTCCGGCGAGGCCCGCCACACGGAGCCGCGGCCGCTTGCCACGCGCCGGCGAGGACCCGGCGTCGGCCCGTTCCTCCCCGGACACGTCACACGGTTCGTCACACGGTTCGTCACACGGTTCGTCGTCCGTGCGCGGCCGGAGCACCAGCACGGCCCCGGCCGACACCGCGAAGCTCGCGGCATTGACGGCGAAGGCGACACCGAAACCGCCGAGGGCGATGACCGGCGCGGCCGACGCGAAACCCAGCACCGTGGCGACGGAACGGGCCGTGACCAGCACGCCGTTCGCCCGGGCGCGGCCGTCCTGCCCGACCATGACGGGCACCGCGCTGCGCAGGGCGACGTTGAAGAAGGTGTTGCCCGCGCCGAGCACGACCACCGCCCCGAGCAGCACCCACAGCGGTGTGTCCGACGCCTGGAGCGCGAGCACGACCATGGCGAGGGTCTGGGCGAGGTCCGTGACCACCATGACGGTCCGGCGCGTGAACCTGGCGGTCAGCGCCCCGGCGGCGAGGCCCGCCGTGACACCGGACAGCAGCCGTACGGCCATCACGACGCCCACGCCCAGGGCGGTGCCCGTGACCTCGTACGAGAACAGGCTGAGCGCGATGAGATTCAGGTAGGTCCCGTACGCCGACACGGCATGCGCGACCACCACGGCACGAAACCGCCACTCCACCCCCGTCACCGGACTCCTCAACCTGGTTGGGCCAGGGTCGGCCGCTCGGCGCTTTTCACCGCAGCGTAACCCGAGGGGGAAAGGTGAACGGGCGCTTGTGCGTTATTCGATGATCAGAGCGACGGACGCGGAACCTCCGCTTGTGCCGGCAGTGCCGTGGACCGGCGTGTCACCCGATCCAGATGCCCGGCGAAGACCTCCCGCGCCTCCGGCGTCAGGGACCGCAGTGCCATCAGTGCCGTGATGACGACATCGCACAGTTCCGCCTGCACGTCGTCCCAGGTGTGCGTCACGCCCTTGCGCGGGTTCTGGCCGGTCGCGCCGATGACCGCCTCGGCGACCTCGCCGACCTCCTCGGACAGTTTCAGGATGCGCAGCAGCACGCCCTCGCGGCCCTCGACCGGGCGGTGGGTGTCGAGCCACTCGGACAGGGTGTCGATGGTGGCCCACAGGTCGGGCTCGGGCCGCGTGTGATCACTCATGGGCGGCAGCCTGCCACGAGGGTCTGACAGCGCCCCTGCCGCTGCTACTCCATGAACTCCTCTTCGAACAGCGCGTCCTGCTCGCCCTCCTTCGCCTTCCGCAGCCGCCGGGCGCGCGCCCCCACGACCAGCGCCGTGCCCGCCGCCGTCGCCGCGAACGCCGCCGGAATCATCCAGCCCCGGTTCACCGCGTGCCCGAGCGCGTGGTCCAGGGAGAGCCTTCCCGGGCCGGTGACGGCCAGGCCGGCGGCCGTGAGGCCCAGCGTCGCCGCGTACTCGTAGCCGCCGCCCTGGTTGAAGAAGCCGTTCGGCGTGTGCACCGCGGCCGCACCGGCCATCGCACCGGCCGCCGCGGCACCGGCCGCCGGTGTGGCGAGGCCCAGGGCCAGCAGCGCGCCACCGCCGGTCTCGGCGAGGCCCGCCGCCGTGGCGCTCGTCCTGCCGGGGGTGTAGCCGACGGACTCCATGAACTGGCCGGTCCCCTCGATGCCGTGCCCGCCGAACCAGCCGAACAGCTTCTGCGTGCCGTGCGCGGCCAGCACACCGCCCGTCCCCAGCCGAAGCAGCAGCAGGCCCAGATCACGTCGGTCGTAACGCCTCACGTCGTCTCCCGGAGCAGACAGCAGGAACAGAACACTCCCCGTCGCGTTTCCACCGTCGCACCCCTGACACCCCCCGGACCCGCCCGGGACGCCGTTCGGGTGGCACGGGTGGCGTGGCGGGGCGGCCGGTACGAGGCTGACCGGCATGACGATTCAGACCACGCGACTCAGCGATCCGGCCGTCCGCGCCTTCGTGGCCGCCGTGAACAACCACGACCGTGAGGCCTTCATGGCGCTCCTCGCACCGGGCGCGACCATGGCGGACGACGGCTCCGACCGCGACCTCGCCGACTGGGTCGACCGGGAGATCTTCTCCTCCCACGGTCACCTGGAGGTCGACAACGAGTCCAACGGCGGCCGCGCCCTCATCGCCCGCTACAGCAACGACACCTGGGGCGAGATGCGCACCCGGTGGAGCTTCACCGTGGACGACGACGGCCGGATCTCCCGCTTCGAGACCGGGCAGGCCTGAAAAACCGCACTCCGCCGGGGCTTGTGTTCGCGTGCGCTCCAACTCCTAGCATCCCCGGGCATGGAAACCACACGGACGCTGGGACGCAGCGGCATCGAGGTGAGCGCCCTCGGCTTCGGCTGCTGGGCCATCGGCGGCGAATGGCAGGGGCCCGACGGACAGCCGCTCGGCTGGGGCAGGGTCGACGACGAGGAGTCGGTCCGGGCGGTGCGGCGCGCCCTCGACCTGGGCGTCACCTTCTTCGACACCGCCGACACCTACGGCGCCGGACACAGCGAACGGGTACTGGGCCGGGCCCTCGGCAAGCGCAGGGCCGACGCCGTCGTCGCCACCAAGTGGGGCAACGTGTTCGACGAGGACACCCGGACCCTCACCGGCAGCGACGCCTCCCCGGCCTACCTGCGCCGCGCCCTGACCGCGTCCCTGCGCCGGCTCGGCACCGACTACGTCGATCTCTACCAGTTCCACCTCTCCGACGCGGACACCGAGCAGGCCGCCCTGCTCCGGGACGCGTGCGAGGAGCTGGTCCGCGAGGGGCTGATACGGGCCTACGCGTGGAGCACCGACGACCCCGCCCGCGCCGCCGTGTTCGCCGAGGGGCCGCACTGCGCCGCCGTCCAGCACGCCCTCAACGTTCTGCAGGACGCGCCCGCGATGATCCGGCTGTGCGAGGAGGCCGGACTCGCGAGCGTCAACCGCAGTCCGCTCGCCATGGGGCTGCTCGCCGGGAAACGCCGGGAGGGGCAGCCGTTGGAGGCCGGTGACATCCGCAGCAGGCCCCCGGCCTGGCTCCAGGGTTTCGGTGACGGATCCGGCGCCGACCCGGAGTGGCTCGCCCGCGTCGACGCCGTCAGGGACGTCCTCACCAGCGAGGGCCGCACGCTCGGCCAGGGCGCCCTGGCCTGGTTGTGGGCGCGCAGCCCGCGCACGATTCCCATCCCGGGCTTCCGGTCGGTCGCCCAGGCGGAGGAGAACGCGGCGGCGCTGGAGAAGGGGGCACTGACCGGCGCGCAGCTGACCGAGGTCGACCGGCTGCTCGGGCGGTGATCCTTGCGGGACCTTGGGCCAGTCTTTGAACGTTCCGTGCACGCCGGCGCGGTTCCGCTTCGTACCGTCGCGGGATGCGTGACTCAGCCGGGCTGTCCAGACGTTCCCTGCTCGCCCTGGCCGTGGCCGCCCCGGTTACCGCCGTGGCCGCCCCGGTGACCGCCGCGGCCCCGGCCCGGGTGGCCGGCCCCGTGCTCGGCGGCGACCGCCTCGCCGGTGACGCGGTGCAGGTGGGCAGCACCACCGGACTGCCCCGGAGGCTCACCGCCCGGTCCTGGCTCGTCGCCGATCAGGACAGCGGCGACGTGCTGGCCGCCTACCGGGCGCACCGGCGGCTGCCGCCCGCGTCCACGCTGAAGATGCTGTTCGCCGACACGCTGCTCGACCGGTTCCCGCCCGGCACCCGGCACACCGTCACCGCCGCCGACCTCGCCGGGATCCCGGCGGGCTCCAGCCTCGTCGGCATGCGGGCCGGGACGACGTACACCGTCGAGCAGCTCTGGCAGGGCGTCTTCCTGCGCTCGGGGAACGACGCCGTGCACGTCCTCGCCCATATGAACGGCGGTGTGGCGAGGACCGTCGCCGAGATGCGGTCCAAGGCGCGGGACCTGCAGGCCCTGGACACGCACGTGGTCAGCCCGGACGGCTTCGACCACCCGGGGCAGCTGTCCTCGGCGTACGACCTGACGCTGTTCGCCCGGCACGGGCTGCGCGACCCCGGCTTCCGCGCCTACTGCCGCACGAGAACGGCCGACTTCCCGGCCGGGGGCGGGAAGACCTTCCAGATCCAGAACACCGACCGGCTGCTGGGCGGGGCGTGGGGCCTGCGGGCGTATCCGGGGATGATCGGTGTGAAGAACGGCTACACGACCGACGCCGGCAACACCTTCACCGGCGCCGCCACACGGGCCGGGCGCACCCTGCTCGTCACCGTCATGCACCCCGGCGACAGCGCCGACGCCGTCTACGAGGAGGCCGCCGCCCTGCTCGACTGGGGTTTCGCGCACGGGGCGTCGGCACGGGCGGTGGGCACGCTGGTCGAGCCGGTGAGCGCGG
>NZ_NGFN01000373.1 GCF_002148965.1 Streptomyces swartbergensis | reverse complement strand
AACGTAGACACCTCACGTTGCTATGCCGTCAAGCCGGTCGGCCGTGAAGGCCGGGGTCTTCGAACAGCCCGGAGCCGGGTTGGAGAGAATCTCGGCATGGTGATGGCACGGCACTGGTACTCCTCGTCCCCTGTCGTGGACGGGCATCCGCTCCTGGATGAGCCGGGTTTCTGGCCCGCGTACTTGGCGGACCTGGCCGAGGGGTTCACGCCGGAGGCTTTCGGATCGGACCCGGGTGACGCGGAYGCCATGCTCGACAGGCTCCACGACCGGTCGGCGTGGCCGATGTTCACGGTGCCGCTGGCCGGCGGCTTCGCGATCGTCGTGCACTTCAACAGCGGCGAGGAGTTCACGACCACGGACTACTTCCTCACCCATCCCGACTGGAGCCAGGATCTCGTCCTGGCCAGCGACGATCAGGACCGCATCGGCCCCGGGCTGTGCTGGCCCGAGCTCGCCGCCCTGCTGGAGGCACCACCGAGTGCCGCAGGCGTTACCGACCCGCACGCCCGTCTCCTCCTTCTCTTGCCTGTTCTCGGCGACGCGGCGGTTCCGGAGGAGGCCGTGACGGCGGTGGTCGAGGCTCTGGTCGCTCAAGGTGCGCCCGAGGCGAGCGAGGCGTTGGCCAGACACCTGCTTCAGGGACACCCCATGTGGGGCGCCGAGGACTGGTGGTTCGACGAGGACGAGCGGAGCTGGCTCTGCGAGGGCGATCACAGCCCGCGCAAGATCCCTCTCGGCGACCACCTGCCCCCGCAACAGCGAGCCGCCCTCGAAGCCTGCCTCACTCCCCGCTGACCGTCTCAAGCGGCGTCGACAACGGCCTCGGAGAGAGGGACCCCGAAGGCGAGCGACTCGTCGTAGGCCGTGCCCTGCTTCAGGCAGTGGTAGAGCTGTCCGATCATGCGGTTGAAGAGGTTGCGCTGGGCGGCCGCGTGCCAATCGCCTTGTTCGCGGCGGCGCCGGTAATGGGCGTTGGCTCCGGTGGATGCTCTGAGTGAAGCGAAGGCCCAGAGGTAGCCGGCGTGGTTGAGCCGGTCATTCTTCACCCAGCGTCTGGTGATGGCGGACTTCTTGCCGGAGGCTCGGGTGATGGGTGAGGAGCCGGCGTATGCCTTCAGGCCGCGGGCGTCAGCGAAGCGGGTGCGGTCGTCGCCGATCTCGGCGAGGACGCGGGCGGCGAGCTGGATGCCGAGGCCGGGGAAGCTCAGCAGGATCTCGGCGTCCGGGTGTTGGGGAAAGGCCTCTTCGACCGCTTCGGCGAGCTGGTCGGCGGCGGTGCAGGCGGCGTCCAGCTGGATGAGGAGGGCGAGCATCTGCTTGCCGAGCGCGTCCTCGACCAGCAGCGGCTGATGGGCCCACTCAGCACGGAAGACCTCGCGGAGGCGGTCGGCCTCGGCTTCGATGCCGCGCTGGCGGCCGGCTCGCTTGAGCGCGGCCTGGATCTGGGTGCGGGTCAGCCGTGCGGCCCGTGTCGGGGTCGGGGCGGTCTTGAGGAGTTCGCGGGCTTCGGGGCGGCACAGGCCGTTGGTCCAGGCGGCGAAGGCGGCCAGGGCGGCGGGGTAGTACTCGCGCAGCAGGGAACGGAGTTGGTTGGCGAGCTGCTGGCGGTTCCACAACGAGTCCTGCTGSGCCCGGGCCAGGACGGCGATCGCGCGGCCAAGGTCGCTGTCGTCAGGCAGGGGCCGGTGGGCGTGCAAGTCGGTGCGGAGGATGTTGGCGAGGACAAGGGCGTCGCCGGGGTCGGACTTCTTACGCGAGACGGAGTGCCTGTCGCGGTAGCGGGCGGCGGCCATTGGGTTGATCGCGAAGACCTTGCGCTTGCCGGTCCGCAGGACGGCCACCAGCAGGCCGCGGGAGGTTTCGATCGCGACGGGGATCGGGTTCTCTTCGGTGTCGCCGTATTCGGCGAGCAGTTCCAGAAGGATCTTGTAGCCGGCCGCATCGTCGGTGATGTGGCGCTTGGCGAGTAGCTGGCCGGTGTCGTCGACCAGGGCGACGTCGTGGGTTCGTTCCGCCCAGTCGATTCCGCAGTAGATCAACATTCCCCTCCCCAGAGTTCGACGTTTGCGCTGGTCACGAGCGCATGCGGGCCACGCAGCGACCTAATCCCAGGCCTCGACCGCAGCGCAGTCGGGCCGCCACCTCACTAGCCGTTCGTGGCACCAGCGCATCCCACGGGCCTCGGTCTATGCGGGAGCTCGGGCGGCTCGGGCGTATCAAGAGGTCACCCTGCGACGGGCTCGCACCACCAACACAAACGAGTGATCAAGTAGAGAGGTGTTGACGCACGACGACCCTGGACGCCGCCGCTCTCTTAAAAGGCATCGATGCCGGGTGAGTCATAGGCGTGCGTCCAGCGCCGACGGGCGCCGACACCCTTCGTGGTGGCGGCCACGGAGACGCCGGGCGCCACCGCTCTGCCTGGAGACGTCGAGGTCTGGGCGTTAGAAGGCATCCGCCCAGCGCCAACGTGACCGCCACCACTCGCACCAGACCCGCGCACCGATCTACGTTGAGGCCTCTACGGCCCGGCTGCACCTGGATGTCACGGTCTGGTACTCGAACGCTCCGAGAAGCCCCTGCTCCTGCGGATCGCTCATAACTACGGATTAGGCTGCCCTCATGCCAAAGAAGCGCTCGGGCGGTGGTCTGTCACCCACGCAGCAGGCCGCCAAGTTCCTCGGTGTCAGTGTTCTCGCGGGAGCCGTGCTGGCCGGTATCGCGCTGCCCGCGGTGGGTGCGCTGGGGCTGGCGGCGAAGGGATCGGTCGAGAGCTTCGACGAGCTCCCGGCCAACATGAAGACCCCGCCCCTGAGCCAGCGCACCACGATCCTCGACGCCGACGGCGGCCAGATCGCCACGGTCTACTCGCGCGACCGCACGGTGGTCCCCCTCAAGGACGTCTCGCCGTACATGCAGAAGGCGATCGTCGCGATCGAGGACTCGCGCTTCTACCAGCACGGCGCGGTCGACCTGAAGGGCGTCCTGCGCGCCCTCAACAAGAACGCGCAGACCGGCGGAGTCTCCGAGGGCGCCTCGACCCTGACGCAGCAGTACGTGAAGAACGTCTTCGTCGAGGAGGCCGGCGACGACCCGACGAAGGTCGCTCAGGCCACCCAGCAGACCATCGGCCGCAAGATCCGCGAGCTCAAGTACGCGATCCAGGTCGAGGAAGAGCTCGGGAAGAAGAAGATCCTCGAGAACTACCTGAACATCACGTTCTTCGGCCAGCAGGCCTACGGCGTCGAGGCCGCGGCCCGGCGCTACTTCTCCAAGTCCGCCAAGGACCTGAACGTCCAGGAGGCGGCCCTCCTCGCGGGCATCGTCCAGTCGCCCAGCCGGTACGACCCGGTCAACGACGAGGCGGAGGCCACCAAGCGCCGCAACATCGTGCTCCAGCGCATGGCCGACGTCGGCGACATCTCCCGCGCGCAGGCCGCCGAGGCGATGAAGGCGCCGCTGGGCCTGGAGGTCAGGAAGCCCAAGAACGGCTGCATCACGGCGACCAAGGGCGCGGGCTTCTTCTGCGACTACGTACGCGAGATCTTCCTGAACGACCCGGTCTTCGGCGAGACCAAGAAGGAGCGGGCGAGGGTCTGGAACCAGGGTGGCCTGACGATCCGCACCACCCTCGACCCGCAGGCCCAGAAGTCGGCGCAGCGGTCGATCAAGGACCACGTCTACACGAGCGACGACGTGGCGACCGCGGCCACCATCGTCGAACCCGGCACCGGGAAGATTGTCGCGATGGGCCAGTCGCGTCCGTACGGCGTCGACATCAAGAAGGGCGAGACGACCCTCAACCTGTCCGTCGACCACGACATGGGCGGCGGTGTCGGCTACCAGCCCGGTTCGACGTTCAAGCCGATCGTGGCCGCCGCGGCCCTCGAGGACGGCATGCCGGCGAACAAGGTGTACTCCGCGCCGTACCAGATGGCGTACCCGAGCCCCGTCTCGGCGTGCGACGGCAAGATCTGGAAGAACAGCCGGACCGACCCCGCCAAGCTCGAGAACGAGAACGAGTCCGAGGTCGGCCCGTACGACATGAAGGAAGCGACCGCCAAGTCGGTCAACACCTACTACGTGCAGATGATCAGCGACATCGGCATCTGCCCGGTCACCACGATGGCGAAGAAGATGGGCGTCGAGCGGGCCGACGGCCGCAAGATCGACCAGGCTCCGTCCATCGCCCTCGGCACCCAGGAGATGTCCCCGCTGACCATGGCGAACGCGTACGCGACCTTCGCCTCGCGCGGGATGCACTGCACGCCGGTCGCCATCGAGTCGGTCACCCAGCGCGTCGGAGACCAGAGGAAGTCGCTCCAGGTCCCGAAGTCGACCTGCTCGCGTGCGATGTCGGAGAAGACCGCCGACACCATCAACGCGCTGCTGAAGGGCGTCGTCGAGGACGGTACGGGTAAGAAGGCCGGCCTCGACAGCCGCCCCAGTGCCGGCAAGACCGGTACGACGGACGAGCGCTACGCGGCCTGGTTCGTGGGCTACACGCCGAACCTGGCGGGTGCCGTGTGGGTCGGCGACCCGGCGCACAAGCGGAAGATGACCAACATCACCATCGGCGGCCGGTCGTACGGCAAGGTCTTCGGCGGTGAGGTCCCCGGCCCGATCTGGGGCGACATGATGAACGGCGCACTGGAGGGCAAGCCCGTCGAGCAGTTCAACACCGTCCACATCCCCGACGGCATCGACCGGGACCGCGGCGACGGGAACGGCGACGACGAGGGCCGCGGCGACGGGGACAACGGTGACGGCAACGGCAACGGCTTCATCGGCGGCCTGGTCGGCGGCAACAACGGCGGCGGAGGCGGCGACCCCTTCCCGACACCTTCCTTCTCCATTCCCGAGGGCTTCTTCCGGGGCCAGGACAACGGGGGCGGGAACGGGAACGGGAACGGCGGACGGGGCGACTGAGCCGGCCCGGCACCGCACGGTGCGGGCGCAGGAGGGTGGGGTGAAGCTCGGCACCGGTCCGTCTCCTCTCTCGAGGGTTCCTCGGACCCGGTCCGCACTGCGGCACCTACGCCGGGCCACCAGGTCGGCCCTGGCGTAATGACGACAACCTGCGTCGAGCACGCCGCTGTCTCATGTGGTGACGACGACGATGGTGAGCATGACTGGCGATCTTGCCCGACGACTGGTCACCGACGAGTTATGGGTCCTGACGGAGCCGCTGCTGCTGCCACCGTTCACATCGCGCCGGCAGGGAGGGGGCGCTGCGCCCATCGACGAGCGCATGGTGCTCACCGCAGTGATGTACGTGCTGACCAGCGGTTGCCCCTGGCGAATGCTGCCGCCCTGGCTCGAGGTCTCACCGGCGACCGCACACCGCCGCTTCACCGCCTGGACGGAGGCCGGTGTGTGGCAACGGCTGTACCGGGTCGCGGTGCGTGACGGACTCGCCGGCCCGGGAGAGTTCGGGTGGGCCGCCGTGATCGTGAAGGCCGCGAGGCTGCGGGCCGGGCAGGTGCCCGCTGCGGCCCGCTGCGGCCCGCCGAAGGGCACCACGTGAGACGACCACGAAGGCACAGAATCATTCAGCAACCACCCAATCCGGGCAGCACCGGAACCCTTGACTCCCTAATTACTGGTGTTCCTTTGATCACCAAGCGCAATGAGGGGAGGAGTGGATTCAGACAGTTCTGGCCGGTATCACCGCGTGCAGCTCGGGCGCAGCCGGCGACGAACGCGGAGAGCCGGTCGCAGCACATGATGAAGGCCGTGTCGGGCGAGGTGCATACAGCCAGTACGCGGGACCAGTCACCGTGACCCAGACCAACGGGCTGAATTCCGCCGTCCCAGGCTTTCGGAGCCGCAGGGTCTCGCCCGTACTGGCCGGCTGGACGGCCGGTCAGCCGGCCAGCAGCTTCTTCACCGCGGCGGCGACGCGGCCGCCCTCGGCCTGGCCGGCCACCTTCGGGTTCACGATCTTCATGACGGCGCCCATGGCCCGGGGTCCCTCGGCGCCCGCGGCCTTCGCCTCCTCGACGGCCTGCGCGACGATCGCGTTCAGCTCGTCGTCGGAGAGCTGCTTGGGCAGGTAGGTGGCGAGCACCTCGCCCTCCGCCTTCTCCCGCTCGGCGCTCTCGGCACGACCGCCCTGGGCGAAAGCCTCGGCGGCCTCGCGACGCTTCTTCGCCTCGCGGGTGATCACCTTCTGCACCTCATCGTCGGAGAGCTCGCGCTTCTCCTTGCCCGCGACCTCCTCCTTGGTGATCGCGGCGAGCGTCAGCCGGAGCGTCGAGGAGCGGAGCTCGTCGCGCTCCTTGATCGCGGCGTTGAGGTCATCCTGAAGCTTCGACTTGAGCGTGGTCATGGGGTTGATTGTCGCAGGTGCGGCCGGAAGGGCGCCCCTTGATTTAGGGGCCGTTGAGGCGAGGCCCGGCACGGTTGGGGCATTTCGCGCACCGCCGGGCGCAGGCGACCGGCGCGGTCTGACACGATGGTCGTATGCGCGCGCGATACGGAGTCCCCTTGGGAATCGCGGCGGCTGGTGCCGCCGGTCTGTTGTACTCGGCGGGCTTCGAGGCCCGCTCCTTCCGCCTCCGCCGGGTCACGGTCCCGGTCCTGCCCTCGGGAATGCGCCCCCTGCGCGTGCTCCAGGTGTCCGACATCCACATGGTCAGCGGTCAGCGCAAGAAGCAGCGCTGGCTGCGGTCCCTGGCGGGCCTGCGCCCCGACTTCGTGATCAACACGGGCGACAACCTCTCCGACTCGGAGGGCGTCCCGGAGGTCCTGGATTCACTCGGCCCCCTGATGGAGTTCCCGGGCGCGTACGTCTTCGGCTCCAACGACTACTACGGCCCCATGCTCCGCAACCCCGCCCGCTACCTGCTCGAAAAGGTGCAGGGCCGTCACGGCCTGAACGGCAACCCGCCGGCCGTCGGCGTGGTGCACAACCCGTGGGAGGACATGCGGGACGCCTTCGACGCGGCGGGCTGGCTGAACCTGACGAACACGCGCGGCACGCTCAAGATCGAGGGTGTCTCGGTGGAGCTGACGGGCCTGGACGACCCGCACATCAAGCGGGACCGCTACGAGCAGGTGGCCGGCGGCCCGTCGGACTCGGCCGACTTCGCCATGGGCGTGGTCCACGCGCCGTACCTGCGCACCCTGGACGCCTTCACGGCCGACGCCTACCCCTTGATCCTCGCCGGCCACACTCACGGCGGCCAGCTCTGCATCCCCTTCTACGGCGCCCTGGTCACCAACTGCGACCTGGACACGGACCGCGTGAAGGGCCTGTCCACGCACACGGCGGAGGGCCGTACGTCGTACCTGCACGTCTCGGCGGGCTGCGGCACGAACCGCTACACACCGGTACGGTTCGCGTGCCCGCCGGAGGCGACGTTGCTGACGTTGGTGGGTCGGGAGTAGCGGGAGTCACGGCTCACGGGTCGGCCCCGAGGGGCCCATGGGGGAGGTGCGAAACGGTGGGCGCCCGTTAACCCACACGGCCCGCCCGAATCGCCCCCTATGTCGGCTTCTGCCAGCGTGGGGGCATGACCGCCCCGATACCCAGGGACATACCGGACCTCCCCGCGATTCCGGGCAAGCCCGCGCTGAAGCCCTCCCCCGTCCCCGCCACGGCCGTCGTCACCCCGGTCCGCCGCCCGGCGGCCGCGATATTCCGCCTGCTGGTCGCCCTGGCGGCGGCCGCCGGCGTGACGCTCGAACTGCTCCTGGGCGACCCGTCCCGAACCCTGGGCTACTTCGCGGTCCAGAGCAACATCCTGCTCGCGCTGGTCATGGCCTTCTCGGCCCGCCGCGCGTGGACGGCCGGCCGCCCGCTACCAGGAGCCGTCCTGGGCGCGACCCTGCTCTACGTCGTCATCGCGGCGCTGGTGCACCACCTGCTCCTGGCGAACGAGGCGAGCCCCTTCTCCCTCACGGGCGAGGCGGCCGCTCCGACGGGCTGGCAGGCCGTCGCCCACCACACCCTCCACACGCTGACCCCGATCGCGGCCGTACTGGACTGGCTCCTGCTCACGACCCCCGGCCGCCTGCACCTGCGCCAGGCCAGCGCCTGGCTCCTCTACCCCCTGGCCTACCTGGCCTTCTCCCTCACCCGAGGTGAACTGCTCCTCCCGGGCACCCCCGACCGCTACCTCTACCCCTTCCTGGACGTCGACCAGGACGGCTACAAGAAGGTCCTCGGCAACGCTCTCCTCCTCGGCCTCTCCTTCTACGCCCTCGCGACCCTCCTCGTGGCCCTTGACCACGCCCGCCCGAACCC
>NZ_NGFN01000372.1 GCF_002148965.1 Streptomyces swartbergensis | reverse complement strand
GTCATGTCCACCGGGACCCCGCCACCCGTCCGCTCATCCGACCCCACCCGCTCATCCGACCCACCTCACCGAGGAGCCAAGGCCTTGATCCCGTCCCCCGTCCCCGCCTTGATCGCCCGTTTGTCAGTGCTGGGTCGTAGGGTGGTCGCGCTATGACGAAGCCCTCACTCCCCGAACTCCTGCATGCTGCCGTCACTGCCGTCGGCGGTACGGAGCGCCCCGGTCAGGTGGCCATGGCCGAAGCCGTCGCGGAAGCGATCGACGACGGCTCCCACCTGCTGGTCCAGGCCGGCACCGGCACCGGCAAGTCGCTGGGCTACCTGGTGCCCGCGCTCGCGCATGGGGAGCGTGTGGTCGTCGCGACGGCCACCCTGGCCCTTCAGCGCCAGCTGGTGGAGCGCGACCTGCCGAGAACGGTCGAGTCGCTGCACCCCCTGCTGCGCCGCCGCCCGGAGTTCGCGATGCTCAAGGGCCGGTCGAACTACCTGTGCCTGCACCGCCTGCACGAGGGTGTCCCGCAGGACGAGGAGGAGGGCCTCTTCGACCAGTTCGAGGGGGCCGCGCCCACCAGCAAGCTGGGCCAGGACCTGCTGCGTGTGCGCGACTGGGCCGACGAGACCGAGAACGGCGACCGTGACGACCTCACGCCCGGCATCTCGGACCGGGCCTGGGCCCAGGTGTCGGTGTCGTCGAGGGAGTGCCTGGGCGCCTCGAAGTGCGCCTACGGCGCGGAGTGCTTCGCCGAGATGGCCCGCGAGCGCGCCAAGCTCTCCGACGTCGTCGTCACCAACCACGCACTGCTCGCGATCGACGCCATCGAGGGCGCCCCGGTCCTTCCGCAGCACGAGGTGCTGATCGTCGACGAGGCCCATGAGCTGGTCTCGCGCGTCACCGGAGTCGCCACCGGCGAGCTCACCCCCGGGCAGGTCAACCGCGCGGTGCGCCGGGCCGCGAAACTCGCCAACGAGAAGGCCGCGGACCAGCTCCAGACCGCTGCCGAGGGTTTCGAGCGGCTGATGGAGCTCGCGCTGCCCGGCCGCCTGGAGGAGATCCCCGAGGACCTCGGCTACGCCCTCATGGCGCTGCGTGACGCGTGCCGTACGGTCATCTCCGCCATCGGCACGACCCGCGACAAGTCCGTCCAGGACGAGGACGCGGTCCGCAAGCAGGCCCTGGCGGCCGTGGAGAACGTGCATGACGTGGCGGAGCGGATCACGAACGGCTCCGAGTGGGACGTGGTCTGGTACGAGCGCCACGACCGCTTCGGCGCCTCCCTGCGCGTCGCCCCCATGTCCGTCTCGGGCCTGCTGCGGGAGAAGCTCTTCGCGGACCGCTCCGTGGTCCTGACGTCCGCGACGCTGAAGCTGGGCGGGGACTTCAACGGGGTCGGTGCTTCCCTCGGACTCGCTCCCGAGGGGACCGAAGGCGATGACGTCCCGAAATGGAAGGGCATCGACGTCGGCTCGCCCTTCGACTACCGCAAGCAGGGCATCCTGTACGTCGCGAAGCACCTGGCGCGCCCCGCGCGGGACGGCGACCGCGGCGACATGCTCGACGAGCTCACGGAGCTCATCCAGGCGGCGGGGGGCCGCACCCTGGGCCTGTTCTCCTCCATGCGGGGGGCCCAGCTGGCCGCCGAGGAACTGCGGTCCCGGATCCCGGAGTTCCCGATCCTCCTCCAGGGGGAGGAGACGCTCGGCGAGCTCATCAAGAACTTCGCGGCGGACCCGAAGACCTGTCTGTTCGGCACCCTGTCGCTGTGGCAGGGCGTGGACGTCCCCGGCCCCAGCTGTCAGCTGGTCGTCATGGACAAGATCCCGTTCCCGCGCCCCGACGATCCGCTGATGAGCGCCCGCCAGAAGGCCGTGGAGGACGCGGGCGGCAACGGCTTCATGGCGGTCGCCGCCACCCACGCCGCGCTCCTCATGGCCCAGGGCGCCGGCCGTCTCGTACGGGCGTCGGGCGACCGCGGTGTGGTCGCCGTGCTGGACCAGCGCCTGGCGACAGCCCGGTACGGGGGCTATCTGAAGGCGTCACTGCCCGACTTCTGGTACACGACGGACCGCAACCAGGTGCGGAAGTCGCTGGCGGCGATCGACGCGCTGGCGAAGCAGGCGGAAGCCGATTGAGCCTCGGGGTCGGTCTGCGGCGGCGGAGCCGCGGGCCGATCCCCACCCGGGCACCGGGCCCGGACAGCGCAGGGCCCCGGAACCGGCGCAGGGGTCCCGGGGCCCGGTCAGAGGGCGGGCCGACTGGGCCCACCCGACGCGGTGCGCGGTGTCAGACGCGGCGCAGTACGGCCACCACCTTGCCGAGGATGGTCGCGTCGTCACCGGGGATCGGCTCGTAGGCCGCGTTGTGCGGCAGGAGCCAGACGTGGCCGTCCTCGCGCTTGAACCGCTTGACGGTGGCTTCTCCGTCGAGCATCGCGGCCACGATGTCGCCGTTCTCGGCGACCGGCTGGCGGCGGACCGTGACCCAGTCGCCGTCGCAGATGGCGGCCTCGATCATCGAGTCACCGACGACCTTCAGGACGAACAGCTCACCGTCGCCGACGAGCTGGCGGGGGAGGGGGAAGACGTCCTCGACGGACTCCTCGGCGAGGATCGGGCCACCGGCGGCGATGCGGCCGACCAGTGGGACGTACGACGCGGCCGGCTTGCCCGCCGTGTCCGTGGGCTGCACGGAGGCGGCCTGATCGGAACCGCGCACCTCGTAGGCGCGCGGGCGGTGCGGGTCACGGCGCAGGAAGCCCTTGCGCTCCAGTGCCATCAGCTGGTGTGCGACAGAAGAGGTGCTGGACAGGCCGACGGCCTGGCCGATCTCGCGCATCGACGGCGGGTAGCCGCGCCGCTGCACCGAATCCCTGATGACCTCGATCACGCGACGCTGGCGGTCGGTGAGTCCGGAACTGTCCGCCCGGATGCCGGGAGGTCGTCCCGGCAGAGAGCGCTTGTGCCCCTCCGGGTTCGTGGCTTCGTTCATCGCGTGCACCGGCTCCAGTCGGCCCTGGGAGCGGTCCTGGGCTGTGATGGCGGCACTGTCTGCGGTGGTGGTCACGTCGGCCCCTCTCGATGGTCTCCCTGCTGGACAACGGTAGTTGCTTTCGAAAGGTTGCGCCAAACACACGTTCGAGTGAAAAATCGCGAATCGACTGACGCGATCATGTGTCTGGGTGTATTGGCTACCGCTCCACCTGGCGGGCAAAAGCGCCCATTGCTGTACTCTTCACCGCCGGGGTGATCGCCTCGGGGGCTGTTGCCCCAGTCTGCCATCCGGCATTCCCCTGCCCCGGGACCAGCCCTCATCTGTGCGGGAGTCCCACGTCCCCTCCTCGCGGCGCCCACGGTATCTCCGCATGTGCCGCAGCGATACGCCTGTGCGCGTACGGATGCGTCCGGCGGGTGTGGCAGGCCGTGTCCGGCGGTGCGGTCGCGGACGTACGAGGCCGGCGCGGCGCGGTCGGTCGCGCGTCACCTGCGGCTACGCGCGCGACACGCGCGTATGGCGTGCATGTATGAGCCAATCCCCACATCTAGTGGTTGGATTGCAGCAGCAGCCCACAAGTTGTGGTCCCCCGGGTCTCAGGGCTCATGGTCATCGCCTATGCTTGGGGCTGCTTCGTGGGGCGCAAGAGACCCAGCGAGGCTATTGAGTCTGCTGTGAGGAGGGTTGGAGTTCATGCACTGCCCCTTCTGCAGGCACCCCGACAGCCGTGTCGTCGACAGTCGTACGACCGACGACGGCACGTCGATCCGCAGGCGCCGCCAGTGCCCTGACTGCTCCCGTCGTTTCACGACCGTGGAGACGTGCTCGCTCATGGTGGTCAAGCGGTCCGGAGTCACCGAACCCTTCAGCCGTACAAAGATCATCAATGGTGTGCGCAAGGCGTGTCAGGGACGGCCCGTCACCGAGGACGCGCTCGCCCAGCTCGGCCAGCGGGTCGAGGAGGCGGTGCGGGCCACCGGGAGCGCCGAGCTGACCACCCACGACGTGGGGCTGGCCATACTCGGCCCGTTGCAGGAGCTGGATCTCGTCGCCTATCTGCGATTCGCCTCCGTCTACCGGGCGTTCGACTCGCTCGAGGACTTCGAGGCGGCCATCGCGGAGCTCAGGGAAGAGACGGGGCCCCCCGGCACGGACGACGGAGACCGCGAGAGCGCGGGGGCGGGGAGCCAGGAAGACGACCGCGGGTCCGGAGGGACGACACCCGTCCCCGAACCCGCAGGCGCCGCCGACTGACCGGCGGGCCGGACTCGGACGGCAGCTCCGGGCCCGGCCGGGCGGCGGCGATGTGAAGACCTGTTGCGGGCGAGGTGAGTGGGTGCCCGCAATACCAGACAGAACACGTGCCACGGGAACAATCGGGGCACTTCAGGGCGTTTTCGCCCATACAGGGAGGCGGCATGACAGAGACGGCGAGTGGTCCGGCACGGAGTTCCCGCGCCAAGAGCACGAAGGCGAGCAAGGGCCTGCGTATCGAGCGCATCCACACCACCCCTGGGGTCCACCCGTACGACGAGGTGGCCTGGGAGCGCCGTGACGTCGTCATGACCAACTGGCGCGACGGCTCGGTCAACTTCGAGCAGCGCGGCGTCGAGTTCCCCGACTTCTGGTCGGTGAACGCGGTCAACATCGTCACCAGCAAGTACTTCCGCGGTGCCGTCGGCACCCCGCAGCGCGAGACCAGCCTCAAGCAGCTGATCGACCGCATCGTGAAGACCTACCGGAAGGCCGGAGAGGACCACAAGTACTTCTCCTCGCCCGCCGACGCCGAGATCTTCGAGCACGAGCTCGCGTACGCCCTCCTGCACCAGATCTTCAGCTTCAACAGCCCTGTCTGGTTCAACGTCGGCACCAAGCAGCCCCAGCAGGTCTCCGCCTGCTTCATCCTGTCCGTCGACGACTCCATGGAGTCGATCCTCGACTGGTACAAGGAAGAGGGCATGATCTTCAAGGGCGGCTCCGGCGCCGGCCTGAACCTCTCCCGGATCCGTTCCTCCAAGGAACTGCTGTCCTCCGGCGGCAACGCCTCCGGTCCGGTCTCCTTCATGCGCGGTGCCGACGCCTCCGCAGGAACGATCAAGTCCGGTGGCGCCACCCGCCGCGCCGCCAAGATGGTCGTCCTCGACGTGGACCACCCGGACATCGAGGACTTCATCGAGACCAAGGTCAAGGAAGAGGAGAAGATCCGCGTCCTGCGCGACGCGGGCTTCGACATGGACCTGGGCGGCGACGACATCGCGTCCGTCCAGTACCAGAACGCCAACAACTCGGTCCGCGTGAACGACGAGTTCATGACGGCCGTCGAGCAGGGCGGCAAGTTCGGCCTGCGGGGCCGGATGACCGGCGAGGTCATCGAGGAGGTCGACGCCAAGTCGCTCTTCCGTAAGATCGCCGAGGCCGCCTGGGCCTGTGCCGACCCCGGCATCCAGTACGACGACACCATCAACAACTGGCACACCTGCCCCGAGTCCGGCCGGATCACCGCGTCGAACCCGTGCAGCGAGTACATGCACCTGGACAACACGTCCTGCAACCTGGCCTCGCTGAACCTGATGAAGTTCCTCAAGGACGACGGCAAGGGCAGCCAGTCCTTCGAGGCCGAGCGCTTCCAGAAGGTCGTCGAGCTGGTCATCACCGCGATGGACATCTCGATCTGCTTCGCGGACTTCCCGACCCAGAAGATCGGCGAGAACACGCGCGCGTTCCGCCAGCTCGGCATCGGCTACGCCAACCTCGGCGCCCTGCTGATGGCCACCGGCCACGCCTACGACTCCGACGGCGGCCGCTCCCTCGCCGGTGCCATCACCTCCCTGATGACCGGCACGGCGTACCGCCGTTCCGCCGAGCTCGCCGCGGTCGTCGGCCCGTACGACGGCTACGCCCGCAACGCCGACGCCCACAAGCGCGTCATGAAGCAGCACTCCGACGCCAACGACAAGGCCGTCCGCATGGACGACCTGGACACCCCGGTGTGGGCCGCCGCCAGCGAGGCCTGGGGAGACGTACTGCGCCTCGGCGAGAAGAACGGTTTCCGTAACTCCCAGGCCTCCGTGCTCGCCCCGACCGGCACCATCGGCCTCGCGATGTCATGCGACACCACCGGTGTCGAACCCGACCTCGCGCTGGTCAAGTTCAAGAAGCTGGTCGGCGGCGGCTCGATGCAGATCGTCAACGGCACCGTCCCGCAGGCCCTGCGCCGCCTTGGCTACCTGGAAGAGCAGATCGAGGCGATCGTCGCCCACATCGCCGAGAACGGCAACGTGATCGACGCGCCCGGTCTCAAGCCCGAGCACTACGAGGTGTTCGACTGCGCCATGGGCGAGCGGGCCATCTCCCCGATGGGCCACGTCCGCATGATGGCCGCGATCCAGCCGTGGATCTCCGGCGCCATCTCCAAGACGGTCAACATGCCGGAGACGGCGACCGTCGAGGAGGTCGAGGAGATCTACTTCGAGGCCTGGAAGCTGGGCGTCAAGGCGCTCGCGATCTACCGCGACAACTGCAAGGTCGGCCAGCCGCTCTCCGCCAAGAAGAAGGAAGTGGCGAAGGTCGAGGAGCCCGCGGTCGTCGAGACCAAGGTCGAGAAGGTCGTCGAGTACCGCCCGGTACGCAAGCGCCTTCCGAAGGGACGTCCCGGCATCACCACGTCCTTCACCGTCGGCGGCGCCGAGGGCTACATGACCGCCAACTCCTACCCGGACGACGGTCTCGGTGAGGTCTTCCTGAAGATGTCCAAGCAGGGCTCGACCCTCGCGGGCATGATGGACGCCTTCTCCATCGCGGTCTCCGTCGGCCTCCAGTACGGCGTCCCCCTGGAGACGTACGTCTCGAAGTTCACGAACATGCGCTTCGAGCCGGCCGGTATGACGGACGACCCGGACGTGCGGATGGCCCAGTCGATCGTCGACTACATCTTCCGCCGCCTGGCGCTGGACTTCCTGCCGTTCGAGACGCGCTCCGCGCTCGGCATCCACTCGGCCGAGGAGCGTCAGCGTCACCTGGAGACCGGTTCGTACGAGCCGAACGAGGACGAGGTCGACGTCGAGGGCCTGGCCCAGTCGGCGCCGCGGGCCCAGGAGCTGAAGGCCGTCTCCGCGCCGAAGAACGACGAGGCGGTCAAGCCCGCCCCGCAGCAGGCTCACACCAGCGCCGAACTGGTGGAGATGCAGCTGGGCATCCAGGCCGACGCCCCGCTGTGCTTCTCCTGCGGTACGAAGATGCAGCGCGCCGGTTCCTGCTACATCTGCGAGGGCTGCGGCTCGACCAGCGGTTGCAGCTGACGCCCAGCGCCTTGAGTAGATGACAGAGGGGCACCGCCTTCGGGCCGGTGCCCCTCTTGTCGACACGGGTTACGGAAGCCGGGGCGCGTCTGGCGTACACAGGGGTTCACCCGAATCCGGGCGGCGGGGACGGCGTTCGACCCAGTGGCCGTCGACCAGCCGGGTTTCGCAGTCCCAGCCCCCCGGAAAACCGAGCTCACCGCTTGCCTCGCGGGTTCCCCGGGGAAAACTCACGGCTGGCGCGCGGCACCCATCGTCCTGGCGAAGTCCGCAGGGTCACCCTCGAAACCACGGACGCCCGGGCGGAACTCCCAGGGACCGGAGCCGTCCCGGACGAACTCCGCGACCGTCGCCGCAGTGGCCCCCAGGACACCCCCGAAGTCGTCCTCCGCTAGGACCGTGTACCCCTCGCGAATGCGCAGCCCGGGGTTCACCACGCTGACGAAAGTGCGCTCCGCCGGGCGCTGCTGGATGACGACACCGACCACCACGCGCGCGTACCGGCCGTCGAGCCGGTCGAGTTCCAGCGTCATGACCTCGTCGTAGCCGAAGCCCTGGCCGTCCTTGCTGTCCCGGTTGAGATAGATGGTGCCGTCGGGGGAGCGGCTGTCGAAGTGCACCACGTAGGCGGGATCGCCGTGCGGATCGTCCGCCAGATAGGTCGCCGCGACGAGGTCCAGGTCGGTGGACGGCTGCCCCGCCGGACTGGGATCCCACCGCACCGCGATCTCGACCTTGCGAAGCCCCTTGTTGAGCCCGTCCACCGGCGTCCCCTTCCCCGTACCGACCCGCCCGTTCACCTCAACTGCCGGGCAGTCACGACTGTTTGTCCATCCTGCCACGCGTGCGGGTGCGCGCGCCGGAGAGCGGTCCAGCCGAGAGTGACCGACGCCACGCTCCCTGGCCTTACCATGGCGCGGTGCTGGTCAAGTGGATTCGCTGCACCGTGGTGGACCGCCGCGGTTTCGAGCGGGGGCTGCACCGTGGTGGACCGCCGCGGTTTCGAGCGGGGGC
>NZ_NGFN01000371.1 GCF_002148965.1 Streptomyces swartbergensis | reverse complement strand
GCCCCGGGCTCCGGCTGGAACGACTACTCCTGCAAGCCGTCCGCCGCCCATCCCCGCCCCGTCGTCCTCGTCCATGGCACCCTCGGGAACTCCGTCGACAACTGGCTGGGGCTCGCCCCCTACCTGAAGGTCCGCGGCTACTGCGTCTTCTCCCTCGACTACGGACAGCTCGAGGGCGTCTCCTTCTTCCACGGCCTCGGACCCGTCGAGAAGTCGGCCGGGCAGCTCAAGGACTTCGTCGACAAGGTGCTCGCCGCCACCGGCGCCGCCGAGACCGACGTCGTCGGACACTCGCAGGGCGGCATGATGCCCCGCTACTACCTGCGGTTCCTCGGCGGAGCCGCCAAGGTGAACGCCCTGGTCGGCATCGCGCCCAGCAACCACGGCACCACACTGAGCGGCTTCACCAACCTGCTGCCGTACTTCCCGGGCGCCGGGGACCTGTTGGCGAAGACCACTCCCGCCCTCGCCGACCAGGTCGCCGGCTCCGACTTCCTCAAGCGGCTCAATGCGGGCGGCGACACCGTGCCCGGCGTCCGCTACACCGTCATCGCCACCAAGTACGACCAGGTGGTCACGCCGTGGCGCAGCCAGTACCTGAGCGGGCCGGACGTGCGCAACGTCCTGCTCCAGGACCTGTGCCCGGCCGACCTGTCCGAGCACGTGGCCATCGGGCTGTTCGACCGGATCGCCTTCCATGAGGTGGCCAACGCCCTCGATCCGGCACGGGCCAGGCCCACCACCTGTGCCTCGGCGTTCGACTGACACGTGTAGGGGAAACGTTTCGGGGCCTGTCCGGCCTGAGCCGCCGGACGGGCCCCGAGTCCTGGGTCAGCGGCCGTGGCGGCCGCCGCTCACCGTCCGCCCGCCGGGCCGACGGGAACAGGGCCGACGAGCCGAGCGCCAGCGCGGCCGCGCCGCCGACCGCGAGGTATGTGGTGCTGCTGTCGCCGCCGGTCTCGGCGAGGTTCTCCGTGGCACCGGCCGCCTTCGGCTGGTTGGGAGCGGCTTCGGCCGCCTCGGGCCGCCTCGGGCCGGTTCGGGCCGGGGCTCTCCGGGGCCGCGGCCGGTTCGGCCGAAGTGCTGGGTCGTCGTCGCCGTGCCCGTGGTGCTCGATCGTCGACTTGTCGTTGTCCGCCTCGATCTGCTCCTTGGCCGGAGCGGAGGCCGTCGGGGCCGGGGCGGTGCCGTCGGCCGCGCTGCCGCCGCCGAAGCTGACGTCCGAGCAGGGGTAGAACGCCTCCGGGCTGTCCGACCGCTGCCAGACCGCGTACAGCGGATGCCTGCCGGAGCGCTCGGGCAGGCTGCCGGAGAAGGTGCAGAAACCGCCTGTCGCGGCCGGGTCGGTGGCCGTCGCGCGGCCTGCGTGCCGTCCGCCGCGACCGCCGCCTTGCACGCGGCCGACTTGGGGCTCTCCGGGCCCTCGGTGTAGAACTGCGCGATCCGGCTGACCGGGGCGCCCATCGAACCGTGCGCCGCCGGCGTGAGGGTCAGCCCGGTGAGGGCGAGCGGGAGGGTGCCGAGGGCGGATGAGGGAGATCCTTATGGCCGCGTTGAGGGAGTGCTCAGGCTGGCATCAGGTAGGTACCGTCCCGGCATGGCAGACGAGGAGATCCGGCCGGCCGGCGCCGCCGACGTACCGGTCGTCGAGGGAGTGATCGACGCGGCTTTCCGCCCGTACATCGAGCGCATCGGGCGGGTGCCGCAGCCCATGGAGGAGGACCACGCGGCGAACGTGGCCGCGGGCAAGGTGTTCGTGACGGGCGAGCCCGTCACCGGCCTCGTCGTGGTCGAGGCGTTCGAGGACCATCTCTTCCTCGACACCATCGCCGTCCACCCCACCGCGCGCGGCGGGGGAGTGGGGCGACGGCTGCTGCGGTTCGTGGACGCGCACGCGCGTGTGCTGGGGCTGTCCGAGGTCAGGCTCTACACCAACGCGCTGATGTGGGAGAACCAGGAGATCTATCCGAGGTACGGCTATGAGCTGGTGGAGCGACGACTGGACGGGCCCTACGACCGCGTCCACTACCGCAAGAGGCTGTTCTGAACGGGTCTCATGATCGGTACCGGCCGCTCAGGCGTCCGGCCACCACGTGCGTGCGATGTCCTTGCGGACTTCCGGGCGTCCCGCGGGGCGCTCGTCGGCCTCCTCGCGGACCCGGCGGACGTCCGTCTTCTTCAGGGGCTTCTGCACGGTCACACGGCGCATGGCTGCCTCCTTAAGGGGCTACCGGGTTCCGCGTTCTCACGGAGGTAGACCTTTCGGGGGAGAGTTCCTCATCGCTCCTGGTCTGTCAGTGGCGGCTGTCACGATTCGAGTGTCAGTGGCGGGTGTCACTCTTGGGCACATGGCGAACGACAGTGACGGCACGACCTCGGCGAACACCGGCGCCGACGTGGACTGGGACGCGCGGGCGGCAGGCTTCGACGAGGAGCCGGACCACGGGCTGCGCGACCCGGAGGTGCGCCGGGCCTGGGCCGCCCGGCTGCGCTCCTGGCTGCCCGGGCGGGCCGGCGACGTCCTCGATCTCGGCTGCGGCACCGGCAGTTTGTCGCTCCTCGCGTCCGAGCGGGGGCACCGGGTGACGGGCGTGGATCTCTCCCCGGCGATGGTGACGCTCGCCCGGCAGAAGCTGGCCGGGCGTGACGCCGTGTTCCTCATCGGTGACGCGGCGGCACCGCCGGTCGGGGAGCAGCGCTTCGACGCCGTGCTCGTCCGGCATGTCCTGTGGGCCCTGCCCGATTCCGGCCGCGCTCTGCGGCACTGGACCGGGCTGCTGCGGCCGGGAGGACGGCTGGTGCTGGTCGAGGGCGTGTGGGGGACGACCGAGCCCGTCGGGATACCGGCGGAGCGGCTCACCGGCCTTCTCGCGCCGATCGCCGGGCAGGTGAGCGTGGAGCGGCTGTCCGGCGATCCGCTGCTGTGGGGCGGAGAGGTGATGGACGAGCGGTACGCGGTGGTGGCCGTGACGGCGTGAGCGGGGAGGGTCAGGCCAGGAGCGCGGTGAAATCGCCGCCGCGAGCCAGTGACTCCAGTTCGTCGAGCGCGGCGCGTGCGGCGGCCGCCGCCTCGGGGTCCGTCTCGGCGAGGCCGCTGTCGGCGAACTCGTCCTCGTCCAGCCGTCGTACGTCCGTGCCGTCCGCGGAGACCCACAGGTCCAGGTCGAGGTCCTCCACGACCAGCTCGGGGCCGGAGCGCGCGGCGGGGCGGGTGACGTCGCAGTACCAGCCCTTCAGCGCGCCCGTGGCGGAGCGGACCTCCTTCACCGCGTACCAGCGGTCACGCCAGTAGTACTCCGTGAAGACGTCCCCGGGCTCGAAGCGGACGAAGCCGAAGTCGCGGACGCCGCTGCCCGCCCACGGCGCGCGGACCGCGACCCGGGTGCCGTCGTCCGTCAGGAGCTCACCGGCGTAGCGGATCTTCGTACGGCCCGCCTTGACGAGCACGACGTCCAGCCGGGCGGACCCGTCAGCCGAGTTCACGGACATAGCGCACTTCCTTGGCACAGATCTCGTAGCCGAACCACTTGTTGATGGCGATCATCGGCTCGTTGCCGGTGTCGTTGCCGGTGAACGCCTCCGTGTACCCCGCGGCACGGGCCCGGTGCAGGGAGTCGTTCTTGGCGAGCTTCGCCAGGCCCCGGCCGCGAAAGGCGCGGGCGGTGCCGGTCATGGCGGTGCCGTAGCGGGTGCCGTCCGTGTGCGCCACGCTGAAGGCGGCGGGGCGGCCGTCGACGACCGCGACCGTGGTCAGGTCGCGGCTGAGGAGCGGGTGCTTCCAGTTCTCCTCCAGCCAGGCCTCGTAGTCCGTGAACTCGGCCTCGATGTCGCTCGGTTCGTCCGACACCGTCTCGGCGTCCAGTTCGAACAACGGGCGCGGGTCGTCCGCGAGGTCGGCGGCCGTGCGCAGCTCGACGCCGGCGGGCGGGTCCTCGCGGGGCGGCAGCGTGCCGCCTGCCAGGTCCAAGCGCAGGAAGTAGGCGGAGCGGCTGGCCCGGAAGCCGTGCCGCTCGGCGAAGGCGACGTTGTCCGGCTCGTCCAGCACCCAGGCGAACAGCTTCCGCACGCCCAGCCCCGCCAGGCGCTCCTCGGCGGTGCGCAGCAGGAGCGAACCGGCGCCGCGGTGCGTGCGGTCGGGGCGTACGTAGATGTTGGCGGAGCCCTGGCCCGGTTCCGGGCTGTCGTGCGCGACGCTGATCTGGGCCGTGCCGATGACCTCGCCGTCCTCCTCCGCGACGAGTTGCCCGAAGTGGGCGTCCGGGTGGGCGTGGGTCAGGGTGTGCACCACGGACTCGGGCGTGGACAGCATGTAGGGCAGGGCGAGGCGGCGGGTCCGGGAGAACCCCTCGGCGTCGGCTCGGACTTCGGGTCGCAGGTCGCGCACGATCACGGTCATGGAGGCGCACGTTACGGGGGGCGCACGCCGGGTGCCTCCCATTTTCCTTCGGGTACGGGACAATCGGCCTGTGACCTTGAAGATCGACATCGACGACAGTGCTCCGCCGTACGAGCAGGTGCGGGCGCGGATCTCCGAGCAGGCGCGTTCGGGGGAGCTGCCGGTGGGGTACCGGCTGCCGACCGTGCGGGGGCTGGCCGAGTCGCTGGGGCTCGCCGCGAACACGGTCGCCAAGGCGTACCGGGCGCTGGAGGCGGACGGCGTGATCGAGACGCGCGGGCGCCATGGCACGTTCGTGGCCGCCGCCGGCTCGGCGGCCGACCGGGAGCTGGCGGTCGCCGCCCAGGCGTACGTGGAGCGGGCGCGAAGGCTCGGGCAGGGGGAGGACGTGGCGCTCGCCGCGGTACGGGATGCCCTGCGGGCGGCTTACGGGGAGTAGGGCGATGCCCGGCCGGCCCGCGTCAGTCGCTCGGGTGTCCGTGTGATCTCCAGGCCCGCCGATCTCCCCAGCCGCGCGAACGTCATCGCGTCCTCCACCGCCGCACCCCCCGGGTCGTTGTTGAAGTACGCGTAGACGTCCTCGCCGCCGGACCAGGTCGTGGCGATGCGGTCGAGCCAGGTGGCGAGGGAGCGGCGGCCGTAGTGCGGCCAGGGCCGGGCGCGGCCCTGGTGGAAGCGGACGTAGCCCCAGTCGGTGGTGCGCCACAGCGGGGTCGCGGGGCGGGCCAGGACGTCGGCCCAGCACAGGGCCGCGCGCCGGGACTCCAGGACCGCGCGGACCTCCGGCGTCCACCAGGACTCGTGGCGGGGCTCGACCGCGACCCGGGTCGAGGCGGGGAAGCAGGCGAGGCAGGCGTCCAGGAGGCCCGGGTCGGCGCGCAGGTTGGGCGGGAGCTGGAGCAGGACCGGGCCGAGGCGGTCACCGAGGCCCGCCGCGTGGCTCATCAGGCGGTCGACCGGCTCCTCGGGGTCCTTGAGCCGTTTGATGTGGGTCAGATAGCGGCTCGCCTTGACCGCGACCACGAAGTCCGCGGGCACCCGGCCGCGCCAGTCCTCGAACGTCTCCCGGGCCGGCAGCCGGTAGAAGGCGTTGTTGATCTCGACGGTGGCGAAGTGCCCCGCGTACTCCTCCAGCCAGAGCCGCATCGGCAGCCCGGACGGATACAGGACGTCCCGCCAGTCCTTGTACTGCCACCCGGACGTGCCGACGAACAGGGTCATAGACCCATCAAAACACCGCGCGCCCTGGAAGGGGCGGTGGTGACTCGGTCCTCCGGGCCGCTACGCCTCGGCGCGCGTGTGGAAGCGGTAGAACAGCAGCAGGAAGACGGCTGCCGTGACCAGCAGGGTCGTGATGACCACGGGACGGATGTCGTCGCCGGTCTGGCTGTAGAGGAAGCCCAGTGCGGCGCCGGCGAAGGTGGCCCGGATCAGGGCGTGCAGGGCGTGCAGGTCGCGTCTGAGGCGCCGGGTCACCTGGACCACGGCGATGCAGACGGCCATGAAGGCGAGCGCGCTCCACACACCCCACGCCAGATCCGGTCCGGTGATCGGACCACCGTGACGCCGGTTCACCGCGACCCAGTCGCCGTAGACGAGACCGAGGGCGACGGGCAGGACCCACCGCGCGACGCGGTGGGCGGGTTCGCTGAACACGGTGGGTGCCGTGTGTGCCATCAGAGGCCTCCCTGGTCCATGCGGAGCTCGGCGTCGCTCCTGCGCACACCTTCGCACGCCTTGGTGACAGGGAGGTGAGAAGCGGTTGTGAGCGAACCCAGCGGGTGGCCCCGCTACAGATACAGCCCCGCGTCGGCGTCCCCGCGCGGCTCCGGCAGGGCCGTCGGGGACGTGCCCCGGCGCAGCGCGTACAGCTCGGCCAGCGTGGCGCCCTCGCGGCCGACGCCTTCCTCGCGGCCCAGCCAGCTCACCGCCTCCGAGCGGGTCAGCGGGCCCACCTCGATCCGGGCGAGACAGCGGCCGGGCCGGACGACGGCGGGGTGCAGGCGCTCCAGGTCCTCGTTGGTCGTGACCCCGACCAGGACGTTGCGGCCCTGGCCGAGCAGTCCGTCCGTCAGGTTCAGCAGCCGCGACAGCGCCTGGCCCGCCGTGTGCTTGGCCTCGCCGCGGATCAGCTCGTCGCAGTCCTCCAGGAGCAGCAGCCGCCAGCGGCCCTTGCCCGCCGCGTCCTCCTCGCCGATCGCGATGTCCATCAGATAGCCGACGTCACTGAACAGCCGCTCGGGGTCCAGGACGCAGTCCACCTGGCACCAGTCCCGCCAGGAACGGGCGAGGGTGCGCAGCGCCGACGTCTTGCCGGTGCCCGGCGGGCCGTGCAGGAGGAGGAGCCGGCCCGAGATGTCCTCGGGGGTCGTCTTCATCAGGCGGTCCATCGCGTCCGCCACCGGCGCCGTGTAGTTGGGCCGGACCTCGTCCCAGGTGCCCGCCGCGATCTGGCGCGTGGTGCGGTGCGGGCCGCGGCGCGGGGAGACGTACCAGAAGCCCATCGTGACGTTCTCCGGCTGCGGTTCGGGTTCGTCCGCCGCGCCGTCCGTGGCCTGGTCGAGGACCTTCTTCGCCAGCTCGGCGCTGGTCGCCGTGACCGTGACGTCGGCGCCCCGGTTCCAGCGGGAGATCAGCAGCGTCCAGCCGTCGCCCTCCGCGAGCGTCGCGCTGCGGTCGTCGTCCCGGGCGGCGCGCAGCACGCGGGCGCCGGACGGCATCAGCGTCGCCCCGGAGCGTACGCGGTCGATGTTCACCGCGTGGGAGTACGGCTGCTCGCCCGTCGCGAAGCGACCGAGGAACAGCGCGTCGACGACATCGGACGGGGAGTCGGAGTCGTCGACGTTGAGCCGGATCGGCAGCGCCTCGTGCGGGTTTCCAGACATGCCGCCATGATCCGGCACGAGGGCGCCGCGTGCACCCGGTTTCCCGGTGCGCACGCGGCGTTTTCCCAGGTGCGGGTCAAGCCGCGAGGCGAGAGGCCAGCCGGCGTGCCTGGCGTGTCCTGCGGACCACGGCGTACCCCTTGGTGAGGGCACGGTCCCTGGCGAACGTACGGGCGATCGCACGGCCTTCGACCACCCGCTCGAACTCGTCGGTGCCCGTGCTGCGGCGCACCGTCACGCGCCGCAGGGCGTACGGTCCCTGCGCCCGGCGCGCGAGGCCGTTGCCGACGGCGAGTGCCTGGGCGTAGCCCGTCTCGCGCACCGCCTGCCGGACCCGGCGGCTGGAGTAGCCGTAGGGATAGGCGAACGAGGCCGGCACGGAGCCCAGTTGGTCCGCGAGGATCTCCTTGCAGTGGATCAGCTCGAACCGCAGTGTGGCGTCGGAGACGTGGTCGAGCTGCGGGTGGCTGTGGCTGTGCCCGCCGATCTCGACGCCCGCCGCCGCGAGCTCGCGGACCTGGTCCCAGTCCAGCATGGTGTCCAGGCCGCCGCCGGTGTCGTACGGCCCCTGGATCCACCCGGTCGAGACGAACAGGGTGGCCGGGAAGCCGTGCTTGGCGAGCACGGGCAGGGCGTGCCGGTGCACGCCCTCGTAGCCGTCGTCGAACGTGATGAGGACCGGCCGCTCGGGCAGCGCGCGGCCGGAGCGCCAGCAGGCTGCCAGCTCGGCGGTGGTGACGGGGGTGAGACCCCGGTCCGCGAGCACCGCCATCTGCTCGGCGAACGCCTCCGGGGTCACGGACAGGGCGCGGGTCGCGTCGTTCGGATCGGTCGCGACCGCGTGGTACATGAGGATCGGTACGCGCACGTCGCTCATGGACCCGCCCCTTCCAGCGCCGCCCCCTCGGCAGGCGCGCGCGGACCCGCGGCATCCGCCTCGGGGACCGAGGGCTCGGACGCAGAGGGCTCGGACGCAGAGGGCTCGGGCACCGAGAACGTCGTCCCGCCCCGGCGGGCCCGCACGCTGCCCAC
>NZ_NGFN01000370.1 GCF_002148965.1 Streptomyces swartbergensis | reverse complement strand
CCTTGGAGGCACTGTGATCCGCGCGCGACGACAGCGTGCCGAAAGGAGACTGCTCATGGCCGTCGAGACCGACGTCCTCGACGAACTGCGTCGGCTCCGCACTCGCATACCCCGGCTGACCGGTTCGCTCGCGGCCACCGTCGACGGACTCGTCCTCGCCCACGACGTCCCGGACACCGAGCCGGAGGGGCTCGCGGCGCTCACCGCCGCCGCCCTCGGCGTCGCCCACCGCATGACCGACGCCGCGGCCCGGGGCGACTTCCGCGAGCTGCTGGTGCGCGGCTCCGGAGGCTACGTCGCCACCTACGCGGCCGGGGCGACCGCCGTCCTGACCCTCCTCGCCGAGGACCGCGTCAACGTCGGCCGCCTCCACCTGGAGGGCCGGCGCGGCGGCGCCCGGATCGCGGACCTGGTGGCCACGCACGTCGGACCGGGCACCGGCCGCCACGCCGACCGGCCCGCGCCCGCAGAGCACCTCGCGGCGGCGCCCCCGGCCACGGCCCGCCCCATCGGCACGCTCCCGGTACGCACCCCGCAGCGGCCCACCCACCAGCCGCGCCCGCAGACCGGCATCTGAACCTTCCGCACCTCCCGGACCTCCTGAACCTCCCGACCGACCGAAGAAACACGAACGAAGAGACACCGAACGAAAGGAACCGTCCGCATGGCCAACACCGAGACCGCGCTGAAGGAATGCCTGAGCTCCATCGACGGAGCGACGGCCGTGGCACTCGTCGACTACACCAGCGGCATGGCGCTCGGCACCCTCGGCGGCAGCAAGGACTTCAACCTGGAAGTCGCCGCCGCCGGCAACACCGATGTCGTACGGGCCAAGCTGCGCACCATGGAACTCCTGGGCCTGAAGGAGGAGATCGAGGACATCCTGATCACCCTGAACTCCCAGTACCACCTCATCCGCCTGCTCAGGGGACGCGGAGGCAGCGGACTGTTCCTGTACCTCGTGCTCGACGCGAGCCGCGCGAACCTGGCGATGGCCCGCCACCAGCTCCGCCGGATCGAGAACGACCTGGAGGTCTGAGCCGGCACCACGGACGGGAGCCCTCCGCCACGGACACGTCGCGGAGGGCGCTCACCGGCCCCGCCCGCACCTAGGCCGTGGGGAGACCGGCGAGCCAGTCGGTCAGGAGACGGTTGGTCTCCGCGGGGCGTTCCTGCTGGAGGAAGTGCCCGCAGCCGTCGAGGATGTGAGAAGCCGTCAGTCCGGGCAGGGTCGCCGGGTACGCCTCGATCGCGGCGGCCAGCCAGGTCGTGGACGCGTCCAAGGCGCCGCCGATGAACAGCGACGGCTGCGTGACGGGGGCGCCGGCGAAGTCCGCCAGGTCCTGCCAGTCCCGGTCCATGTTCCGGTAGCGGTTCAGGGCGCCGGTCATTCCGGTGCGTTCGAACTCCCCGGCGAAGAGGTCCAGGTCGGCCTCGCTCAGCCAGTGCGGCAGCCGGCCGACGGGGAACCGGTCGCGCAGCATCCCTCCGCGGGCGACGAAATGCGGGTCGGCTTCGGGCATCGTGCCGGCGGACAGGGCGGCGTAGAACCCCGCGAGCCAGCCGCGCACGTCGGGCTCTATCTCCGCTTCAGCCCGGCCGGGTTCCTGGAAGTAGGAGACGTAGAACTCCTCCTCGCCGCCCATCCGCGCGAAGACCTCACCGGGCCTGGGGCCGCCGGGCGGCGTGTAGGGCACGCTCAGCAGCCCCACCGCGCGGAACACCTCGGGCCGGAGCAGCGCGGACGTCGCGGCGATCGTCGCTCCCCAGTCGTGCCCGACGACCACCGCGGACCGCTCGCCCAGCGCCTCCACCACGGCGACGTTGTCCTCCACCAGCTCGGTCATCCGGTACGCGTCCACCGCCGCCGGCCGGGACGAACGCCCGTAGCCGCGGACGTCGACGGCCACCGCGCGATAGCCCGCGGCGGCCAGAGCCGGCAGCTGATGACGCCACGCGTACCAGGATTCGGGGAATCCGTGGAGCAGCATTACCAGCGGCCCGTCACCCTGTTCGACGAGGTGGACGCGGCCGGCCGGTGAGGGAACGAGGCGGTGCGTGCGGTCGCCGGTGGACGTCTGCGACATGGATCCTCCTGCGGTCCGGAGAAAGGTGCTCGGTCCACCGATCATCCGGCGTCCGCCGCGACGCACGCGAAGCCCGTTGCCGGTTCGGCAAAAGGCTCAACCGTGGCTCAGCCGTGGTACGTGATGTACCCGTTGCCGTCCTTGTCGGATCCGCTCTTGGTGTACGAGTGCACGTCGGCACGGCTGCCGGACGGCTTGTACACGTAGATCGTGTCCTTGTCGTTGTTCCACATGAAGTTGCAGTTGTCGCGGTAGACGACGTTCTTCGCGTCGGAGTCGGTCCCGTTGCCGCCGCGCAGCTTCACGTAGTCACCCGGCTGAAGGGTGTGGCTCGCGGTGAAGGTGAACTTGTTCCCCGCGGCGTCCTTGACGACGTAGCCCTTGAGGTTCACGGTCGTCGACCGCGAGTAGTTCTTGATCGCCAGGTACTCCTCGTCGGTGTTCCCCGTCGAGCAGTTGTTGGAGTCCCTCCCGGGAGCGTCGTACTGGATCCCGCGGATCTTCAGCGCGGAGTTGTACTCGGCGGCCTGGGCCGGCACGGCCGTCAGGGCAGCCAGGGCTCCGGCGGCGACGGCGGTGGTGGTGACAAGGCGTATACGCATGGACGTTCGTCCCCCCTGCGTGGCCCTCTGATGAAGGCCATGTGATGGTTTGGTGAAGCATCCGGATCGTACACGGTTCAAGCACGCATAAGGGCGGGTCCGGTGGCATTGCCACCGGACCCGCCCGCAGGGTGTGTCGGACGTCAGGCGCCGCTCGCCCGCAGCATGTCGTCACGCTCGACGATCTTCACGCGCTCGCGCCCCTCGGGCTCGCCCAGCGCCTTCTCGGCGGCGTCCAGCTTGTACCAGCCGTCCCAGGTGGTGAAGCGGATGTTCCGCTCGGCGAGGAACGCGTCCAGGGCCTCGGGGGCGGGGATGGCGGGCGTGTGGAGCCGGCCGTTCGCGTAGTCGTCCAGCAGGTTGGCCACCGTCTCGTTCGCGTCGCCCTTGGTGTGGCCGATGAGGCCCACGGGGCCGCGCCGGATCCAGCCGGTGACGTACGTGGACTGCAGGTGTTCGCCGGTCTCCTGCATGACCCGTCCGCCCTCGTCGGGGACGGTGCCGGAGTCGATGTCCCAGGGCAGCTTGGGGAGTTTGTCGGACAGGTAGCCCACCGCACGGTAGACCGCGCCGACGTCCCAGGTCTTGAACGTGCTCGTGCCCTTGACGTTGCCCGTGCCGTCGAGTTCCGTGCGCTCGGTGCGCAGTCCGACGACCTTGCCGTCCTCGCCGAGGATCTCGACCGGCGACTCGAAGAAGTGCAGGAAGAGCTTGTGGGGCCGGTCGCCGGCGTCGCGGATCGCCCAGTTCTCCAGGGTCTTGGCGACCATGTCGGCCTGCTTGTTGCCGCGCCGGGTCGCGATCGAGCCCTCGTCGTAGTCGATGTCCTCGGGGTCGACGATGACCTCGATGGTGGGGGAGTGGTCCAGCTCCCGCAGCTCCATCGGGCTGAACTTCGCCTGTGCCGGGCCACGACGGCCGAACACGTGGATCTCCTTGGCCCGGTTGGCCTTCAGACCCTCGTAGACGTTCGCCGGGATCTCCGTCGGGAGCAGCTCGTCCGCCGTCTTCGCCAGGACGCGTGCGACGTCGAGCGCGACGTTGCCGACGCCGAGCACGGCGACCTTCTCCGCCTCCAGCGGCCAGGTGCGCGCCACGTCCGGGTGACCGTCGTACCAGGAGACGAAGTCCGCGGCACCGTACGAGCCGTCGAGGTCGATGCCCGGGATGGACATCGACCGGTCGGCCATCGCGCCGGTGGCGAAGATCACGCCGTCGTAGAACGCGCGCAGGTCGTCCAGGCCGATGTCGGTGCCGTAGTCCACGTTGCCGAAGAGCCGGATCTGGGGCTTGTCGAGGACCTGGTGCAGGGCCGTGATGATGCCCTTGATCCGCGGGTGGTCGGGCGCGACGCCGTAGCGGATCAGGCCGAACGGCGCCGGCATGCGCTCGAAGATGTCGATGGACACGCCGGGTTCGGCGGCCACCTCGGACTTGAGCAGGGCGTCGGCGGCGTAGATCCCGGCGGGGCCGGATCCGACGATGGCTACCCGCAGGGGGCGGGGCATGGTCAGGTTCCCTTCGAGCGGCGACAAGCGATCTCGCCGTGAAGCCTAAACTGAGGCATGCCTAAGTTGGTACGCGGGTCCGGTCTATGAGCTCATAAGCCGACTTTATGACTGCCCGTAGAGGGGCTTATGGCGACGCCGCCCGGCGGCTCGGCGCCGAGGACCGCTCACGGCAACGGCTGCTCCGCCCAGATCACCTTCCCGGCGGGCAGATAGCGCGTCCCCCAGCGCTCGGCGAGCTGCGCGACCAGGAACAGCCCCCGCCCGCCCTCGTCCGTCATCGTCGCGTACCGCAGATGCGGCGATGTGCTGCTGCTGTCGAACACCTCGCAGATCAGGTTGCGGTCGCGCAGCACCCGGACGTGGATGGGGCCGCCGCCGTACCGGAGCGCGTTGGTGACCAGCTCGCTCAGGATCAGTTCCGTGGTGAACGTCAGCTCGTCCAGTCCCCACTCGGCCAGCTGCCGGGAGACGGCCGCCCGCACCTCACCCACGGCCGCCGGGTCGGCCGGCACCGGCCACTCCGCGACCTGGTCGGCGGCGAGCGCCCGGGTGCGCGCGACGAGCAGGGCGATGTCGTCGCTGGAACGGGCCGTGAGCTGCGAGTCGAGCACCACCCGGCAGGTGTCCTCGGGAGACTGGCCCGCCCGGCTCAGCGCCTCCCGCAGCATGTCGAGACCGACGTCGATGTCCCGCTCCCGGTCCTCGACCAGCCCATCGGTGTAGAGCACGAGCCGGCTGCCCTCCGCCAGCTCCAGCTCCGCCGTCTCGAACGGCAGACCGCCGAGCCCGAGCGGGGGACCGGCGGGCACGTCGGGGAACTCGACCGTGCCGTCGGGATGGATCAGCGCCGGCGGGGGATGCCCGGCCCGTGCGAGGGTGCAGCGCCGGGTGACCGGGTCGTACACGGCGTACAGACAGGTCGCGCCGGTGACCGGGGCGCTGCCGTCCTCCTCCGTCTCGTCCTGGTCGATGCGGCCGACCAGCTCGTCCAGCAGGGCGATGAGTTCGTCGGGCGGGAGGTCGAGCGCGGAGAAGTTGTGCACGGCGGTGCGCAGCCGTCCCATGGTGGCCGCGGCGTGCAGCCCGTGCCCGACGACGTCTCCGACCACGAGCGCGACCCGGGCCCCCGACAGCGGCAGCACGTCGAACCAGTCGCCGCCCACCCCGGCCTGCGCGGGCAGATAACGGTAGGCGATCTCCAGGGCGTCCTGCTCGGGCAGGTTCCGGGGGAGCAGGCTGCGCTGGAGCGTCACCGCCATGCTGTGCTCGCGGGTGTAGCGGCGCGCGTTGTCGATGGAGACGGCGGCCCGCGCGACCAGCTCCTCCGCCAGGGCCAGCTCGTCCGTGTCGAAGGGCTCCGGCTTCTCGTAGCGCCAGAAGCTGACCACGCCCAGCACCAGGGAGCCGGCCCGCAGCGGCACGGTGATCAGGGAGTGGATGCCGTACTCCACGATCTGCGCGGAGCGTTCGAGGTCCTGTGCCTGCCAGCCGGGGGCCTTGCCCAGCCGGGCTTCCAGGACGGGCCGGCCGGTACCGAGACTGCGGCCCTGCGGAGAGGACTCGACGAACCTGATCCGCTCGCCGACGGGATAGAGGGGAGCGTCCTTGCGGATCCCGCTCAGCGCCGCACGGCTGAGCGCGGCCGCCGCGTCCGGCTGCCCGCCGCCCAGCACCGAGTCGAACAGGTCCACGGTGGCGAAGTCGGCGAACCGGGGCACCGCCAGCTCGGTCAGCTCCTCGGCCGTACGGGTCACGTCCAGGCTCGTCCCGATGCCCACCCCGGCGTCGTACAGCATGTTGAGCCGTTCCCGCGCGGTCTCGGCCCGGCCGGAGAGGGCACGCAGCTCCGTGGAGTCGCGGAGCGTGGCGACACTGCCGGGCGGGACGCCCGCGCGGTTCGTGGTGCGCTGGTTCACGGCGAGGAGTCGGTCCCCGACGCGGTGCACCTCGTCCGTGGCGACGCGCCCGGAGGCCAGCAGCTCGGCGGTGCCCGGGTCGAGACCCAGGCTGAGCACGTGCCGGCCCTCGGCGTCGGCGGGCAGCCCGAGCAGACGGTGCGCCTCGTCGTTGGCGAGCAGCAGGATGCCCCCGTCGTCGACGATGAGCACGCCCTCGCGCACGGCGTGCAGCACGGCGTCGTGGTGTTCGTACATCCGGGTCATCTCGTGCGGCCCGAGCCCGTGGGTCTGGCGCATCAGCCGCCTGCTCACCAGCGCGGCGCCCGCCGTCGCCAGGATGAGCGCCACCGCTGCGGCGGACAGTACTAGCGGCAGCTGACGGTCAGCGGTGCCACCGACGTTGGCGGTGGTGATCCCGGCCGACACCAGGCCGACGACCTCGCCGTCCGGAGCTTTCACCGGCACCACGGCCTGCACGAGGGGGCCGATCGTGCCGGTGATCTGCTCGGTCACCGGCCTCCCGGCCAGCGCGGGCTCGAGCGTCCCGACGAACTTCTTCCCGATGCGGTCCGGCTTGGGGTGGGTGTAACGGATCCCGTCGGTGTTCATGACGACGATGAAGTCGACCTTCGACTGTTCACGGGCGGCCTCGGCACGCGGCTGGAGCACCGCCGTGGGGTCGGGACTCTCCAGCGCCTCGATCATGCCGGGCGCGTTGGCGAAGGTCTCCGCGACGGCGAGCGAACGGTTGCGGGCCTCCTGGGTCGTGTCGTGCCGCACTTGCAGCACCAGCGCCACCACGGCCGCCACCACCAGCAGCAGCACGATCACCACGACGAGCAGGAACACCTGGCGGGCGACACTGCGTCCGCCCAGCACCGACCGCAGCCCCGCCACCGGATGCCACCGTGACGGGCCCGCCTCCCGCCGCTGCCGTTCGGACGGCGCAGCGCCGGGCCGCAGGGGCGATCGAGTCCCGGATCGACCCAAGAGTCGGACCATGTGCCATGTCTACACTGCCCGGCCGCGCGAGGCGAGGGGCATCACCCATGGTGACAGGGGGCCCTCACCGTATCGTCACGTCTCCCGGCGCCCGGGACACGCGTGCACCGCATCCGGCCCGGTGCGCGCACGGTCCGCGCACCCTCCGGGAAGTCCCGTGGCCTCAGGTGGCCAGGGAGCGGGCGAGCTCGGTCGTGGCCCGGGCGATCTCCGTGTCCTCGTCCGCCATCAGCCGGCTGAGCTCACCGCGCCGGGCCCGCACCGCCTGGCGCGCCGCACGCTCCCACACCACCGGGTTCTCCCGGCGGTTCAGCAGCTTCGGATAGACGGCCGCGGTGCTCTCCCACTGCCGGGCGTCGGCGATGTTCTTGAGCAGCCGGATGATCTGGGCCCGGCAGGTCACCTGGGGCAGCTTGGCCAGCTCCCACAGGAAGGGGACCGTGGCGGCCGTCGCCTGTTCCACGACGAAGCCGAACTGGCAGATCCGCTTCCGCAGGTCCTCGAGAGCGGAGCGGGCGGTGTCGGCGTCTCCCCAGGCGATGCCGTTGAGAAGGAGGGGAATGGCGGCCGCCGAACCGGTGGAGTCCTGGATGTCGCCCCAGGGCACGCGGTCCAGGGCCGTGAGCGGCGTGTTCCTGGCCACCCCGGACGGGGCGTCGGGGCGCTGTGGGCGCTCGCTGCTCGGGTGTTCCGTCGAAGCGCTGCGCATGGCATGGGGCCTTTCCGCGGCAGTCGTGTCAGATGGGTGGACAGGTCGACAACCTGGCCCAGACCGTCTTGCCCGTCGGAGGGCAGGGGGTCCAGCCCCATTCCTCGGACAGGGCGGCGACGAGGCACAGGCCTCTGCCGTGCTCCTCCAAGGCGGAGCCGGCGGGCGCGTACACGGGCGGATGGTCGTCGGGGTCGGAGACGGTGACCAGCAGGTGGGTGGAGTCCAGGACGAATCCGAGCCGGATCTCCGGCGCACCCGGCGCACCCGCCGCCGGTGCCGCGTGCGTCGCGGCGTTGGCGGCCAGCTCGGTGACGACGAGCGTGGTGTCGTCGTAGCGGTGGCCGAGCGACCAGACACGCAGCGTGTCGCGGGTGAAGGACCGGACGCGCGTGAACCCCTCCCCGCTGCACTCGACGCGCAGGGTGGCCGAGGCGGACAGGGCACCGGAGGGCTGCGCCATCGTCTCCGGCATCGGGGGCGAGGCCCCGTACGGCGTCGCCTCGTACGACGTCACCGCGGG
>NZ_NGFN01000037.1 GCF_002148965.1 Streptomyces swartbergensis | reverse complement strand
GAGAAGACCCCGGCGTCCCGCCAGACGCGAAAGCGCCCGTAGACGGTCGCCCACGGTCCGAACTCGGAGGGCATCTCGCGCCACTGGGCGCTGGACCGAAACCGCCAGATCACCCCCTCGAACTGCTCCCGCAGCCGCTCGGGGTACGGACCGTACTCGCCTATCGGCAGGTACGGCTCGATGAACTCCCACTGCTCGTCTGTGAGTTGCCTACGTGTCACACCCAGCGTCCTACCGCATCCCGCCCCCGCACGGGGCCAGAACCCGAGATTGATCACGACCTCACACACGCCCTAGGGGGCGTTCGGGGCCGGTCAAGGCGGCGGCTGCTAGCGTCCGGCCACGTGGATGACGGTGTGTACGTGGGCAACGCGGGCAAGGACGCGGCGCTGGACCGGGGGTGGCTCCTCGGGCACTTCAAGGACGTCGGCGATCCGCGCCACAGCGAGGCCGTCGAGGTCAAGTGGGGTGTCCACCCGGCCGGCGACGAACGGCCGCAGTGGGTGCGGGGTGAGGAGCGGACCGCGCTGCTGGTTCTCGTCAGCGGGCGCTTCCGGGTGGAACTCCCCGGTCGCAGTGTCCTGCTGGAGCGGCAGGGGGACTACGTCGTGTGGGGGCGCGGGGTCGATCACTCCTGGTTCGCCGAGGAGGAKTCGGTCGTGCTGACCGTCCGGTGGCCGTCCGTGCCCGGGTACGCGGTGGCCGGGGGCGGCTGACGCCTTTGCCGGGCCTGGGGATGATCGCGACCCGTTCATGGGCGGGGGCGGGTGCACACTGGCAGTGGGACGAGTGCCTGACTGCGGGGTGATGCAGATGCACAGCCGTTTCCGGAGTGACCGGCGGTTGACCACCCGTATGGGGATCACGCTGTTCCTGCTCGGGCTGGTGTACGTGGGGTTCGTCGCGGCACTGATCGTGCTGCTGAAGTCGTGGGTGCTGGTCGTGGTCGTCGCGGCGGCGGTGCTCGGCGCCCAGTACTGGTTCTCGGACCGGGTCGCGCTGTTCGCGATGCGCGGGCGGGTCGTGGAACGGGAGGAGTTTCCCGAGCTGCACGGGGTCGTGGACCGGCTGTGCGCCATCGCGGACATGCCCAAGCCGGTGGTGGCCGTGTCCGCTATGGACATGCCCAACGCGTTCGCGACGGGGCGGAACCCCGACCATGCCGTGGTCTGTGTGACGACCGGGCTGCTCAGGCGTCTGGACCCGGCCGAGCTGGAGGGCGTGCTCGCGCACGAGCTGTCGCATGTGGCGCACAAGGACGTCGCGGTGATCACGGTCGCCTCGTTCCTCGGTGTGCTCGCGGGGCTGATCGTGCGGTTCGCCTTCTACTCGCAGCTGTTCGGCGGGGGCCGCAGGGACCAGAACACGGCGGTGGTCTTCGCCGCGGTGATGGGCGTGTCGGCGGCCGTGTACGCGGTGAGCTTCCTGCTGATCCGGTCCCTGTCCCGGTACCGGGAGCTGGCCGCGGACCGCGCGGCCGCGCTGCTCACCGGCCGGCCCTCGGCGCTGGCCTCGGCCCTCACCAAGGTGTCGGGGGACATCGCCCGCATCCCGACGAAGGACCTGCGCACGGCCCAGGCCTTCAACGCCTTCTACTTCACTCCGGCGCTGGGCCGCGAGCCCGGTGTCGCGCGGCTCTTCTCGACACACCCGAGCCTGGAGCAGCGGCTCGACCAGCTGGGCCGGATCTCCGCCGAGCTGGGCGAGGCGGCGGCGCCCGGAGGGGTGTGAGCGGGGCATGGGGCTGCTGGACATTCTGCTCGGCCGGACCAAGCCGGTCGCGCCGGATCTCGACCGGCTCTTCGCGCTGCCGTCGGCAGCCGTGACGCTGGAGGCCGCGGCGGGCTTCACCCCGACCGGGCAGGGCGCGGTGTGCTTCGCCACGGTCGAGGGCGCGGCCTTCGAGCAGACCCACCGCGAGGTGCGGGCGCTGCTGGACGCGGACAGCGACCGCGACGGCCCGCCGGTGGAACTGCGGCAGGACGACTACGGCTACTCCTGGCTGGTCTCGCACCGCGCCCCCGACCAGCTGGCACCACTCGTGACGGACCTGCACGCCGTGAACAGCCAGATGGAGGTCAACGGGTTCGGCCCCCAACTGCTCTGCTCCCTGGCGGGGTTCCGGGACCGGTCCGGCCGGCGGCTCGCGCTGGTCTACCTCTACAAGCGCGGCACCTTCTACCCGTTCGCGCCCCTGCCGGGAGAACACCAGCGGCGTGACAACGCGCTGGAACTCCAGGTGCGGGCGGCACTCGCGGACGATCTGCCGATCGAGCAGGACCTGGGTCGCTGGTTCCCGGTGTGGGGAGCGCCGGGTCTGTGATCGCCCTGTGTGATGGCCCTGTGTGATCGCCCCTCACAGGGCCCGGCCGCGTGAATGAATGGCCGTATGAGTGAGCTGATCCCCTTCACACATGCCGTCGACGGTGAACGACTCAGCGGACTGTCCGGCGGCACCGGACCGGGTGAGCCGGCCAGGGCGACCGTCGTACTGCTGCACGGCGCGGGCAACGGCAGCAAGGAGCGGCTGCTGCCGTTGCTGTCGGAGTTCGCCGCGCACGGCTGCCACGCCCTCGCCTTCGACTTCTCCGGGCACGGGGAGAGCACCGGCCTGCTGCCCGAGCTGAGCCTGCGCCGCCGCTTCGAGCAGGCCGTGTCCGTCATCGACGCGCACGCGCGCGTGGACGGGCCGCTGGTCCTCGTCGGCTTCAGCATGAGCGGCCAGACGGTGGCCGATCTCGTCCGGCACTACGGGGACCGGGTGGCGGCGCTGGGGCTGTGCGCGCCGGCGGTGTACGCGGCGGCGGCGTGGGATGTGCCGTTCGGTGCGGGTGACGGGCGGTTCAGCGAGATCATCCGGCGGCCCGAAAGCTGGCGGGAGTCGCCCGCGCTCGACGTCCTGCGGGGGTACGCGGGGCGGGCGGTGCTGGCGGTGCCGGGCATGGACGAGGTCATCCCGCCCGCCGTGACGGAGGCCGTCTCGGAGGCGCTGGCCCGGCGCGCCCAGTTCACCCACTGGGAACTCCCCGAGGCGGAGCACCGGTTGGGGCTGTGGTTCCGCGACCACCCCGGCGACGTGCGGGAGTTCGTCACGGCTGTCCTGACCGGGCTGGGCGAGCAGGGCTGGACGGCCACGCGCGCGTGGGTGGCCAAGCAACTGCCGGAGGGCCGTACAGTCGACAAGTCGGCTTTCCTGAGCGGCGGTTGGAGCGCCCAGATGCGGCGGCTCACCCTCGACGACGGCACCGAGCTGGCGCTGCGGACCTTCGTGAAGCCCTTCTTCCGGCGGCACGCGCCCGGGCTGCTGGCCCGCGAGGCGGAGATTCTCACGCTCTTGGCGGAGCAGAAGGGCGTGCCGGCCGCCGAGCTGATCGGCGTGGACGCGACCGCCGAGCACTGCGACCACCCGTCCCTGCTGATGTCCGTGCTGCCGGGCCGGGTCCGGGTGGACCAGGAGGACGACCTGGACCTGCGGGTGGACCTGCTGGCGGCCCAGCTCGCCCGGATCCACCGGGTCGTTCCCGAGGAGCGTCCGCGGCTGTACCAGGCCTGGACGTCCCCTGAGCGGGTGCTCTCGCCCGAGGGTGAGATGTGGGAACGAGCGGTGGACGTGATCCGCCGCGACCCGCCGCCGTACGAGGGCTGCTTCCTGCACCGCGACTTCCACCCGGGGAACGTGCTGTTCACCGGCTCGGAGGCCGGCCTGCGGATCAGCGGTGTCGTCGACTGGGTGGAGACCTCCTGGGGTCCCGCCGACCTGGACGTCGCCCACTGCTCGACGGCCCTCGCGCTGCTGTACGGCCCGGAGTACGGCCTCGGTTTCCGGGAGCGCTACGAGGCCCGCGGCGGCCACCGGCTCGCCGACGGCCCGGACCATCTGTACTGGCGGCTGCTCGACGCCTTGGCGTACGCCCCCGACGCGGCGAAGCTGGCGGGCCCGTGGCGGGAGCTGGGCCGGACCGATCTGACGCCTCAGGCGCTGGCCGGGCGGCTGGAGGCGTATGTGGCCGGCCTGCTGGAGCGGTACGCCTGAGGGGCGGTGGCCGGTGCGGATGACGGCCGATTGTCAGTGGTGTTCGCGATGATGCGGTCGGATCGGAGCGATGTCCGGAGCGATGTGACGACTGGAGGCCGGTATGGGCGGTAGGGCGCAGCGGTACATCGGGGTGGCGGAGCGGCGGGCCCGGCTCGCGTTGCGGCAGCGGCTGGCCGGGCAGGCGCGGGCGGGAACCCCCGAGGAGGTCGCCGGTTCGCTCGTCGCCCTGCACGGCACGGACCCGGCGGCGGTGTACCTGGCCGTGGGCGCGCGGCTGGCGGACCCCGCGAAGACGGTGGCGGAGACCGGGCGCGCGCTGTACGACGACCGTTCCCTGGTGCGGATGCACGGCATGCGGCACACGGTGTTCGTGTTCCCCACGGCCCTGACCGCCGTCGTGAACGCCTCGACCGGTCTGGCGGTCGCCGCCCGGGAGCGGGCCGCGCTGCTCAGGGACATGGCGGCGGCCGGGGCGCCGGACGCGGCCTGGCTGAAGGAGGTCGAGGACTCGGCCCTGGCGGCACTCGCCCGGCGCGGGCAGGCCACGGCCGCCGAACTCGCCCAGGACGAGCCGCGGCTGCGGGAGCAGTTCGTGTACGCGGCCGGCAAGAGGTACGAGGGCCTGCACACGGTCTCCACCCGGCTGCTGAGGGTGCTGGGCGTCGAGGGGAAGGTCGTACGCGGCCGGCCGCTCGGCTCCTGGACGTCCAGCCAGTTCCGCTGGGCCGTGGCGCCCGAGCACCCCGAACTGGACCCGGAGCAGGCGCAGGCGGAGTTGCTGGGACTGTGGCTCGCCGCGTGCGGTCCGGCGACCGAGGCCGATCTGAAGTGGTGGACGGGATGGCGCGTGACGGAGGTCCGCCGGGCGCTGTCCGCGATCGCGGCGCAGCCGGTGTCGCTGGACGAGGGCACGGGATACGTGACCGACGGCGACGTCGACGAGGTAGCCGCGCCCGGCGAGCCCTGGGCCGCACTGCTGCCCGCCCTCGACCCGACGGCGATGGGGTGGCAGCAGCGCGACTGGTATCTCGCGCCGGAGCTGCGGCCCCGGCTGTTCGACCGCAGCGGGAACGTCGGGCCGACGGTGTGGTGGAACGGACGCGTGGTCGGCGGGTGGGCCCAGCGGCCCGACGGGGAGATCGTCTGGCGGATCCTCGCCGAGGAGGGCGTGGGCCGGGAGGCGCTCGCGGCGATCGAGAAGGAAGCGGAGCGGCTGAGCGGGTGGGTGGGGACGACCAGGATCACGCCACGCTTCCGGACGCCGCTGGAGAAGGAGCTGGCGGCGTAGCCAGGAGAGCGTCGGCGCGGGGTCAGGCCCGTACGTACGCCCCCGCCCGCGCCGCGGTCGCCGCCGCCTCCGCCGCCCGGTCGGCCATCGTCTCGTCGAGGCGGCCGCCGCTGATGAGCAGGTGGTAGTAGAGCGGGGCGGAAACGGCACGGATCACCTCGTGCGTGTCGGTGCCTTCGGGCACCTCGCCCCGGTCGACGGCCTGCCGGACGCAGGGAGCCCACTCCCTGACGCGGATGTCGTAAAAGCGATGCAGCGCCGCGGCCGTCTTCGGGTCGCCGGTGGCGGCGGCGATCAGCGCCTTGAACAGCGGCCCCTGCCGAGGGTCCGTCAAGGTCCGCTGGACGAGCCGGGCGTTGGCCATCAGGTCGCCGAGCAGTGAACCGGTCTCGGTGCGCGGGGCGGACTGCTCGGCCATGTCCGCCAGCAGGTCCGCCACGAGCCCGGTCACCGTCCCCCAGCGGCGGTAGACGGTCGTCTTGCCCACGCCGGCACGGCGAGCGACGTCGGCCAGGTCCAGGCCGGTGAACCCCTGCTCGGTCAGGGCGTCCTCGGCCGCTCGCAGCACCGCCTCCCGGATCCGCGCCGTGCGACCCCCGGGCCGCACGGTCCCCGGCTCGCCTCCATCAGACATAACCCCAGCCATAACGGCACTCCTGTTCCATTAAGCGATCCACCCTGCTACTTTATAGCTGTTAACGGAACCAGAGACCCGTTAGCACTCCCGGAAGGGGACTGATATGGAATACAGGCGACTGGGCACGTCCGGACTCATGGTTCCGGCGCTGAGCTTCGGAGCCGGAACCTTCGGCGGCCGGGGCCCGCTCTTCGGCGCGTGGGGCACCACCGACGCGCAGGAGGCGCGCCGCCTGGTGGACATCTGCCTGGACGCGGGGGTCACGATGTTCGACACCGCCGACGTCTACTCCGCCGGCGCGTCCGAGGAGGTGCTCGGGGAGGCGGTCAAGGGCCGCCGGGACCAAGTGATCCTCTCCACCAAGACGAGCCTGCCGACGGGCGACGGACCGGGTGACGCAGGCTCCTCCCGTTCCCGGCTGATCCGCGCCTGCGAGGACGCCCTGCGCAGGCTCGGCACGGATCACCTCGACCTCTTCCAGCTCCACGCCTTCGACGCCGGGACACCGGTGGAGGAGGTACTGGAGACGCTCGACTCGCTGGTGCGGGCGGGCAAGGTGCGTTACACCGGCGTCTCCAACTTCTCCGGCTGGCAGGTGATGAAGTCCCTCGCGGCAGCGGAGCGGCACGGGCATCCGCGTTATGTGGCCCATCAGGTGTACTACTCCCTCATCGGCCGCGACTACGAGTGGGAGCTGATGCCACTCGCCCTCGACCAGGGCCTCGGCGCCATCGTCTGGAGCCCGCTCGGCTGGGGCCGCCTCACCGGCAGGATCCGCCGCGGCGCACCGCTTCCGCCCGGCAGCCGGCTGCACCGCACCGCCGACTACGGCCCGCCCGTCGCCGATGAGCACCTCTACGGCGTGATCGACGCGCTGGACGAGATCGCGGAGGAGACGGGCAAGGCGGTRCCGCAGATCGCCCTCAACTGGCTGCTGCAGCGGCCGACGGTGTCCTCCGTCCTCATCGGTGCCCGCGACGAGGAGCAGCTGCGCCAGAACCTCGGCGCCATCGGCTGGAGCCTCACCCCCGAGCAGGTGGCGAAGCTCGACGCGGCGAGCCACCGCCCGGCGCCGTACCCCTACTTCCCCTACGAGCGGCAGGAGGGCTTCGCCCGCCTGAACCCGCCGGTGTTCGCGGCACCGGGCCGGGCGGCATGACAGCGCCGGGCACCCCGCGGAACAGGGCACCCGGCGCTCGGGATCGGATCAGATCGGATCGGATCAGATCGGGTCGGGTCGGGTCGGGTCGGGTCAGCGCGAGTAGCGCATGAGCGCCCTCACCATGTGGCACGTGGTGTCCGACGGCGGGTGGACGCCGATCAGTTCCGCCGCGTCGCGGATCGTCTCGTTGCGGGCCTGGTTCGGCATGTAGACGCCGGAGTCGAGCAGGGCGATGGCGAGGCGCATCGCCTTGAGGCGACGGTTGTGCGAGACGTACCACTCGCGCGGCCGGCCCGGGGGCAGCGGCCGCTTCTCCACGGGCACGTACGGCAGGTCGAGCAGGACGGGGCGCTTCGCGGTGGACTGGGTGGGCAGCGGCTTCGGCTTCAGTGCGGCAGCGGGCACAGGCATCCTCCTGTCGCGGTGAGGGCGGCTCACCGGGGTCCTCGGCGATCCCGGCGCCACCCTCGAACACTGCTTCTATTCTACTGCCCACCACTGACAAAAGGCCCTGGCCACAAGGGCTTTCGGGGGTGCGGTGACACAAGTGGAGAACGGGTTTTCGGCGCACGCTTCCCGGGGTTACGGGGGCGTACCGTGGGGCCATGGAGATCTGGATCAACCCGGCCTGTTCGAAGTGCCGCAGCGCCGTGAAGCTGCTCGACGCCGAGGGTGCCGACTACACCGTCCGCCGCTACCTGGAGGACGTGCCGAGCGAGGACGAGATCCGGGGCGTGCTGGACCGGCTCGGACTGGAACCCTGGGACATCACCCGCACCCAGGAGCCCGCCGCCAAGGAACTCGGCGTCAAGGAGTGGCCCCGCGACGCGAGTTCGCGGGAGCGGTGGATCAAGGCCCTCGCCGAGCATCCCAAGCTGATCCAGCGGCCGATCATCACGGCGGACGACGGCACGGCGGTGGTCGCGCGCACCGACGAGGCCGTACGGGACGCCCTCTCCCGCTAGAGATCCCGTGGAAGTCTCCTATGTGTGACGCAGGTTACTTGGGTGACTCCTGTAACCACTGAGTAACCTCGTTCGGTATCTCGTACATAGCGGCGTACGCTCCCCTACCTCTCTTCAGGAGGCGCGCATGTCGCGTAGGAGAACTCTCGGCACGAAGAAGAAGATCGCGCTGCTGGTGAGCGCGGCGACCGTGGCGGGAGGCGGGGCCTTCGTCATGGCGAGCACGTCGAACGCCGCGCAGACGCCCAAGTCGGCGGCGGAGTCGACGGTCTGCCAGGGCCTCGCCACCGCCCTCGGCAACAACCAGAAGTTCATCGCGGACCAGCGGGCCAACCCCGACGCGCAGTCCGAGGCGCGGATCGCCAACCGCGAGGCGGTCGTCGCGGAGATCCAGCGGAAGCAGGAGGCGTCGGGGTGCGTGGTGGGGGAGTCGGCTCAGGACTCCCAGGCCGCGCAGCCGTCGCAGCCCGCGCAGGGCGGTCAGCAGGCCGGAGGCGCCCAGCCCTCACAGCCCGCGCAGTCCGCCCCCGCGGAGAACCCCGGTGGTGGAGCCGCGGCCTCCGGACAGCAGGTGTGCAACGGCTCCACCGTCACGCTCTCCGGCGAGGACGGTGCGCCTGCCGCGTCCAGCAACCAGTTCCCGGCCGGCACGAAGCTGAAGGTCACCAACCTGGACAACGACAAGTCCACGACGGTGGAGGTCACTTCGGTCTCCGGCAGCTGTGTGCTGCTCAACAACGCGGCGTTCGAACAGGTCCGTGAGCCCGGCAAGTTCCTGATCCGCCGGGCCGTGATCGAGAAGGTGGGGTGACGCCGGACGGACGAGGACGAGTGAGTCACTGAGGCGGCGGCCACCCCCTCGGCCGCCTCCTCGTACGTGTCAACGGTCCTGCCGCTCCCGGCCAGGAGCGGCAGGACCGGCGCGCCGTGCGGCACGCGGCGCCGGTCACCGGCTTGACGGAGGGAAGCCGGTGACCAGCTCCTCCCTCGGGTCCAAACGCCCTCACGCCGTGAGGTACGGCACAGCGACACCAGGTAACACGGGGTTCACATTCGAGCAATGGCCGGGAAATCGCCTGTTGACAGGCTGCCGGGCATTGACGCGGCGCCCCAGTGCCGCAGCGCCGCAAGCACCCGCGATACGCGCCCAGACACACCCCCGAAGGATGTGGCCCGTGACCTTCAAGGCTGAGTACATCTGGATCGACGGCACCGAGCCGACGGCCAAGCTGCGTTCCAAGACCAAGATCATCGCGGGCTCCCCCGCCGGTCTCGACGCGCTGCCGATCTGGGGCTTCGACGGGTCCTCCACCAACCAGGCCGAGGGCCACGCCTCGGACTGCGTCCTCAAGCCGGTCTTCACCTGCCCGGACCCCATCCGCGGCGGCGACGACGTACTGGTCCTGTGCGAGGTCCTGAACATCGACCTCACCCCGCACGCCACCAACACCCGCGCCGCGCTGGCCGAGGTCGAGGAGAAGTTCGCCGCCCAGGAGCCGATCTTCGGCATCGAGCAGGAGTACACGTTCTTCAAGGACGGCTACCCGCTCGGCTTCCCCAAGGGCGGCTTCCCGGCCCCGCAGGGCGGCTACTACTGCGGTGTCGGCGCCGACGAGATCTTCGGCCGTGACGTCGTCGAGGCACACCTGGACAACTGCCTGAAGGCGGGCCTGGGCATCTCCGGCATCAACGCCGAGGTCATGCCCGGCCAGTGGGAGTTCCAGGTCGGCCCGCTCGCCCCGCTGGAGGTCTCCGACCAGCTGTGGGTGGCCCGCTGGCTGCTCTACCGCACCGCCGAGGACTTCGACATCGCCGCCACGCTCGACCCGAAGCCGGTCAAGGGCGACTGGAACGGCGCCGGTGCGCACACCAACTTCTCCACCAAGGCGATGCGCGAGAGCTACGACGCGATCATCACCGCGGCCGAGTCGCTGGGCGAGGGCTCCAAGCCGCTCGACCACGTCAAGAACTACGGCGCCGGCATCGACGACCGCCTGACCGGTCTGCACGAGACCGCCCCGTGGAACGAGTACTCCTACGGCGTCTCCAACCGCGGTGCCTCGGTGCGTATCCCGTGGCAGGTCGAGAAGGACGGCAAGGGCTACATCGAGGACCGCCGTCCGAACGCCAACGTCGACCCGTACGTGGTGACCCGCCTGCTCGTCGACACCTGCTGCTCGGCGCTGGAGAAGGCCGGCCAGGTCTGACCTACGCCATAAGGCTCCGGGTCGCCATAAGGCTCCGGGTCGCCAAAGGGCTCCGGAGGGGGCGCTCACCGTTCGCGGTGGGCGCCCCCTCGCGTTGTCAGTGGGCCATGTCATCGTGGGGGCATGAAGATCGACGGGGGCCTTGCCATCAGGGTGAAGACGGAGAGCGGGCAGACGTACGCGCGGATCCCGGCGCGGCTGCTGCGCGAGCTGGTGGAGCGGATCGGCGGGGACGACGACCACTTCCTCGTGGTGCAGCGGATACCGGACCGGCCGCTGGTCTTCATCCAGACGGCACGCGACGCGGACGGTGCGTACGACCTTCAGCACCGCACGGGCCGCGTCCCTCACATGTGGGTGGCCCGGGTGACCGATCCGGGCCTCGTCGCCGAGGTGATGGTGCGCTGGGCTCGGCAGGAGGACGGCTGGGACACCGGGGTCGCCTGGGAGCGCGAGGAGTTCGGGCTGCCCGAGGAGGCCCCTGACCTCGCGGCCGAGGTCGCCGCGCGGGCCGAGGCGTACGTGCGCGACATGCTCCAGGACGGCTGTCTGGGTATCGAGGCGATGATCCGCGAGACGGTGTACCTGATGGAGGACGGCGAGGGCGCCTCCCCCGTCTCCCAGGCGCAGGCCCGTGAGATCGTCGAGCGGCTGTGGCTGGACCGGCTCGACGAGCAGGAGACGTGGGCGGGGCCGACCGATCCGGACCGGCTGGCGCAGGCCTTCGCGGCCCTGGAGGACGACGGCATCGTCGCCCGGGAGGACTTCACCTGCTGCCGCGGCTGCGGCATGACGGAGATCGGCGCGGAGACGGACGGCAAGCCGGGGGTGCGCGGGTTCGTCTTCTTCCACCACCAGGACACGCGCGGCGCGGCGCAGGGGCACGGCCTGTCGCTCCACTACGGCGGGTTCGACGGCTCCGAGGAGACCACGAAGGCCGTCGGACACGAGGTGGTGGCGGCGCTGGCAGCGGCCGGGCTGTCCGCGGAGTGGGACGGCGACCCGGGCAAGTCGATCGACGTCGCGCCCTTGGAGTGGCGCAAGCGCCTGGTGGGATGAGGTGCCGGGCGGGCCGTCCGCCCGCGCGGCGGGTGTCCAAGCTGTGAGAGGAGGGTCCCGGCACCTGGCCTCCGTCTGCTTCAATGGCCCCATGGCCGGCTACCAGAAGCACACCGCGACGGGGCGCCATGACCTCGAGCCCTTCTGGCCGTCCCGTCAGGACCACGACTTCGACCGGGTGTGTTGCCGCGCGACGAACGCGCCGGCCCTCTAAAGCCGTACACCCCCCGGCCTTCGGCCAGCGCGAACCGCGTACGTCCCTCGGCGAGCCCGACCACGAATCGCGGCCGTCGACCTCTCCGACGAACTCCTCGCGCGAAAGAGCTGACCTCTCATGGCGACCACTCGTTCCCTGTCTCCCGCCGCCCCCTTCAACGCCCCGTCGGCCACCGGGCCCCGGCACCGGCTGCGTGCCGTCGACCGGGATGAGGTGGTGACCGTCGCGGACCTGCTGCCGCCCGGTGCCACCTGGCTCCCGGCCCCGCAGCACACCCTGCCCACGCTGCCGGGGCAGCCGCCGATGATCGGCTATCTGGTGCTCGTACCGGCCGACCAGCAGCCGCCGTTCCCGGCAGCGGTGCCGGACCGGTCGGAGGCCACCCGCGTCGAAAGCCCCGCAGGCCCCGCAGGCCCCGCAGGCCCCGCAGGCCCCGAGCCGGGCGGTGAGCCGCTGATCCGGGTCGACACCGTGCAGCGCACAGCGGAAGTGGCCGGGCGTCAACTCGACCTCACCTACCTGGAGTTCGAGCTGCTGGCCCACCTCGTGGCGCACCCGGGCCGGGTCCACACCCGCGACCAGCTGGTCGGCACGGTGTGGGGCTACGGGCACGTGGGCGACGGCCGTACGGTCGACGTCCACATCGCCCGCCTGCGCCGCAAGCTGGGTGCCGAGCACCGCGACACGATCCGCACGGTGCGCCGGGTCGGCTACAAGTACGTGCCCCCGGTACCCCCAGTGCCCCCCGTGGGTCACTGAGCCGTCCGCGCCCGCCCTTCTGCTGACGGCAGATCCCGTTCCGTCCCGCCGGCCCGGCGGGCAGAGTCAGCGGCATGAGACTTCTGATGCTGGGTGGTACGGAGTTCGCGGGCCGGGCCGTCGTCGAGGCGGCCCTGGGGCGGGGCTGGGAGGTGACCGTCTTCCACCGGGGGCGGCACGAGGTGCCGCCGGGCGTGCGGTCACTGCTCGGCGACCGCACCGCGTCCGGCGGTCTGGCCGCCCTCGCCGAGGAGCCGGGCGAGTGGGACGTCGTCGTCGACACCTGGTCGGCGGCGCCCCGCGCGGTGCGGGACGCGGCGCGGCTGCTGCGGGGCCGCGCCCGCCGGTACGTGTACGTGTCGAGCTGCTCGGTGTACGCGTGGGCCCCGCCCGCCGGGTACGGCGAGGACGCGCCCCTGGTGGAGGGCGCCTCGGCCGACGCGGACGAGACCGACTACCCGCGGGACAAGCGCGGCGGCGAGCTGGCCGTCCTGGACGCCTTCGGCGAGGACCGGTCGGTGCTCGTACGGGCCGGGCTGCTCCTCGGCCCGTACGAGAACATCGGCCGGCTGCCCTGGTGGCTGGGCCGGACGGCGCGCGGCGGACCGGTGCTGGCCCCGGGCCCGCGCGAACTGCCCCTCCAGTACGTGGACGTCCGTGACCTCGCCGAGTGGATCCTGCACGCGGCCGAGCGGGAGCTGAGCGGGCCGTACAACCTGATCAGCCCTCAGGGGCACACCACGATGGGCGAGTTGCTGGACACGTGTGTCCGGGTCACCGGCGGCGGTGCCGAACTGCGGTGGACCGAGCCCGAGGTGATCCTGGAGGCCGGCATCGCGCCATGGACCGAGCTGCCGGTGTGGGTGCCCCCGGGCAGCGACCTGCACGACGCCCTGCACGGCGCGGACGTCTCCCGGGCGGTCGGGGCGGGGCTGAACTGCCGGCCCGTCGAGGAGACCGTGGCCGACACCTGGCGGTGGCTCCAGGACGTCGGCGGGGTGGCGCCCCAGCGCCCGGACCGGCCGCGCCCGGGCCTCGACCCGGAGGTGGAGGCGAAGGTGCTCGGGACGCGCTGAGGCGTGAGAGGCGTGGGGGAGGCGGCGTGGGATACCTGCTGAAGGACCGGGTGTTCGACGCCGAGCAGTTCGTGGACGCGGTACGGCGGGTCGCCGCCGGTGGTACGGCGATGGATCCGCAGGTCATCCAGCAGCTGCTGGCGCGGCAGGCGGGCGACGGCAGGCCGCCGGCCCGGCTGACGCCCCGGGAGCGGGAGGTGCTGGAGCTGATGGCGCAGGGCCGGTCCAACGCGGCGATCGCCGCGAAACTCGTCGTGACGGAACGGGCGATCGCCAAGCACACCGCGAACATCTTCGCCAAACTGGGACTGGAGGTCTCGGACGACGACAACCGGCGCGTGCTGGCGGTTCTCGCGTATCTCGACCACGGCCGGTGAAACCGGACCTGCTTATTCACCCGCTGTCGAGGATCAACAACTCCTGGTGCGGAAGAGCGTGTTGAGAACACAGCTCCCTCACGAATCTCGCATCAATTTCCGAGACATCTGAACACCCCTGGGACGGCCTCCGTATGGAAGGGCGCCGCTTCACTCCTGTCGGGCGCCTCGATGCCCCCGAAAAAGGAAGTCAGAGGAGTTCCATGGGACGCAACACAAGAAAACGCCGGACGCCGATGGCCACCAAGGCCATAGCCGCATCGGCGGCCCTAGCGCTCGGTGGGGGCGGGCTGATCTGGGCAAACTTCTATGCCTCGGCGCACGAGGAGAACTCGGCGAACCAGACGAAGGCCGCGGGCGCACAGATCGCCACGATCCAGTGCCCGGACGTAGGACAGAAGCTCACCGACGTGCCGGAGGGTGCGCGCCAGGGGGTGGACAAGGAGCTGGCGAACCTCGACAAGCAGATCAGCGAGGCCTACACCCGGCTCGCCTCCACGCGTCAGGCCCAGGCCGGTGACTCGGGCTTCGTCAACAACGCCATCCTCGGCCCGCTGAAGGCGAAGCGGACCGCTGTCATCGACCGGATCGGCATCAACATCCGGCGAGTGGGCGGCCAGGCCCCGGACAACCTCGCCCAGCTGGCCGAGTGCAAGGGCATGGCCGCCGACGCGAACACCAACGACGGCAACGCCGGGGGCGGTCAGAACAACGACGGCCAGAACAACGACGGTCAGGACCAGGGCCAGGACAACGGCGGTCAGGACCAGGGCGGCGACAACGGCCAGGACCAGGGCCAGGGCGGCAACGGCGGGCAGGCCGGAAACGGCCCGGTGGCCGACGACTTCATCAACATCGAGGACGTCCAGCCCAACTCCCGCAACCTGCCGAACGGTCTCGCCGCGAACGGCGACGGCGGTTCCACGGGCTCGTTCACCACGAACTGCGGTACCAACGAGAACGAGAACCGCAACTCGGACAACGTGATCGTGGCGCCCGGCGTCTCCAACGGCGCGCAGCACCAGCACGACTACGTCGGCAACCAGAGCAACAACGCCTTCGCGAGCGACGAGGACCTGGCGAACGCCGAGACGACCTGCCAGAACCAGGGCGACAAGTCGTCGTACTTCTGGCCGGTCATCCGGGTCCAGGACGGTACGCAGGACATCGACCAGGGCCAGCCGGGTGGCGGTCAGGACGGCAACGTCGGCAAGATCGTCGAGCCCGCCGAGGCGCAGCTGAAGTTCGTCGGCAACCGGACGAGCGACGTGGTCGCGATGCCGAAGGCCCTGCGCATCATCACGGGTGACGCCAAGTCCCTCACCAACGGCCTGAACAACGCCAACACCTCGTGGAGCTGCACCGGCTTCGAGGACCGGCAGGTGACGGACAAGTACCCGATCTGCCCCGAGGGCAGCTCCGTGGTGCGGACGTCCAACTTCCAGAGCTGCTGGGACGGCCAGAACATCGACAGCGCCAACCACCGCACCCACGTGGACTTCGTGGAGGCGGACGGCAGCTGCTCGAACGGCTTCCAGGCCATCCCCCAGCTCCAGGTCCGTCTGGTCTACGACGTCCCGGCGCCGCAGATCGAGAACGGGCAGGTCGTGAACCCGTTCGCGATCGACTCCTTCCCGGAGCAGCTGCACAAGCCGATCACCGACCACAACGACTTCATCAACTTCTTCGACGAGAACGTGATGAACGAGATGGTCCAGTGCATCAACAACGGCGAGGACTGCCAGTAGTCCGCACGTAAGTGAAAGCCGGCGGTGGGTTTTCCCACCGCCGGCTTTCGCTCTGCCCGGCTCGCGCGATCAGCCGTGGTGGCTGCCGCTCTTGTGATCGCCGCTGTTGTGACTGCCACCGGGGTTCATGTGCTCGGAGCCTTCCTCCATGGTCCCGCCGAGGGTGCCCTGGAGCGCCATGACCGTCTTCTCCTCGCCGACGGCGACCCACTTGCGGCCGACGAGGTAGTAACCGCCGTAGTCCTTGGCCCCGTTCAGCCACTCGCGCTGCCCGCGGTCGGTGGCGAAGGTCGCGAGGACGTATTTCTCCTTGCCCTTCTTGCACAGGGCCTGGCGGATGGTGTCGGCGTCGGTCTGCATGTTCGGCTTGCACTTGGCCTCGGCGGCGATGTGCTCCAGGCTGCCGGTCACCGTCTCCGGCACGGCCGCCTCGCCCTTGCCGCCGGATCCGCAGCCGGTCAGCGCCAGTATCGCCACCGCGCCGCTCAGCGCGAGCATCGGTCGGGTCACCCTCATCTGTTCCTCCGGTCCTTGTCACGGCACGGTCCGGACGCATGCCGCACGGAGCCCTGGCAAGAGGCTCTCCGCCTTCGATACGGCTGTGGCGGGCGCAGCGCTCAAATTCGGGTGTCACCACAGGCACGTCCGTGCGAGTGTGTCCCGGTGAACCAGGACTGGGAAGATCGCGTGGCCGCCCTGTGGGACCGGTTCGACGACTACGCCGAAACGGAAGAGGACGAGGCCCGCTTCCGCGCCGACGTCGACGCTCTCGTCGCCGAGCTGCCGGAGGGAAGCCCGCTCGGGCCGTTCGAGCGTGCCTGCGCCTGGGACTCCACGGGTCGCTCGGACAAGGCGGTCCCGCTCTACCAGGAGGCACTTGGGCTCGGCCTCGCCGACGTCAGCCCCTACAAGGCCCGCCGGACGAAGATCCAGCTGGCCAGCTCGCTGCGGAACACCGGCCGGGCCGAGGAGGGTGTCGCGCTGCTGACGCCCGAGCTGGAGGCTCCGTCCGACGAGCTGAACGACGCGGTGCGCGCGACGCTCGCGCTGTGCCTGTCCAGCCTGGGCCGCGATCGCGAGGCGTTGTCCCTGGCCCTCGGCGCCCTGGCCCCGCACCTGCCGCGCTACCAGCGGTCGATGGCGAACTACGCCCGGCTGCTCGTGGAGCCCGGGGAGCAGCCGGGGGCGTGACGCCCCGTGGTCAGGTGACCATCCCCCGATTCGCTCGTTCTGCTGAACGTGCAGTCACAGGATGTCGCCCAGCGCCCCGCGCCCCCTTCCCCCGCCGGCCCGGTCGTCGATGTCGAGCAGGCCGAGGCCGCGCTCGTCGAGCACTATCCGCGGCTCGTGCGGCTCGCCTATCTGGTGCTGCCGCCGGGCCTGGGCCGCAGCAGGCGCGTCCTCACCGCACACGCCCTCACCCAGCGCGCACTCCCCCGCAACCGCACACCGGCGCCGGTGATCCCGGCCCAGTCGACCGGCCGTGACGGCGACCCGGGCTACGCCCTGGTCCGTCTCCAGGTGCTGCGTACGGCGCTGGAGGCGGGGCTGCCGCTGAAGCGCAAGGCCTGGCCGAAGCGGTCCCAGCTGCCGCCGGTGCTGCCGCAGGTGTGGGGGCTGAAGCTGTTCCCGCGGTCCGGCGGCGCCGACGAACTCGCCCTGGACCAGCGGCTGTCCACCCTGTCGGGCCCGGCCCGGGCCGCGTACGCGCTGCGCGGCCTGGAGCGGCTGACGGACGACGGCGTACGCAAGGTGCTCACGGCCGCGGGGGTCGCCGACGCGGACGGTGCGCTGCTGGAGGCCGACGGGATCCCCGCGCAGTACGGACTGCTCGACTCCCCCGAGTTCGACCCCTGCTCGCTCCAGGCCCGCCCCACCGACCTGATGCGGCGCCGCCAGCACCTGAAGGCCGCGCTGGCCGCCGGGGCGGCCCTGCTGGTGTGCGGGGCGCTGCTGGGGCTGCCCGGCGAGGGCTGGGGCCCCGACGGCGCCGCCGCGCCGCCGTACGCGCGGAACCCGGCCGCCCAGGCCGCCCTGGACCCGGCGAAGCTGACCAGGGTCTCCCCCACCGCGTGGCGGGGCTCGGCGCGCACCGACTTCTCGGTGTGGCCGGCCCGCGGCGACCTCACCGGCGACTCGGCCCTGCTGCGCCGCGCCCTGGCCGTCTGGGCCCGCCCGGGCGAGACGGTGCGGGTGTCCGCAACGCCGGGCACCCCGTCCGGCGGCCCGGCCGGACCGCCCCAGCTGCTGTACGCGGGGACGGTCGACGCGGCGCGCGTGGTGATCCTCTACGACGGTCTGCGCATCACCCGGTACGCCGAGCCGAAGGAGGGCACACAGGGCGCCGCCCTCGACTTCGCCCGGGTCGACGGCGCGGGCCGGGCCGAGGCGGGCGCGGTGGTCCTGGGCCGGGCCGACGGCAACGTCCGTTATCTGACCGCCCCTTGGGTGAAGAAGGCGGGCGAGCGGGACCTGATGAAGCCGGGCTCCGGCGCGATGGACCTGGCCCTCACCGGCGGTGTGACCGCGCCGCTGGCCAGCCCGGTTCTGCGGTCCGGCGCGTGCACGTCGTGGAACGTGCTGCAACTGACCGACGGCACGAAGACCCGGCTGCTGACCGACCTCGGCGAACTGGTCCCGGCCCGGCTCACCGCCGGACGGCCCGGCTCCCCGGGCGAGGCGTCCGGCGCCGRGGCGCTGCGCACCTGGTCTCCGTTCGCCTGCTCGCTGGGCTCGGTGCGCTCCGCGGGCGTGCGGAACGTCAACGCCTGGGCGTTCAACGAGCAGCCGCTGCCGGACGCGAGCGGTTCGGCCGCGTGGGTGTGCACCCGGGCCGAGACCTGGCGGGGCGGCGGCGTGCGGGTGCTGGCCCAGTTCCACACGCCGGGCGGGACGTACGGGGCGGTGGCGGCGAAGGCCGAGAACGTCCCCGCGTGCGGGGCGCGCGAGCCGCACGTGCTGGCCGGAGTGCTGTGGAAGTCGAAGGCGGGCGACTGGTACCTGCTGGCGGCCGGCAGCCGGGAGACGGCGTCGATCCGGGCTAAGGGCGGGGTCGGCGGGTCGTCGCAGACCAGTTTGCTGACCGTGCCGGCCGAGCAGGGGGCGCGGGCCGAACTGAAGGGGACGCTGCGGGACGGGCGTTCGATCGGCGGGCTGCGCTGAGCGGCGGCTGAGGCGTCCGCCCGGCGCACCCGGTGACCATCCCCGACCGATCCGATCCGTTCGAGGCCGGAATCGATCGGTAAGGTGTTCGCATGACTACCGGGGTTCGCCGCAGATTGGGAGTCGAGGAGCGGCGGCAGCAGTTGATCGGCGTCGCCCTCGAACTGTTCAGCCGCCGCTCGCCCGACGAGGTCTCCATCGACGAGATAGCGTCGGCCGCGGGCATTTCACGCCCTTTGGTCTACCACTACTTCCCCGGCAAACTCAGCCTGTACGAGGCCGCGTTGAAGCGGGCCTCGGACGACCTCGCGGCCCGGTTCGTGGAGCCGCACGAGGGGCCGCTGGGGGCGCGGCTGCTGCGTGTGATGCGCCGCTTCTTCGACTTCGTGGACGAGCACGGCCCCGGTTTCTCCGCCCTGATGCGCGGCGGTCCGGCGGTCGGCTCCTCGACGACCAACGCGCTCATCGACTCCGTACGGCAGGCCGCGTATGTCCAGATCCTTTCGCACCTGGGCGTGACCGATCCGCCCGCGCGGCTGGAACTGGTCGTGCGTTCCTGGATCTCGCTCGCCGAGTCGACGGCGCTGATCTGGCTGGACGGCCGGCGCATCCCGCGGGCCGAGCTGGAGGTCCAGCTCGTCCACGACTTCGCCGCGCTCACCGCCGTCAGCGCCGCCCAGGACGCGGAGATGGCCGCCCTGCTGCGCCGTATCGCCGGGGAGGAGCCGGCCGACGGTCCGTTCGCCAGCCTGGCCGGCCGCCTGCTGGCGCTGGCGACCTGAGACGGCTCAGCTCTCGAACTTCCGGTAGGACGCGTCCAGTTCACGCACCTCCGCGGAGGCGTGCAGTACGCGCCCCTCGGCGTCCTTCAGGTGGGTGCGCAGCAACTCCAGGGTGGCCTCGGTGAGCCGGGCCCTGGTCTCCTCGGTGCGGCCGGCGAGCAGCGCGATGTGGACGTGGACATGCGCGTGCCCCTCGGTCTCGGGGCCGACCACGACGTCTTCGGTCCGGCGGAACCGGGTCTTGCACGCCGCCGGCTTGGCGGCCGCGATCTCGACCGTCGCCTCGTGCAGCGCCTTCGCGAACCCGGGCCGGTCGAAGTCGTCCGCGAGGTCGGCGGAATAGTCGACGGTGATCTGCGGCATGAGTACTCCTGTTCTAGGCGGCCATCGGGCTCACCCTAACCGCAGCGCCAGCATCGCGATGTCGTCCTCCCGGTCCCGGCCGAAACAGCCGAGCAGCACGTCGCAGAGGGGGTCGAGGCCGGCCGGGGCGTCGGCGGCGGCCGTGCGGAGCTGTTCCAGGGAGGTGTCGAGGGGAGTGCCGCGGGTCTCGATGAGGCCGTCGGTGACCATGAGGAGGCGGTCGGTGGGGGCCAGGTGACGCTCGGTCGGCTCGGGCCGGTCCAGGCCCAGCCCGAGCAGCGGTCCGCACGCGTCGACGTAGTCGGCACCGCCCCCGTCGCGCAGGATCAGCGGCGGGATGTGACCGGCGTTGGCGATCCGCACCCGCCCGCTGCCGGGATCGACCAGGGCCAGGCAGACGGTGGCCGTGACGTCGGGGTGGTACAGCTGGAGCATCCGGTCGAGCCGCCCGGCCAGCACCAGCGGGTCGCTCTCGGTCACGCAGTAGGCGCGCAGCGCGTGCCGGATCTCGACCATGACGGTGGCCGCGCCCAGCGAGTGCCCGACGACGTCCCCGACGGCGGTGAGCACGCCCTCGTCGGTGCCCAGGGCGGCGTAGAAGTCGCCGCCGATCTCGGTCTGCCGGGAGGCGGGCACATAGCGGACGACGATGTCGACGCCGGGCAGATGCGGCAGCCTGTGCGGCTGGGGCAGGAAGCTGTGCTGGAGGGTGAGGGCGACATGCCGCTCCACCCGGTACAGCAGCAGCGGCTCGGCGGCGAGCGCGCACGCCTGGGCGAGGCGGGCGAGCAGCCCGTCGGCCGCGGGGTCGGTGATCGCGGCGCGCCGTACGGGCGTGGCGAGGCAGACCACCGTCCGGCCGTCCTGGGCGGTCGCCACGGTCAGCCGGGCGTCCTCCTCGACGCCCGGCCGGAACATCCCGGCCGGCCACAGCGGCGCGGGGACGACGGCGCTGGTGACGCCCGTACGGCCCTCCGCGAACCGGGTGACCAGCCGTGCCGCCGCCTGGTGCGCGCCGCTGTCCGCCGGCGCGGGGCGGCACCGGGCCGTGCCCCGGTACGGCTCGCCGTCCGGGCCGATCACGAACACCACTGAGGGCGAGTCGGTGAGGTGTGCGGCGCCTTCGGCGGCCGCGGCGGCGAGTTCCCGCGGGCAGCGGGCGGCCTGCACGGTGACGATGGCCTCGGACAGCAGCGTCAGACGGTGGACGGCGGTCTCCGCGCCCGTGCTGCGGCGGGCCCCGCGCACGGCGGCCCGTACGACGGCCTGGATCTCCTGCGGCTCGGCGGGCACGGTCAGATAGGCGTCGCCGCCCGCGTCCAGTCCCCGGCACCGGTCGCCCGGCGCGGTCGCGGCGGCGGAGAAGTGCACGACGGGCAGTGCGGCCATGGGCGGCCGGGCCCGGAGCCGGCGGCACAGTTCGAAGCCGCTCATGTCCGGCAGGCCCACGTCGACGAGGGCCACGTCGGGCAGGGTGCCGTCCCGCAGCCGGACGTCGAGCTCGACGAGCGCCTCGCCGCCGCTGGCGACCGGCACGACTTGGTGACCGGCCCGGCTCAGCACCGCGCCCATGGCGTACCGGCTGGCCGCGACGTCGTCCACGACCAGCACGGTGGTGCCTGGGTTCCGCTGCGTGCCGTTGCCGTACATCTCGACTGCCCCTCGGGGGCGTGCGTGGGTGGGGCAGACCGCCGGGCACGGCCTGTCCCACCCACCGTAGTGCGGCTATCCGGCGGCCCGGGTGAAGACGGCGACCGTACGCCCCGGAACGGCGAACGTGCCCGATTCCGCCGCGTAGGAGGACGACTTGACGATAGAGTCCGCCCCCGCCGCCTGCACCGGGTGCAACCGGTAGCCGGTCCCGGCGAGTGCGGGGACGCGCTGTTCCCGCCGCTCGGGCGTGGCGTTGAAGACGACGACGAGGTCACCGAGCCGCATGGTGATCACGCCGGGTGTCTCGTCCTTGCCGGACAGCGGGAAGGAGAGCCGGGACTGCACCTGCTCGGCGGTGCCGAGGGAGAAGGCCTGCTCGGTGGTACGGATCCGCAGCAGGTCCCGGTACGCCGCCGAGGCGCCCTCGATCTGCTCGCAGCCCACCCTGACCTTGCTCAACAGGGGTTTGGCGTACGGCCACTTGCCGGCGTTGTCGGCCGCCATGGGCAGTCCGCGGCCGAAGCCGTTGCCGTCGGCGCAGTTCCAGTGGACGGCGTTGAACCAGTCGCCGCTGTCGTAGGAGTTGCGGTCCAGGGACTTGGAACGGAGCAGGTCGGTGCCCGCCTGGGAGAGGGCCGGGCCCTGGGACAGGGTGGCCGTCGCCATGGCCAGGACCTGCATACGGGCCCGGTCGGACGCACTGGTCGTGGCGGGCAGCTTGAAGGCGAGCGCGTCGAACAGGGACTCGTTGTCGTGCGCGTCGGCGTAGGCCAGGGCGTCGCCGGGGGCGTCCGCGTATCCGGCGGGTGAGCCGTTGTAGTCGACCTCGGAGCCCTTGACCTCCTTGCCGCCGGTGCCGGTGAACCGGTAGCCGGCGAGGTTGCCGGAGAGCCCGACCTTGATCAGGTCCTGGTAGTGCAGCAGGCGGGCCTTCTGCTCGGCCGGAGTGCCGTTGTGCTCCGAGGAGTTGGGTTCGGTGTAGAGGCCGGACGCGAAGCCCTGCACGCCGGGGTCCTCGTCGAAGGGGCCGCCGCCGCGCACGGCGTCACGGGCCCGGTCGGAGAAGGTGGCGATGCCGGTGCCGGCCATGTGCTTCTGCGTGGCTTGGACGAACCGGGCGTCGTCGGCGACCTCCCCGAAGTTCCAGCCCTCCCCGTACAGGATGATCTTCTTGCCGTCGACGCCGTCCTTCTGAGGGGTGAGCGCGTCGAGGGCCTTGCGGACCGCGAGGATGTTGGCCTTCGGGTGGTGGCCCATGAGGTCGAAGCGGAAGCCGTCGACCTTGTACTCCCTGGCCCAGGTGACGATCGAGTCGACGACCAGCTTGCCCATCATGGCGTTCTCGGTGGCGGTGTTGGCACAGCAGGTGCTGTTCGCCACCGAGCCGTCGGCGAGGAGCCGCTGGTAGTAGCCGGGCACGATCCGGTCGAGGACGCTCGTCCTCTCCTGGCCGGCGGCCGCGGTGTGGTTGTAGACGACGTCCATGACGACCCGCAGGCCGTCGTCGTTGAGGGCCTTGACCATCTCGCGGAACTCGACCGTACGGGCCGTGCCGTCCGGGTCGGTGGCGTAGGAGCCCTCGGGGACCGTGTAGTGGTACGGGTCGTAGCCCCAGTTGTAGGCGTCCTTGGCGGCGATCTTCCCGACGCACTCCTGCTGCTTGTCGGAGTCGGCCGGGTAGGAGGCCAGGTCACAGTCGACGCTCGCCTGGTCGGCCTTGCGCTCCGGGATGGTGGCGATGTCGAAGGCGGGCAGGAGATGGACGTACGAGGTGCCGGCCTTCGCCAGCTCGCGCAGGTGCTTCGAGCCGTCGCTCGCCTTGCCGGTGAAGGCCAGGTAGGTGCCCGGGTGCTTGGCCGTCCTGTCCTCGACGGAGAAGTCCCGGATGTGCAGCTCCTGGATCTGGGCGTCCTTCAGCGGTACGGCCTTGGGCTTGGTGTACGTCGACCAGCCGTCGGGCTCGAGGGCCTTGTCGTCCAGGTCGACGACGAGACTGCGCTCGGAGTCCGCGGTGAGGGCGACCGCGTAGGGGTCGGTGACCTTGTTGGTGACGACCTTGCGGACGCTGGGCGCCCAGACCTTCACGACGTACCGGTAGGGCTTGCCCTTCCAGGACTTGGGGCCGGTGGCGGACCAGACGCCGGTGGTGTCGTCGCGCTTCATCGGCACGGTGGCGTCGCCGATCTCCAGTGACACGGACTGCGCGGTCGGTGCCCAGACGGACAGGGTGGGGCGGCCCTTGGAGAACGTCGGCCCCAGGTCGGCCTTCGTCGCGTCGTACAGGTCGTCGAGCACACCGGCGATCTGAACACCGGTCGCCGCGAGCACGGCCCCTCCCCCAGAGCCGAATGCCTGGGAGGTGCCCCCAGCGGCCCGCTGCGTGGCCACGAGCTGGCCGCGCAGGGCCTCGCGGACCCGGTCGCGGTCGCGTGGGTCGACGGACCAGGCTGCGTAGTCCTTCAGGTGCGGGAACTTCGCCTTCTGGGCATCGGTGAGGGTGGTCGCGGAAAGACGGAGCCACCTCTCGTCGTCGCTGGTCAGCGCGCCGTCCTGCACCGCGATCGAGCCGTCCCGGCTGTACAGCAGCTGGGTGGAGGCGGCGGCCTCGGAGCCGTTCCAGGCGAGGGTGTTCCGGTCGATCCAGACCGCCTTGGAGGTGGTCAGATCGAGGGCGGCGGTACTGCCCGCGGGCTGCGGGAGCAGGTACTTCTCCTGGCCGCTCACCAGCCACACCTCGTGGCCGTTCGCCCTGAGGTCGAGCGACTGGTCGGTGGGCAGGTCCTTCTCGTCGCCCTTGTGGATGATGTAGCTGAGACTGGTGGCCCCGTCGCTGAGCGGTACCTCGAAGACTGCGCCATAGGAATCAGTCTTGACCGGCTTCAGGGGGTTCGACCAGTCGGTGGGGTGCGCGGCGCCGGTCCAGACGTGGAGGCCCCAGCCGTCGTAGTTCCCGTCGGCGCGGTGGTAGTGCAGGACGGCCTTGGTCCGATCGGGCGCCGGGTGGTCCGGGCGCTCGGTGGTGACGGTCTCCTTGCCCTGCTCGATCCAGACCTCGCCGGTCTTGGTGACGTCGATCGTGCGGTCGGCGGCGACGTCCTTGTCGCCGTCCTTGTCGATGACGAGGAAGCCGACGGTCGAGGCGCCGGGCTTGAGCTTGACCCAGGCGAAGGCACCGTAGGCGTCACGACCGGTGAAGGGGTGACTGCCCGGCCACTCGGTGGCCTCGCCGTCGGCGATGTCGCCCCAGGCGTACAGGCCCCAGTCCGCGTAGTTCCCGTCGGCGCGCTTGTAGTGGACGATCGCGTAGTCGCGGGAGGAGGCACTGGGCGGCTCCTCGGCGGGCGGGGTGCCGGTGGTGGAGGCGGCCAGGGCACTCGCGGTGCGGCCGGCAGAGTCGACCACGACGGCCTTGTAGCGCAGGGCCGTGCCGGGCGGTACGTCCTTGCCGACGGTGTGGGTGACCTTGTACGGGGCGTGGTCGGCGGATCCGAGGACCTGCCACTTCCCGTTGCCGGTCTGGGCGGCGAAGACGACCCGGTTGAGCTGTCCGCCGTCGGCGTCCGCGGTGACCTCGACGGTGCCGGTGGCGCCGGCCGCCGGGGCCTTCAGGGTGAGCGTCGGCGCGGTGGCGGGCTTCGCGAGCTCGCCGGCCGCCTTGAGGACGATCGCCGAGCCGGGCGGGACGGTGACGGTGAGCTTCTTGTCGGCGTCGCTCTTCGGGGAGGCGTCGGTGCCGTGGATACCCCGGAACGTCATGCCGGCCGAGCCGGTCGCGAAGGTCGCGGTCTTCTCGTCGGCGGCGTTGTTGAAGGCGACGACGTACTCGATGCCGGTCTTCGCGTCGGTGCGGGAGAAGGCGTAGACGCCCGGGCCGTCGGCCGCGTACCGCTGCTGCTGGACACCGTCGGTGAGGGCCGGGTTGGCCTTGCGGAGCTTGGCGAGAGCACTGATCTGGCGGTAGAGCGGCGCTCTCGTGTCGTAGGCGTCCTCGGCATGGGTGCGGTCGGTGCCGATCCGGTCGTCGTCGAGGTAGTCGGCGGTGCGGGAGGCGAACATGCTCTGCCGGGCGTCCTTGTCGCCGCCCGCGCCGGCGAAGCCCTGCTCGTCGCCGTAGTAGACGACGGGGTTGCCGCGACTGAGGAACATCAGCTCGTTGGCGAGCTTGTCCTTCTTCAGCAGCTCCGCGTCGGAGGCCTTCGGGTCGTCCTGCTTCAGGAAGGACCCGATCCTGCCCATGTCGTGGTTGCCGAGGAAGGTGACCTGCTCGTACGCGTTGGCCTTGCCGGTCGTGTACTTGTAGTCGTCGCCGAAGACACTCGCGAGCTTCTGCGCGCTGCCGCCCTGCGAGGCGTACTGGCGGGCCGCCTCCTGGAAGGGGAAGTCGAGCGTGGCGTCGAGCCGACCCCGGGTGACGTACGGGGAGGTGACGTCCGTGTCGGCCGAGTAGACCTCGCCGAACATGAAGAAGTCGTCACGGCCCTGCTTGGCGGCGTACGCGTCCAGGGCGGTGGCCCACTGCGTCCAGAACTCCATGTTGACGTGCTTCACGGTGTCGATCCGGAAGCCGTCGATGTCGAAGTCCCGCACCCAGCGCTGGTAGATCTTCTCCATGCCCCTGACGACCTCGGGCCGCTCGGTCCACAGGTCGTCGAGGCCGGAGAAGTCGCCGTGCGCGGAGCTCTCACCGGCGAAGGTGGAGTCGCCGCGGTTGTGGTACATCGTCGGGTCGTTGAGCCAGGACGGGACCTTGTTCTTCCGGGTCACTTGGGGCGTGCGCGGGAAGGAGTCGCGGTCGACCTCCGGGAAGTCCCGCTTGCCGTCCGCGTAGTCGGCGTCGTCGAACGGCCTCCCGTCCTTCGTCAGGTAGGGGAAGGCCCCCTTGGAGAGGTAGTCGTACGACTTCTCCTCATAGTCGACGACATCCGCCGTGTGGTTGGTGATGACGTCGAAGAAGACCTTCATGCCCCTGGCGTGCGCCTTGCCGATGAGGGTTTCGAGGTCCTCGTTGGTGCCGAAGTGCGGGTCGACCTGGGTGAAGTCCGTGATCCAGTAGCCGTGGTAGCCGGCAGAGGCGTTGCTCCCCGTGCCCTGCACGGGCTGGTTCTTGAAGATCGGGGCCATCCAGAGGGCGGTGGTGCCCAGGCCCTTGATGTAGTCGAGCTTCTTGGTCAGGCCCTTGAGGTCGCCGCCCTGGTAGAAGCCCTTGTCGGTGGGGTCGTAGCCGGTGGTGAGGCGGGAGCCGGTCAGGCCGCCCTTGTCGTTCCCGCGGTCGCCGTTGGCGAAGCGGTCCGGCAGAACGAAGTAGAACTGCTCACGGGTGGCGTCGTGGCGGGCGGGCTCGGCGGCGAGCTTCGCGTCGGACGGGGGCGCCGGCGGGGTGGCCGCCCCGGCGGCGAGCGGCTGGACGAGTGCTGCGGCCAGCGCGGTGGCGGTGACTGCGGCGACCCGTCCGGCACGGGGGGTTCGGCGCCTGGACGGCACCGGCCATCTCGGTATCACTGACGTGGACTCCTTGCGAATGCGGCTCTCTCGGGTCCGACCCCGCGCGACCGTATCGCCGCCGAAACGCTTACAGCAAGAGTCCTGAAACTGTTGGTAAGAACTTTCAGCGAAACCTTCAGCAGGTCGAGTTGGTCCGCGTCAGCAGACCCAGCCGCCACAGGAGGGTGCTGCAGGGGCCGCTCGCCGCGGGGTCCATGCCCTGGTCAGGTACTGGAGCCGGCAGGATTGATGGCGCAGGCCCAGTCAGCGGTCGTACGCCAGTCGACTCGGGTCAGCCTTGGTCTTGGGACAGGCAGTGACGCAGACCAGGTCGTAGGCAGGGGAGAGCCGTACTGCTTGCCATCCGGGTAGCGGAGAGTCCAGTTCTCCCTCGCAAGCGACTACCTGTCGCCCCTTGTGGATCTCGGACGCTGCTCCCCGGGCACGGCCCGCGAGTTGGCCGCGGCTCCGCGGGAGAACGAGCTGCTCGCCAGGGTCCGCGAGGCGAACCGGCAGAGCGTCAGCCGTCTTCGACAGCCCGCCCGGCACGCGTGCGTACGCGCGCCGGGCAGCCTGCCGAGGCGGCTCAGCAGCTGGACTTACCGGCGTGGATCGCCAGGGCGGTGTTGGAGCCCAGGGTGGCCGTGAACTGCCCACTGGGGTTCACCGTCACCGTCGTGTTGTTCTGCACGTTGCAGTAGGTCCCGGCCGGCAGCGAGGTCTGGTAGGTCCGGGTCAGGGAGCCGGACTCGTGGTTGATGGCCACGAAGCCCTTGCCGCCCCGGCCGAAGGCGATGGCGTCGCCGCCGTTGTCCCACCAGTTGGTGACCGGCTCGCCGCGTGTGGCGTTGCGGAAGCCGACCATGGACTTGATCTCCGGCCAGTTGTGCTGGCACTTCCAGCCGTCCTGCCAGCAGGCGTTGACCGTGCCGCCGCCCGGCGGGCCGGCGTCGTGGTCGGTGAACTCGTAGCCGGAGTTGATGTCGGGCGCGCCGTAGGGCCAGGCGAGCATGAAGACGTTGGCCAGGGTGTAGGTGGCGCCGTCCTTGTAGCTGAGGGTCGAGCCGTTGCGCTCGGTGTCGTGGTTGTCGACGAAGACGCCGGAGACGCCGCTGTTCATATAGCCCCAGCCCTCGCCGTAGTTCTTCAGGTAGGCGAGGATCTCGTTGTTGAAGACCCGCTTGAGGTCGTAGGCGTAGCGGAACTCCTGGACGTCGCCGTTGCCCGTGTACTCGGTGGGCTGGACGGCTTCGCCGGCGCCGTGGATGACCTCTTGCTTCCAGTACGCCGACGGATTGCTCAGCCGCGACTTGATGTTCGCCAGGTCGGCCGCGTCCATGTGCTTGGCCGCGTCGATGCGGAAGCCGTCGACGCCGAGGGAGAGCAGGTCGTTCAGGTACCCGGCGATGGCCCCGCGGACGTAGTTCTCGCCGGTGTCGAGGTCGGCGAGGCCCACCAGTTCGCAGTGCTGGACGTTCCAGCGGTCCTGGTAGTTGCCGATCCGGGAGGTGCAGTCGTCGAAGTCGTACCAGGAGTACAGGCCGGGGTAGTCGTACTTCGTGTAGGAGGAGCCGCCGGTGCCGGTGCCGTCGCCCGCCGACATGTGGTTGATCACCGTGTCGACGACGACCTTCACACCGGCCGCGTGGCAGGTGTTCACCATGTTCCGGAAGGCCGCGCGGTCACCGAGCCGGCCGGCGATCTTGTAGCTGACCGGCTGGTACGAGGTCCACCACTGCGGGCCCTGTATGTGCTCGGCGGGCGGGGAGACCTGGACGTAGCCGTATCCGGCGGGACCGAGGGTGGTGCCGCACTCGCGGGCGACGGAGGCGTACTTCCACTCGAAGAGGACTGCGGTGACGTCCTTGGTGCCAGGTGGGGAGGCCTGTGCATTCGTCGGGTGCATGACAACCACAGCCGCGGCGAGCGCGACGGCGGCGGAGAGGTGTCTGCGTGCCATGTGGGGTTTCCTTCTTCTTTGAAGGTTCTTGCTGCAAGGTTCAGAAACCTTGCGGTGACGCAGATGGTAAAGGCCCGCCGCCCCGAAGGGCAGCGGGCCGTGCGAAATTCAACGGAAAATCAGGCAGGTCGTCAGGCGATGGTCCACCACACCGTGGTGTCGGCGGGCACCTTCGCCTCGTCGTCGACCTGGACGATCTCCGCGCTCGCGACCAGCACCCGGCCGTACGCCGGCATCGCCACCGACTCGCCGGTGGTGTTGGCGACGCACACGAACTCCCCGCGCCGGAAGGCGAGCACGCCCTCGGGCGCCCGCAGCCACTCCACGGAGGAGCCGGCGCCGAGGTCGGGCTGCGCGCGGCGCGCGGCGAGCGCGGCCCGGTACAGCTCCAGTGTCGAGCCGGGCTCGCCGGTCTGCGCCTCGACGCTCAGCTCGCCCCAGCCCTCCGGCTGCGGCAGCCAGCTCCCCCCGTCGCCGAAGCCGTACGACGACCCAGTCCTGGTCCACGGGATCGGCACCCGGCACCCGTCGCGGAAGCCGTCCTGGCCCGCGCCCCGGAAGTACGCCGGGTCCTGACGCACCTCGTCCGGCAGGTCGACGACGTCCGGAAGGCCCAGCTCCTCGCCCTGGTAGATGTAGGCCGAGCCGGGCAGCGCGAGCATCAGCAGGGTCGCGGCCCGGGCCCTGCGCAGGCCCAGTTCCCGGTCGCCGGCCAGGCGGATCTGGGTGCCGAGGCCGGGCGGGTTGGCGAAGCGGGTGGCGTGCCGGGTCACGTCGTGGTTGGACAGCACCCAGGTGGCGGGGGCGCCGACCGGGCGCATGGCCTCCAGGGTGCGGTCGATGACCTCGCGCATCTCCGCGGCGTCCCAGTGGGTGCTCAGGTACTGGAAGTTGAAGGCCTGGTGCAGCTCGTCCGGGCGGACGTAGTTGGCGGTGCGCTCGATGGTCGGCGTCCATGCCTCGGCGACGAAGATCCGCTCGCCCGCGTACTCGTCGAGGACGAGCCGCCACTGCCGGTAGATCTCGTGCACGCCCTCCTGGTCGAAGAACGGCATGACATCGTTGCCCAGCAGCTTCACCTGGTCGTGGGATCCAAGGTCGGGCAGCCCTTCCGCCTTCACCAGACCGTGGGCGACATCGATCCGGAAGCCGTCGACGCCCATGTCCAGCCAGAAGCGCAGGATGGAACGGAACTCGTCGCCGACCGCCGGGTGCTCCCAGTTGAAGTCGGGCTGCTCGGGGGCGAACAGGTGCAGGTACCACTCACCGTCCGGGACCTGCGTCCACGCCGGGCCGCCGAAGATCGACTCCCAGTCGTTGGGCGGCAGCTCGCCGTTCTTCCCCTTGCCGGGGCGGAAGTGGTAGCGCTCCCGCAGAGGGGAGCCCGGGCCCTCCGCGACGGCCCGCTTGAACCACTCGTGCTGGTCGGAGGAGTGGTTGGGCACCAGGTCGACGATGATCCTGAGGCCCAGCTCGTGGGCGTCGCGGATCAGCGCGTCGGCGTCCAGGAGGTTGCCGAACATCGGATCGACGGCCCGGTAGTCGGCGACGTCGTAGCCGGCGTCGGCCTGCGGCGAGGCGTAGAAGGGGCTGAGCCACACGGCGTCCACGCCGAGGTCGCGCAGGTACGGCAGACGGGTGCGGACACCTTCCAGGTCGCCCATGCCGTCGCCGTTGCTGTCGGCGAAGCTGCGCGGGTACACCTGGTAGATCACCGCGTCCCGCCACCAGTCGCGACGCTTGGCGACGGCCACGGCGGACGTGGGGGTGGGGGCAGGTGCAGCTGAGTGCTGGCTCATGTCGTCCTTGATGCGTAACAGGATGTCGGTCATGGAAGGCGTGGGTGGGGAGATGGGGCGGCCGCGGCACAGCGGGGTCGGATGGGCGCCACGGCCGCCCCAGCCGCGCCCCATAGGGGCGCGGGGCTGTATCAATGTGCGGCTCCGCCGCGTGGGCGCGACCAGCCACGACGGACCCGCAGCCGATCGCTCGACGAAGGTCACCCCTTCGTGCCGCCGGCGGTCAGCCCGGTCACCAGGTTCTTCTGCACGAGGTAGAAGAACACGGCAGCCGGTATGGCGATCAGCACAGCCGTCGCGGCCATCAGGTTCCGCTGCGCGTCATGCTCGCTCACGAACGTCTGCAGACCGACGGCGAACGTGTACTTGTCGTCGCTCAGCAGGAACGTGGAAGCGAACGCGACCTCACCGAAGGCCGTGAGGAAGCTGTAGAACGCAGCGACCGCGAGGCCCGGCTTGGCCAGCGGCAGGATCAGCCGCGCAAAGGTGCCGAAGGGGGTCAGCCCGTCGACGCGCCCGGCCTCGTCGATCTCGAACGGGATGGTGTCGAAATAGCCCTTCATCAGCCAAGCGCAGTACGGCACGATCGTGGTGCAGTTGACAAGGATGAGACCAAGGTAGCTGTCGATGAGCTGCAGATCCGAGAGGATCTGGTACATCGGCACGATCAGTACCGCGATCGGGAACATCTGGGTGACGAGCAGCACCCACATCAGCTTCCGGTAGCCGGGGAACCGCATGCGGGAGACCGCGTAGCCGGTGGACGCGGCGACGACGACGCCGATCAGCGTCGTGCCGAGCCCCACGATCAGCGTGCTCTTCAGCCAGTGGAAGAAATTGGTGTCCTGGAGGACGAACGCGTAGTTGTCGAGCGCCATCTTGCCCCAGATGCGCCCGGGGTGGAGGTAGTCGTCCTTGTCCGGTCCGAGGGACAGGAAGACCAGCCAGGCGATCGGGAAGAGCGCGGTCAGGCTCGCGCCGATCAGGATGGCGTGCGAGACGAGGGATGTCGTGCGGCTGTGCCCGCCGCGGCGGCGGACCGTGCGGGGTGCGCCGGCGGGTCGCCGCCCGGTGTCCGCGGCGGAGGTCTCGACGGTGGTCGTACTCATTTCGGACTCCTGCCTCAGATCGCGAGCTGCTGCTCGTTGCGGTTCAGCCAGCGGCGGTAGAAGGAGGTGAAGACGATCAGGATGGACAGGAGCAGGATCCCGTAGGCGGCGGACTGGGCGTAGTCGCGCGGCTGCTGTCCGAAGCCCAGCTGGTAGGCCCAGGTCACGAGGATCTGGGCGTCCGGGGCGGTGTTCCCGAACAGCAGGAAGATGATGGCGAACTGGTTGAACGTCCAGATCACGCCCAGGAGCACCACCGTGGTGCTGACGGACCTCAGGCCGGGCAGGGTGACGTACCGGAACCGCTGCCAGGCGTTGGCCCCGTCCATCTCGGACGCCTCGTACAGGCTCGCGTCGATCGACTGGAGCCCGCCGAGCAGCGAGACCATCATGAACGGCACACCGCACCAGGTGTTGACCATGATCGCGGCGAACCGCTGCCAGGAGGTGTCCTCCAGCCACAGCGGCGTCGGCAGGTGCAGGAAGTCCAGGCCGGAGTTGATGATGCCGCCGTCGGCGAGCATGAACCGCCAGCCGAAGACGGTGACGAAGGTCGGCACGGCCCAGGGCAGCACCAGGATCATCCGGTAGAGGGTGCGCCCGCGCAGCTTCTGGTTGAGCAGCAGGGCCAGACCGAGGCCGATGCCGTAGTGCAGGGTGACGCAGGCCGCGGTCCAGAAGACCGTCCACAGGACGTGCGACCAGAAGCGGTCGTACGCCGTCGGGCCCCACAGGATGTCGGCGTAGTTGTCCAGGCCGATGAACTTGTAGGTGGCGTCGATCTCGTTGACGCCGATGGTGCGGGCGGTGTTCAGGCTGGTGGCGTCGGTGAGCGTGAGGTACAGGCCGTACGCCAGCGGGTACAGCACGAGGACGCCGAGGACGATCGCCACCGGCGCGATCATCGCGTAGGCGTACCAGTGCTTGTGGAAGCCGTTCTTCAGCCGCCGGGCCGGCCCGGGTCGCGGTTCCCGCTCACCGCGCCGCTTGCCGGTCGCTCGGTCGATGACGACTGTCATGGTTCGGCACCTTCTGGAGGTTCAAGGAGTTCGGAGGGGAGCTGCCCGGGCCCGGGCGCAGGCGCGGCCGGTGGCCGCCGGATCCCCTCCCCCATGACCGGGGATCCGGCGGCCACGCGGCGGTCACTTGGAGAAGTCCGGCACCAGCTTGGCGATGGCGGTCTCGGCGTCGCCGAGGCCCTTGTCCAGGGACTCCTTGCCGCCCGCGATCTCGATCAGCTCGTCGTCGAGCGGACCCCACAGCGAGCTGTACTCGGGCAGTGCCGGGCGCGGCTGGGCGGAGGACAGCACGCCCTGGTAGCCGGCGATACCCGGGTCGGCCTTGACCTCGGCGGTGTAGGCGTCCTCGCGCGTGGGGAGCGTGGAGTTCTTCAGCGCGATGGTCTCCTGGGCCTTCGCCGAGGTCATGAACTTCACGAACTTCAGCGAGGCCTCCTGGTGGGCCTTGTCCGAGCCCGCGTACACGGAGAGGTTGTGGCCGCCGGTCGGGGCGCCCGCCTTGCCGGTGGAGCCGGCCGGGACGGTGGCGATGCCGAGGTTGTTCTTGTCCTTGAAGGCGGAGCCCTTGTAGAAGTTGGTGATCTCCCACGGGCCCTGGATGATCGAGGCGACCTTGCCGCTGACGAACGCCTCCTGGATGTGGGCGTAGGCGTCGGCGGTGGTGTCGGCCTTGTGCAGGCCCTTGCCGCTGAAGAGGCCCTGCCAGGTGCCGTAGGCCTTCTTGGCGGCGGGCGAGGTGACGGTGATCTTCTTGGCGTCGACGTCGACGGTGTCGGTGCCCTCGCCGTAGAGGAAGGACTGCGCGTAGTAGGCCTGGGTGGAGCCCCAGTAGCCGTCGACGCCGGTCTTGTCCTTGATGGTGGCGGCGGCCTTCTTCAGGTCGTCCCAGGTCTTGGGGGCCTCGACGCCGGCCTTCTTGAACAGTTCCTTGTTGTAGACGAGGGCGAGGGTGTCCGTGGTGAAGGGGACGCCGTAGGTCTTGCCGTCGTACTTGGCCTGCTCGATCAGGCTGGGCTGGAACTTGTCCTGCTCGGCGAGGGCCTCGGTGCCGTCCAGGGGCGCGAAGAAGCCCTTCTTGGCGAAGGCGGGGGTCCAGCCGACCTCGGAGCGCAGCACGTCGGGGGCGCCCTTGGAACCGGCGGCGGTGTCGAACTTGTTCTGCGCCTGGTCGAAGGGGACGTTGACGTAGTTGACCTTGATGTCCTTGTTGGCGGCCTCGAACTCCTTGACCAGGGCCTTGTACGTCGGCGCCTCGTTGGTGGCGTTGGAGGTGTCCCACCAGGTGATGGTGACCGGGCCGTCGGCCTCGTCGCCGCTGTCGCTCCCGCCGCACGCCGTCGCCGCCAGGGCGAGGGACGCCACCAGCGCGGTGGCCGCTATGCCACGCCGCATGAGTTCTCCTTGAGGGTGAAAGCCCGTTTCGTGCTGCCGACTGCGCCGTTGGCCGCCGGGCGTCGGTGAGATTAGCGGCGCTGGAAGGAGTTGCGAAAGACCTTGCAGCAAAAAGTTGCAAGGGGTGCGGATGGTTATCCCGCCGTGACCTCTCCCGGACCCTGGTGGAACCGGGATTTCCGCCTGTCCGGCGGGGAGTCGGACAGTTGTGCAAGACTCTGCAAGCACTTGCCATCCGTTGCCGCCGGGGGAATCATCCGTTGCGGATCGGCGCCGACCACGACTTCGAGGGACCGCGATGACCAAGCAACCCGCAGCGGGCCGTGCGCCGGCCCGCACCAGGCGTCCCGTCGGTGGGCAAGCGGAACCCCGGCCGCTACAGTCCAGTGCTGTGACCACACGGCTTGCCGACATCGCTGCGCAGGCGGGGGTGAGCGAAGCGACCGTCAGCCGCGTCCTCAACGGGAAGCCGGGCGTCGCCGCCACCACGCGCCAGTCCGTGCTGGCCGCCCTCGACGTGCTGGGCTACGAACGCCCGGTGCGTCTGCGACAGCGCAGCGAGGGCCTGGTGGGCCTGATCACCCCGGAGCTGGAGAACCCGATCTTCCCGGCCCTGGCCCAGGTCATCGGCCAGGCGCTGACCCGGCAGGGCTACACGCCCGTGCTGGCCACCCAGACCCCGGGCGGCTCGACCGAGGACGAGCTCACGGAGATGCTGGTCGACCGAGGGGTCGCCGGCATCATCTACGTCTCCGGGCTGCACGCGGACACCACCGCCGACATGCAGCGCTACGACCGGCTGCGCGCGCAGGGCGTGCCGTACGTGCTGGTCGACGGTTTCTCGCCGAAGGTGCAGGCGCCGTTCATCTCCCCCGACGACCGCGCGGCGATGAACCTGGCGGTGACGCACCTGGTGTCCCTGGGGCACACGCGGATCGGTCTGGCCCTGGGGCCCAAGCGGTTCGTGCCCGTGCAGCGCAAGATCGAGGGGTTCGTGCGCACCATGCAGGACCAGTTGGGCCTGGGCGCCGAGACCGTCGAGACGGAGCTGGTGCAGCACTCCCTCTACACCCTGGAGGGCGGGCAGGCCGCGGCCGCGGCGCTGATCGAGCGGAACTGCACGGCCGTGGTGTGCGCCAGCGACATGATGGCGCTGGGCGCGATCAGGGCGGCGCGCCAGCGCGGCCTGGAGGTTCCGACGGACATCTCCGTGGTCGGCTTCGACGACTCTCCGCTGATCGCCTTCACCGACCCGCCGCTGACCACGATCCGCAAGCCGGTCCCGGCGATGGGCCAGGCGGCGGTCCGCACGCTGCTGGAGGAGATCGGCGGGACGCCCGCACCCCACAGCGAGTTCGTGTTCATGCCGGAACTGGTGGTGCGCGGCTCGACGGCTTCGGCACCTGGGGACCGCGCTCGCTCCTGAGGTTCGCGGCTGGATCTCGCCGCTGAACATGCGGCCCGCACCAGGGCGGAGGATGATCGGGGGAACAGGGCTTTTCTGGCAGACTTTGTGCCTATGGGTGACACGACCGTGACGACGCTGGACGGCCGGAAAGCGGCCGTTCCGGACCCGGTCGCGGCCGATCCGGGACAGGGTCTCCTCCCCCGGCTGCGCACCCCCCGTCGGCCCCGGTTCTGGTTCGAGATCCTGCTGATCGCGGTGAGTTACTGGACGTACTCGCTCGTCCGCAACGCCGTGCCCGAGCAGAAGGCCGAGGCGCTGCGCAACGCCGACTGGATCTGGCAGGCCGAGCACGCTCTGGGCATCGCCGTCGAGGAGTCGGTGAACCAGGCCGTGAACTCGGTGACTTGGCTGATCATCGGCATGAACTACTACTACGCGACGCTGCACTTCGTGGTGACGCTGGGTGTGCTCGTGTGGATGTACCGTCGCCATCCGGGCCGGTACGCGGCGACCCGCCTGGTGCTGTTCGCGACGACCGCCGTCGCCCTGGTCGGTTACTACCTGTATCCGCTGGCGCCCCCACGGCTGATGAACGGCGGCGGCTTCATCGACACCGTCATGGTCCACCAGACCTGGGGATCGATGGCGTCCGGCGACCTGAAACACATGTCCAACCAGTACGCCGCGATGCCGTCGATGCACATCGGCTGGTCCGTGTGGTGCGGCCTGACCATCTTCGCCCTGGCAGCGATCCCCTGGGTGCGCGTGCTGGGCCTGCTGTACCCGGCGCTGACGCTGGTCGTCATCGTCGCCACGGCGAACCATTTCTGGCTGGATGCGGTCGGTGGCGTGCTCTGCCTGGCCTTCGGGTTCGCGGTGGCCGGGGTCTGGTACGGGAGGCAGCCGTACGCGCTGCCGCAGATGGCACCGGCCAGACTGTGACCCGGGCGGTACCGCCACTGCGACCGGGGCGGTACCGGCGACTGCGACCGGGGCGGCGACGCCCGTGCCTCACTTGCCCCGATACACCACGTGCCCCCCGGTGACCGTCAGTCGCACCGGTGCCTCGGCCACCTCGTCCGCCGGAGCGGTCACCGGGTCGAGCCCCAGCGCCGTCAGGTCGGCCCGGAAACCCGGAGCGATACGCCCTGCCGTCTCGGACTCCCCCGCCGCCGGCGCCGCATGGCTGGTGCAGCCCTCCAGCGCCTCCGGACCGGTCAGCCCGGCGCGTGCCGACGCCGCGCCCTTCGGCGCCCGGGCCGTGGCGAGCACGGCGCGGGCGTCGTAGTGCGCGATCGGCCAGTCCGAGCCGAGGGCCACCACCGCGCCCGCGTCCCGCAGGTCCCGCAGCCGCCAGGCACGGCCGGCCCGCCCGGCGCCCAGCCGCCGGGACCACTCGTCGGTGCCGTCGGCCCGGGTGTACGCGGTGTGCGGCGGCTGCATGGACGCCGCTGCTCCCAGCCGCGCGAACCGCGGCAGCAGCTCGTCCGGCACGGTCTCGATGTGCTCGATGCGGTGCGCCCCGCGCCCGCCCCGCCCGAGCCTCTCGGCCACGTCCAGGACGTGCCGTACCGCCGCGTCCCGATGGCGTGCGTGGCCGTGCGCACCCCGGCCGCGTGCAGGTGCCGTACGGCGGCGGCGTAGGCGTCCGGGTCGGGCCAGAACGCGTCCGTGCCCTGGCCGTGAGCAGCGGGTGTTAACAACGCTCGTGATCAATACAGCTAGGGAGCTGCGGGCCGGTAGGGACCGGGGCTGGGGAGCCGCG
>NZ_NGFN01000369.1 GCF_002148965.1 Streptomyces swartbergensis | reverse complement strand
GGCGCGGCCGGTTCCGTACCGCCGGCGGGGGCGGGCGCGGCGGACACCTGGACCGGAGGCGGCGGCCAGGTCTTCTCGCCGTCGCGGACCACGGTCATCGACCGCTGCACCACGTCGTCGAAGTCGAGGACGAGACGGCCGTCCTTGCCCGGGGTCAGCAGCTTCATCAGGTTGACGACGTTGGTGCCGTACAGCTGCGAGGCCTGGGCCGGGAGCCTGCCGGGCAGGTCGGTGTAGCCGATGATCGTCACGTCGTTGTCGGTGACGACCGCCTTCCCGGCGACCGTGCCCTCGACGTTGCCGCCCTGGGCCGCCGCCATGTCGACGATCACGCTGCCGGGCTTCATCCGCGCGACGTCGTCCGCGGTGATCAGCCTCGGCGCCGGGCGGCCCGGGATGAGCGCGGTGGTGATGATGATGTCGACGTCCGCGGACTGTTCGGAGTACAGCTGCGCGGCGAGCCGGTCGTAGTCCTCCGAGGTGGCCCTGGCGTAGCCGTCGGTGCTCACCTCCTGTTCGACGCCCACCGTGAGGAACTCCCCGCCCAGCGAGCGGACCTGCTCGGCGACCTCGGGCCGGGGGTCGGTGGCGCGGACCACGGCACCGAGGCTGCGGGCCGCGCCGATCGCGGCGAGTCCGGCCACCCCGGCACCGGCCACCAGCACCTTGGCGGGCGGCACCTTGCCGGCGGCGGTCACCTGGCCGGTGAAGAAACGGCCGAAGGCGTGCGCGGCCTCGACCACGGCCCGGTATCCGGCGATGTTCGCCATCGAGCTGAGCACGTCCAGGGACTGGGCGCGCGAGATACGCGGCACGGCGTCCATGGCGAGCACGGTGATCGGCCGCCGCGCCAGCTCGTCGACCAGTTCCGGGTGCAGCGCGGGGCCGATGAGCGCGATCAGCGTCGCCCCGTCCCGCAGCCGGCCGATCTCCTCGCTCGACGGGCCGTTCACCTTGAGGACGATCTCCGCCTGCCACGGGTCGCCGAGCCGGGCTCCCGCCTCCTCGTAGGCCGCGTCGGAGAAGCGGGACGAGGCTCCCGCCCCCGGTTCGACCACCACCTCGTAGCCGAGTGCGGCAAGTCTCCCCACGGTGGCCGGCGTCGCCGCCACCCTGGTCTCGCCCGCAGTGGACTCGGCGGGTATGCCGATCCGCTGGGGTTCCGGTTCCGCTGGGACCATCGTCTGCCTCTCCGTCGTTCGGGTGCCTGTCCTCCTTGGTGCCCGCATCCTGCCCGTTCGACGCGGCATAGGCGGCGGGCCGTGGTCACATGGGCGAGGAGGCCGTCCTCACACCGCAGAGGGGTTGCCGTGGGGCGCATTCAGGGGTAGCGGTGTGTCCAGTGGGGCGGAAGGGTCTTCTGATGCGTCACGGCGGCGCCGGGCGCAGACTGAATCAGTGAGCAGCACGCCCGTCGAGGGCGGCGTTCTTCGCCCTCGGCGGGCGTGTCGCGGACGACTTCCGGCCGCCCACCGGCACCGGCCCCGCCGCCGACGCGACACGGGACGCCATGAGCGCCGTCCGCATGGACTTCGCCGAGGCCAACCAGTGGGTGTTCTGCGGCATGGCCATCGCCCTGGGCATCGGCTTCCTGGCGCCCTGCGTCACCCGGGCGGCCGGGCGGCCACCACGGCGGCGGGGAAGGGCGAGCCGGTCGCGCGGACACGCTGACCGCCGTACAGCGAACTCGTCAGGTGAACAGGTCGGTCGTGCGCTTCTGGATCTCATGTGGGGTTGGTACTGCTGCGGCTTGGTCGAGCGTAGGCGTGTATGAGCGAGTGTGAGTGAGTGCCGGTGCTGCCGACGAGGGGACGCAGACGGCTTCGGAGTCAGGGGAACGGAAGTTTGCCTGTCGAATGTGTGACCTTTGCGGCTGGGGCTCGTTGGATGCGGTGACGGATCTTCGACATCGGGCCGGGGGCTGTGGCGTGGGCGGGCTGCGGGAGGTGGCGGCGCCGTTTGTGGTGCCCGGCCCTTCGGGGATGGCGATCCGGGCCCGGCTGCGGATCTCGGAGACGGACGCGGCGGTCTTGCGTGAGGTCGGCGTGTTCCTGGGTGGGCTTGCGGCGCGGGATCTCGCGGCGCGCTCACGGCGGGGGCTGGCTCACGATGCCACCGCGTGGGCCGCTCGTAAGCGGGAGTTGACCGGGTCCTCGTCGGCGCGGTGGGCGGGCAGCATCACCAAGGCCACCCATGACCAGTGGGCGCTGGCGCGGCGTGGTCAGGCGGCGGAGATGGCATGGCTGCGTGGGCAGATCGCCGCGATCGAGGCCCGGCTCGCCCGCCCGCTGGGCGCCAAGGCGAACAAGCGCGAAGGGCTGGTGCGCGGGTACGGCTCGCGGGCGGAGTGGCACGCCAAGGCCCGCCGCCTGCACACGCTGAAGGACCGGCTCGCCGGTCTGGAGGCAGACTGGGCCGCGGGCCGCGTGCACGTGGTGCGCGGCGGCAAGCAGCTCGCTCATCTGCGCCACCACCTGGACCAGGCCGGGCTGAAGGAGTCGGCTTGGCGGGATCGGTGGGAAGCGGCGCGGATGTTCCTGGCCGCCGACGGGGAGTCCGGCAAACGCTGCGGCAACGAGACCATCCGCATCACCGACTCCGGGCAGGTCTCCATCAGGCTCCCCGCCGCTCTTGGCCATCTGGCCAACGCCCCGCACGGCCGCTACGTCCTCGACGCCACCGTGGAGTTCCAGCACCGGGGCGAGGAATGGGCGGACCGGATCAGCGCGAACCGGGCGATGGCCTACCGCATCCACCACGACCCGGTCCGCCACCGCTGGTATGTCACCGCTTCCTGGCAGCGGCCGGCTGTCCCAGTCCTGCCTATGGACGCGGCCCTGGCCAAGGGGGTGGTGGCGGTGGACATGAACGACGACCACCTCGCCGCCTGGCACCTCGACATCCACGGCAACCCCGTCGGCGAACCCCAGCGCTTCTTCTACGACCTGTCCGGCACCGCCGCGCATCGGGACGCCCAGATCCGCCACGCGCTGACCCGGCTGCTGCACCACACCCGCCGCAGCGGAGCCGCGGCGATCGCGGTCGAGGACCTCGACTTCAGCGACGGCATCAGCAGGGAGCGGCACGGCCGCAACAAGCGGTTCCGCCGTCTGATCTCCCGCTTTCCCACCGCGAAGCTGAAGGCGCGGCTGGTGTCGATGGCCGCCGAGCAGGGCATCGCGATCGTCGCGGTGGACCCGGCGTACACCTCCCGTTGGGGTGCCCAGCACTGGCAGCAGCCGCTGACCACGCGCACCCGTCAAGTGTCCCGGCACGATGCGGCAAGCATCGCGATCGGACGGCGCGCCCTCGGGCATCCGATCCGGCGACGGACGGCACCGCCCCCGCACGACCAGAGTGATCGTGCGGGGCATCGGACCGCCCAGGCCCGACCGGAGACCCGACGGCGCGAGGAAACCCGCCCCCGCGTACCCGGACCACGATCACGAGTCGTGCCGCCCGGACGCGGAGCGAAAGCGGGTGACCAGCGTGCCCAACACCGTTCGGAGCACGCGGCTGAGCCTGAGCCCTGGCGACAGGACTCACTCCCGCTCAGTCTTTAGGAACGGTCAGCTCCTCGATCGTCTGGGAGATCATCCAGAGATGGCCGAACGGATCGGCGAGACGGCCGCCGCGCTGCCCGTAGTGCTGGTCGGCGACCGGATACACCACGCTCGCCCCGCCCCGCAGCATGGCCTCGGCCACGGCGTCGGCGTCGGACACGTCCAGGGCCATGATCACCGGGCTGCCGCCGAGCGAGTCCGGCGCCGGGTCGCTCTCGTCGGCATCCTTGACCGCGATCACCGCGTCGCCGAGCCGCAGCATGGCGTGCACGATCTTCCCGTCGGGGTCGGTGTACCGCTCGATCTCCTCGGCGCCGAGCGCGGTCCGGTAGAAGTCGATCGCCCGGGGCCCGTCGGAGACCACGAGGCGGGCGTAGAGCCGGGTGAGGGACGGCTTGTCGTCTGTGTTGGTCATGCCTTCACGATGGCCGGGTCCGGGCGGCCGTGGATTGTAGGAAACGGTCGGCCGGGCAGGGCCCTCACCCGCCGAGCGGAACGTGGTTGCGTTCCAGGGGCGAGCGCGGCGCGTACGCGGTCGGGGTGATCCCCGCGAGCGCGCGGAACTCGTGGATCAGATGCGCCTGGTCGTGGTAGCCGCAGTCCGCGGCGAGGACCGCCCAGTCCGGCTCCCCGGGCCCGGCGTTCACCCGGCCCAGCAGCCGCTGGAAGCGCCGTACCCGCGCATACCGTTTCGGCGGGAGTCCCAGCTGTTCGGCGCACCTGCGGGCCAGCCGCCGGGAGGTCCAGCCGAGCCGGTCGGCGACCTCACCCACCGGCGTTCCGCGGTCGAGCAGCACCGCGGCGAGACGGACCGCCGGGTCGGGCTCCAGGGGACGCTCCGACCGCCGCAGCAGGACCGTCTCCAGCTCCCGCAGGCACGCCTGCGGGCCACCGGCGGCCATGGCCTCCAGCAGCCGCTCGCGCAGCACCGCGCCGTCCGTGCCCCACAGCTCGTCGAGCCCGGCGAGCCGATCGCGGACCGCGCTGACCGGCACGGAGAGGAACGGATACGCCCCCGCCGGCCGGAACGCCACCCACACGACCGCGCGCTGCTGGGCCGGGTCGATCACCGCCGGCCCCGTGTACGGCCCCTGGAGAGCCGCACCCCGGGTCCGCCTGTCCGACGAGCCCAGGGTGTCCCCGTCGAGGTTCACCAGCAGCTGCGCTCCGCCCGTCGGCAGGGACAGCTCTGCCGACTGCGCGAACCGTCCCTCGGCATACCCGAGGGCACCGATCAGCGGCGCGAGCGCCGGCGCCGACGGCCGGACCGTGAGGGAGACGGGAATCTCCTCCGCCGTGCGAGCCATACGCCCAGCCTAGGATCCCCGCTACACCGCCAGCCACACCGCCTGGTTGGGCCCCAGCAGTCCGTCCTGAAGCGGGCCGCCGGCCAGGAGGAGATCGGAGTACGCGGGCAGCTCGTACGGCTCGGCGGAGAGGTTGGCCACGCACACGAACCCCGGCTCGCGGCTGAAGGCCAGCACCCCCTCGGGGGCGTCCAGCCACGTCATCGTGCCGTCGCCGAGGGCGGGGTGGTCGCGGCGGATGCGCAGGGCCGTGCGGTAGAGCTCCAGCATGGACGCCGGGTCCCCGGTCTGGGCCTCGGCGCTCAGTCCGGCCCAGTCGCCGGGCTGCGGCAGCCAGGGCTCGGACGTGGCGTCGTCGGGACTGAAGCCGTAGGGGGCCGCCTGGCCCGACCAGGGGATGGGCACACGGCAGCCGTCACGCCCCCGGTCCGTGTGGCCGGAGCGCTCCCAGATCGGGTCCTGGAGGGTGGACTCCGGCAGGTCCTCGACCTCGGGGAGGCCGAGTTCCTCGCCCTGGTAGACGTAGGCGCCGCCGGGCAGGGCGAGCATCAGCAGGGCGGCGGCCCGGGCACGCCGGGTGCCGAGCTCCAGGTCGAGGGAGCCGTCGGGCTCGAACCGCGCGTTGGCCATCCAGCTCCGCGCGGCGGTACGGCCGTAGCGGCTGGGGTGGCGCATCACGTCGTGGTTGGACAGGACCCAGGTGGCGGGCGCTCCCACCGCGCCGAGCATGGCCAGGGAGTCGTCGATGACCGCGCGCAGATCCTTGGCGTCCCAACCGCACATGAGGAAGTCGAAGTTGAAGGCGGTGTGCAGGCCGTCCCTGCGGACGTAGGCGGCGAGCCGTTCCGGTGTGTCGGCCCAGGCCTCGGCGACGAAGGAGCGGTCGCCGGGGAACTCGTCGGCGACCTTGCGCCAGGCCCGGTATATCTCGTGCACCTCGTCGCGGTCCCAGTGCGGGTGGTCGAGGTGCTGCCGGATCTCCTCCCGGCGGGTGAGCGGGCCCGTCACCGCCGGTTCGGCGCGGGGCGGCAGGTCGGGCAGCTCCGGGTGCTTGATCAGGCCGTGGGCGACGTCGATGCGGAAGCCGTCGACGCCCCGGCTGAACCAGAACCGCAGGATCGACTCGAAATCAGCGCGCACTTCGGGGTGTTGCCAGTTGAGGTCGGGCTGCTGGGGTGCGAACAGGTGGAGGTACCAGTCGCCGTCGGGCAGCCGGGTCCAGGCCGGGCCGCCGAAGCAGGAGACCCAGTCGTTCGGGGGCTCGGCGCCGTCGGGTCCGCGGCCGGGGCGGAAGACGTAGCGCTCGCGTTCCGGGCTGCCCGGCCCGGCGGCCAACGCGGCCTGGAACCAGGCGTGCTGGTCGGAGGTGTGGTTGGGCACGATGTCGGGGATGACGCGGATGCCGTGCTCGTGGGCTTCGGTGATGAGCTGCTCGGCATCCGCCAGGGTGCCGAAGCGCGAGTCGATGGCGCGGAAGTCGGCGACGTCGTAGCCGTGGTCGGCCATGGGGGACTTGTACCAGGGGTTGATCCAGATGGCGTCCACGCCGAGGGACTTCAGGTACGGCAGCCGGGAGCGAATGCCGGCGATGTCGCCGATGCCGTCGCCGTTGCTGTCGGCGAAGCTGCGGATGTAGACCTGGTAGATGACGGCACTGCGCCACCAGGGTGCGGTGAAAGACACGTGCTGTGACTCCTTGCGTGGGGGCGTGTCTACTTCGCGGCGCCGGCCGTGAGCCCGGCGACGATGCGACGCTGGAACAGCAGCACCATCACGACCAGCGGAATGGTCACCACGACGCCCGCGGCCATCTGGCTGCCGAACGGCGTCTGGTACGTCGTCGCTCCCGAGAACTTGGAGATGGCGACGGTCGCGGTCTGCATGCTCGGCTTGTTGGTCATCGACAGGGCGATGAGGAACTCGTTCCAGGCGGCGATGAAGGTGATGATCGCGGTGGTGAAGATGCCCGGCGCGGCGAGCGGGACGATGACCTTGCGGAAGGCCTGGCCGCGGGTGCAGCCGTCGACCATGGCGGCGTGTTCCAGCTCGTCCGGCATCTGCCGGAAGAAGGTGGTCAGGTTCCACACCGCCAGCGGCAGCGTGAAGGACATGCTGGGCACGATCATGGACTGGTAGGTGTTGATCCAGCCGATGTCGGTGAACAGCTTCAGCAGCGGGACGACGATCGACACCACCGGGAACATCGAGGTGGCGATGATCAGCGTGAGGATCAGCCGCTTGAAGCGGAACTCCAGCCGGGCCATCGCGTACGCGGTGAACGTGGCCAGCAGCAGCGACATAGCGGTCGTGATACCGGCGACGATCAGGCTGTTGAGCAGCGCCCTGGTGAAGCCCTGGCCCGGGCTGAACACCGACCGGTAGTTCTCGAACGACACCGCGGACGGGAACAGGGAGGTGCTGAAGATGTCGCCGGTGCTGCGGAGGCTGGAGACCAGCATCCAGTAGAACGGGGCCAGGCAGTAGGCCACCACCACGGCGATGCCCAGATGGGGCAGCCACTGCCGCCACTTGGCCGTGAGGGTCATGCCGTCACCTCCCGGACGCGGCGGCGCGGCACCCTGACCGCGTGGCTCTTGCGCTTCTTCGTCCCGCCTGCGCCCCCCATGAGGTCGGCGCCGAGCAGCCGTACGAAGGCGAGGGCGATGAGGAAGACGTAGAGGAAGAGCAGGACCGCGTACGCGGAAGCCGGTCCGAAGCGGACGTTGGACGCCTCGTTCTGCGCGAGCATCGACAGCGTCTCGACGGAGCCCTTCTGGGCGCCGATGAGGATGTAGGGCAGGTCGAACATCCGCAGCGCGTCCAGGCAGCGGAACAGCACCGCCACCAGCAGCGCGGGCTTCACCAGCGGCAGGGTGATGCGCCAGAACTGCTGCAGGGCGCTCGCCCCGTCGAGCCGGGCCGCCTCGTAGACCTCCTTCGGGATCACCTGGAGGCCGGCCAGGACGAGCAGGCCGATGAAGGGGGCGGTCTTCCACACGTCGGCGATGACGACCGCGATCTTGGCGGAGAAGCCGTCGGCGGTCCACAGCACCTGGTGTCCGAGGAGGACGTTGGCGATCCCGTCGGCGTTGAAGATCCACTTCCAGAGCAGTCCGGAGATGGCCGTGGGGATCGCCCAGGGGACGAGGATGCTGGCCCGCACCACGGCCCGGCCCCGGAAGGCCCGGTGCATGATGAGCGCCATGGCGACGCCGATCACCGTCTCCATCGACACCGTGACGACGGTGAAGAAGGTGGTGTTCCAGAAGGCGTTCCAGAAGCGGTCGCCGGCCTGGGTGAAGATGTCGGTGTAGTTCTTCAGGCCGACGAACGGCTCGGTGGCGCTGATGAATCCGGTCTTCGGGTCCAGGCCCTTCGGCCCGTACAGGGACTCGTCGAGTGCCATGAGCGTCGGGTAGAGCACGACGACCGTCAGCACCAGCAGGGTCGGGGAGACCAGGAGCGCGGCCAGGCGGCCGGTGCCCGCGGTGGCCCGGGAG
>NZ_NGFN01000368.1 GCF_002148965.1 Streptomyces swartbergensis | reverse complement strand
GTGCTGCTGCGCGCCAACCTCGTCACCTCCGGGCTCGCCGTCGAGGTCGAGGACCGGACCGTGGACTGGGCATGCCCCTGGAGGAGCAGACGCGGATGAACGCGCTGCTCGCCGACCCGGACCAGGTGAACGTCGCCCGGCTCCTCGCGGACGGCCGCATCGGGTTGTTCGTCGTCTCGCAGCTCGCGGCACGACGAGCACCGCCTGTACTCCGCCGTAGATGTTGGTCTGGAGGCGGACGGTGATGCCGTGCCGCCTGGCGAGCTGCGAGACGACGAACAACCCGATGCGGCCGTCCGCGAGGAGCCGGGCGACGTTCACCTGGTCCGGGTCGGCGAGCAGCGCGTTCATCCGCGTCTGCTCCTCCAGGGGCATGCCCAGTCCACGGTCCTCGACCTCGACGGCGAGCCCGGAGGTGACGAGGTTGGCGCGCAGCAGCACCTGGGTGTGCGGGGCGGAGAACACCGTGGCGTTCTCGACGAGTTCGGCCAGCAGGTGGATGACGTCGGCCACGGCGTGTCCGCGCAGGGTGCCGTCGATCGGCGGCACGAGCTTGACCCGCGAGTACTGCTCGACCTCGGCGATGGCCGACCGCAGCACCTCGGTCATGGAGACCGGGTTGCTCCACTGACGGCGGGAGACCGCCCCGCCGAGCACGGCGAGGTTCTCGGCGTGACGGCGGATGCGGGTGGCGAGGTGGTCGACGTGGAAGAGCCCCTTGAGCAGGTCGGGGTCCTCCATCTCGTTCTCCAGCTCGTCGAGGATGGAGATCTCGCGGTGCACCAGCGACTGCAGGCGCCGGGCGAGGTTGACGAACACCTCGAGCTTCTGTTCGCTGCCCGCCTGGCTGGAGAGCTGCGAGGCCTGGACGACGGCGCTGACGGCGCCGTCGTGCGCACGGCTCAGGTCGGCGGAGAGGAGTTCGAAGTCGTCGGCGTCCTCGGCGGGACCGCCGCGCGGACTGGTCTGCGGGCCGAGCTGCGGCGGTCCGTCACCGCGGCGCAGCGTCTCGACCAGGGCGCGCAGGTCGGCCTCGCGCCGTGCGGTGGTGCGGCGCAGGACACCGATGCGGTCGTGCACGGACCGGGCGGCCCGGTTGGCGGCCACCGCGGCGACGACGATGCCGACAAGGGTCACCGAGACCGCGCCGGCGAGCACGGCCCACAGCATCGGTCCCGGCCGCGCTCCGGTGGACCGGACGGTGAAGAGGACGGCGGCGCAGCCGCTGAGGGCGACGGCGGTGGGCGGCAGCACGGCAAGACGCAGCAGCTGGGGCCGTATGTGGGTCTCGGGCAGCGCGGGTGCGGTGCGGGCGGCCGGCCGCCCGTGCCGCCCGCCCTCACGGCGGTCTGCGCGTGCGGCCGGGGCGCGGAGGTGAGACATCGGTGTCCTCGTACTGGTCCGTCGGGCCTTGGTGCCAGGGGGGCTTGCGGTGGTACGACCGGGCTCACGGGGTCGCTTCCGCGCGCTGCGAGCCGTCAGCCCGGGTTCGCCCCGCTCCCGCCCGGCACCACCGCGTCCGGAGTCCGTGTGCTGCCCGGGGCCGGAGGAGGCCCCCACGGCGGCGCCCGTACCGGCATCGGTCGTGCGCGGGCAGCGGGAATCCCCCTCGCGTCGACTCCCTCGTCCGCCTTGCGCCTGCACGTGCCGGTCCCCACTCCCTGATCCGCCTGTTTCCCGACGGCCACTGACAGTAGTCGTCAGCGCATCATGTGCGGTGGGCAGTTGACAAACTCATACGGTGAGCGTCCCGCTCTGGTATGAGGTCTCGTACGACAGACCGATAACCTCGACACACGTCCGGCCGCAACCGAAAGCAGTCCGATCCGACCTGGTCAGAAGCGGTCAGGCAGACACGGCGAGGGCCGGGGAGCCTCACGCTCCCCGGCCCTCGCCGTCTGCCCGCCGTCCGCTCCGGCTCAGCCCGCCGGAAGCGTTTCAGGGTCCTCCGTACCCTTCCCCGCCTTACTCTCTTCGTCACTCAACGTATCGGCCTGGGCCACGGCTGCCGCGTTCGACGAGGCCCTGATCGTGGCGTCGGCGAGGGCTTCGCGGGCCGGGAAGCCACCCGCCGGGGCGAGCGCCACCCCACGCCACCACGGCTCGGACGGGACGGCCTCGGCCGTGGGCTCGAAGGGTTCACCCGGGTGCGGCAGGGCGATCCGGGCGCCCACGGCACGGGCGGCCGCCAGCGTCCCCTCACCGGGCTCCGCCCACGGATGGGTCGCCAGGTTGAACGTGGCCCAGTGGATCGGCAGCATCGGGCCGTGCTCCGGTCCGCCCTGGAGGTCGAGGTGGGCGCGCATGCCCTCCTCGGGGGTCATGTGGATGTCGGGCCAGAAGTCGGAGTACGCGCCGATCTGGATCATCGTGGCGTCGAACGGCCCGTGCTCCGCGCCGATCTCCTTGAAGCCGTCGAAGTAGCCGGTGTCGCCGCTGTGGTAGATCCGGTGCTCCTCACCGGCCACGACCCAGGACGCCCACAGGGTGTGCTGGGTGTTGCGCAGCCCCCGGCCGCAGAAGTGGCGGGCAGGAGTGGCGGTCAGGGTGAGGCCGCCGATCTTCGTCGCTTCGTGCCAGTCCAGTTCGCGCAGCCGGTCGGCGGACACGCCCCAGTGCTCCAGGTGCTCCCCGACGCCGAGCGGCACGGCGAACAGCGTGTCCGTGCCGGCCAGGGCCTTGATGGTGGGCATGTCCAGGTGGTCGTAGTGGTCGTGCGAGATGACCACGACGTCGACCGGGCCGAGCGCGGCCAGCGGCAGGGGCACCGGGTGCAGCCGCTTGGGGCCGGCGAAGGGGAACGGGGAGCAGCGCTCGCCCCACACCGGGTCGAACAGGACGCGCCTGCCGTCGAGCTCGGCGAGCACGCTGGAGTGCCCCATCCAGGTCAGCCGCAGCCCGGTGGCCGGCGGCCGGGCGATGTCGGCGAGGGTGGTGGCGTGTACCGGCACAGTGCCCTTCGGGCTGCGGCGGGGCCGGGTCTCCTTGTCGAAGAAGACCTTCGCGAAGTCCAGGGTCGAGCCCGAGGGCCGGGTCCGCGCGGGGCCGCCGGGGTTTTGGAAGACCCCGTTCTCGAAGTGGGGCGATCTGCGGATGCGCGCCATGCGCTCACCGCTGGGGTCCGCGCCGAACGCGCCGGGCCGGAGCGCGCGGAGCCCGGAGCTCAGGGTACGGAAACCGGCCACGGTACCTCCAGGTGGAGTCGGTCAGGCTTTCCATTATGGGCGGCCCCTCCGGCAACACTGGGCCGCAGGGGTCCCGCGACGGTGATACTGAACAGATATTCAGTAATCACGGCGAAGGAGCCCGCATGGCCGGCCCGCTGCTGTCTTTCACCTGGACCGACCACATCACCGGCCGTCAGGGCTTCCTGGTCGTCGACCGGCTGGTGCGCGGTGTCGCCAGCGGCGGCCTGCGGATGCGCGCGGGCTGCACCCTGGACGAGGTCACCGGCCTGGCCCGCGGCATGACCATGAAGGAGGCCCTCCACTACGACCCGGACAGCCGCTACGTCCCGCTCGGCGGCGCAAAGGGCGGCATCGACTGCGACCCGCGCGATCCGGAGGCCTACTCGCTGCTGGTGCGGTACCTGCGCGCCATGCGGCCGCACATCGAGAGCTTCTGGACGACCGGCGAGGACCTCGGGCTCACCCAGGACCTGGTGGACCGGGCCGCCGCCGAGGCGGGACTGGTCTCCTCCATCCAGGCCGTGTATCCGCTGCTGGAGGACGAGGCCGGGGCCCGGCGGCGGCTCGGGGACGCGTTCGCGGTGGAGGTGGACGGGATCGGGCTGGACGAGCTGGTCGGCGGCTGCGGTGTGGCCGAGGCGGCCCTCACGGCGCTGGACCGTGCCGGGGTGCCCCACACGGGGACGCGGGTCGCTCTCCAGGGGCTGGGCACCATGGGCGGGGCCACCGCGCGCTTCCTCAGCCGCGCGGGACTCACCGTCGTGGCCGTCGCCGACATCAAGGGCACGATCGCCAACCCGGCGGGGCTCGACATCGAGGCGCTGCTCGCCGCGCGGGATCTCCACGGCACCGTGGACCGCTCCGCGCTGCGCCCCGGGGACCACGAACTGCCGGGCGAGGCCTGGCTGTCGGCCGACGCGGACGTCCTGGTGCCCGCGGCCGTCTCGTACGCGATCGACGCCGGGAACCAGGAGCGGATCACCGCCCGCTGGGTCGTCGAGGCGGCCAACATGCCCGTGCGGCCGGAGGCGGAGCTGCTGCTGGCCGCGCGCGGGGTGACCGTGCTGCCGGACGTCGTGGTCAACTCGGGGACGAACGCCTGGTGGTGGTGGACGCTGTTCGGGGACATCGGCGCCGACGCCGAGGAGGCGTTCGCGTACACACGCCGCTCGATGCGGTCCCTGGTCGAGCGGATGCTGGCCCGCGCGCTGGCCGACGGCACGACACCGCGGGCCGCCGCCCACGGGCTCGTGGCGGACCGGCTGCCGGTCATAGCGGAACGGTTCGGCTGGTACCGCTGACGGACGGCGAGGCTCCCGCGGGCACCGTGCCGGACCGGCCGAATACACACGTCAAGCGGGTGCACGCGCGTGTGTAGGGTGACGGCGTGACGAGAGTCCGGTTGAGCGTGGCGGAACGGCGCGGGGAGCTGCTGCGGGCCGCCGTCGAGCAGATCGAGGCGCGTGGTGTGGCGGCGGTCAGGATCGCCGACGTGGCCTCGGCGCTCGGTGTGAGCAACGCGCTGGTGCTCTATCACTTCTCGACGAAGGAGAAGCTGGTCGCCGCCGCGTTCCGGCACGCGGCCGAGGCCGACCTCGCCCATCTGAGCAGGCTGCTCGGCCGCCGCACGTCGGCACTGCGCCGGCTGCGGTCGGCCGTACGGTGGTACGCCCCGACAGGCCAGGCCAAGGGCTGGCGGCTGTGGATCGAGGGCTGGGCGGCGGCACTGCGCGAGCCCGCGCTGCGGGAGGTCACCCAGGACCTCGACAGACAGTGGAAGGCGGCTCTCGCCGAGGTCATCACGGAGGGCGTGGCGGCCGGCGAGTTCCACTGCCCCGACCCGCACGGCACGGCCCTGCGCCTCACCGCCCTCCTCGACGGCCTCGCCGTCCAGCTGACGTCCTACGCGGGCGCGGTACCGCGGGCACGGGCGCAGCAGTGGGCCGAGGAAGCCCTGGCTCGCGAACTGGGCCTGGAAACCGCGGCCTTGACCCGCCCCTGACCGGCCCGCCATCCCAAGACGGGCGTCCGTCCGCTGCTTATCCGTGATCGGCAGTGCCGCCTGAGGTCGTCTCAGGTTTGCTGTGAAGGACCTCGCGGGCCTGCTCCGCGGCGCGGATGAGACTCTCGGCGACGAAGTCGACGAAGCGGGCGATGTTCTCGAGGCGGGTGGCGGCCGGGGTGTCGGGGCCGAGGACGCCGACACCCTGCCGCGCGGTATCGGCGAGCTGGGCGCTGGACCGGGCGCTGGCGATCATCGACTGGTAGAAGACGTCGTCGTCGACGGCGTAGCGCTCGCGGCGGCCCTCGTCGCGTTCCCGGCGGATGAGGCCCTGGCTTTCGAGGAACGCGACCGCTTTGGAGACGGACGCCGGGCTGACCTGGAGGTGCTGGACGAGTTCGGACGCGGTGAGGCTGCCCGCGTCGGTGGTGTAGAGGCAGGTCAGCACCCGGGACATCATCTTGGGCAGGCCCTGCCCCATGAGGAGGATGGTGAACACCTCCTCGTACTCGCGCACGGCCTCGACGTCGCGCCCGTGGCCCAGCGCGGGCGCCTCCGCCCTCCGGGGCGCGGCCTGCCTGCGCCGGCGAGTGCGGCGCTCGGTGGCGCGGTGGGCGAGGTCGGCTCGGTAGGTGGTGGGCCCGCCGTTGCGCATCACCTCACGTGTGATCGTCGAGGTCGGACGATCGAGACCTCTGGCGATCTCCGCGTAGGCGAGACCATCGGCCAGCCCCTGCGCGATCTCCTGGCGTTCCTGCTGGGTGAGCCTGCCTCCCGGCATCGCGGTCTCCTTCGTGCTCCTTGGTGCCTCCAGCATAGCGTTCACTCTCCATTCATTGCAACGAACCTCCGACGATCGTTGCATTGAATATCAAGCCACTGCAACGATTAATCTGCTGTGGCCTGCGGGAATGGAAATACGGCGCAACGAGTCAGTTGCCGCTTCCATGAATGCAACGTAGCTTTTCCAGCGTTCGAAACAACGAGTCGAAGGAGAGCACGATGCAGAAGTTCGACACCCCCGCCCCGGTCTGCGCCGTCCTCGACATCCCCGCGGGACGCATCCGGTTCATCGCCGCCGACCGGGCCCACACCACGGTGGAGGTCCTGCCCGCGGACGCTTCGCACAGCCGCGACGTGAAGGCGGCGGAGCAGACCAAGGTCGAATACGGCGACGGCGTCCTGCGGATCGAGGCGCCACCGGCGAAGAACCGGATCCTCGGCGCTTCCGGATCCGTCGAGGTGACCGTCCAACTGCCGGCCGGCTCCCGCATCGAGGCGACGACGGCCAGCGCCGGGTTACGGGGCGTCGGACGGCTCGGCGACGTCGCCTTCGAGGGCGCGCAGGGCTCCGTCGAGCTCGACGAGACCGAAAGCGCCCGCCTCACCCTCCTCGACGGCGACGTCTCGGTCGGCCGTCTGGGCGGCCCCGCGGAGATCAGTACACGAAAGGGCGACCTCCGCATCGCCGAGGCCGTGCGCGGCACGGTCACGCTGCGCACCGAGCAGGGCGAGATCTCGGTCGGCGCCGCCCGCGGAGTGTCCGCCTCCCTGAAAGCCGGCACCACCTACGGCCGGATCCACAACACGCTCCGGAACACCGCCGACGCCGCCGCCGGCCTGAACATCCAGGCGACCACCGCCTACGGCGACATCACCGCCCGCAGCCTCTGAGCAGCACGGCCCTCGGCGGTCGGCACAACCTCGTCGCTGCCCTGGTCAGCCACACCTCACCGCAACAATCCGCCAAGCCACAAGGAGCGCACAGCCATGTCCCTCACCGTTGCCGGGCAGGATCGCCCGGAGTTGCGGAAGGCCATTCAGGAGATCGTCGATTCCGGTTTCAGCGGCGTGCAGCTGCGCGTGCACGACGAGCGGGGCGAGTGGGTCGGCAGCGCCGGGGTGCGCAGGCTGGGCGAGAGCGCCAAGCCGCCGACCGACGGGCGGTTCCGCATCGGCAGCACCACCAAGACCTTCACCGCCACCGTGGTGCTGCAACTGGTGGCCGAGGGCAAGATCGGGCTGGACAGCCCGGCGGATGACTACCTGCCCCGGTTCGGGCTGGACCGGCGGATCACGGTGCGGATGCTGCTGCAGCACACCAGCGGGCTGTTCAACTACACCGGCGAGTACTACAACGACGGGACGGTCGCGCCGGGGATCCCCTGGCAGGGCCAGGAGTACGTGGACAACCAGTTCCACACCTACCAACCGGAGGAGCTGGTACGGCTGGCGTTGTCCAAGCCGGCGCGGTTCGAGCCGGGGACGGACTGGAGCTACTCCAATACCAACTACGTGCTGGCCAAGTTGCTGGTCGAGGAGGTCACCGGCCGCTCGTGGGCCGAGGAGACGCAGCGGCTGATCCTGCGGCCGCTGGGAATGTCGGGCACCGTGGTACCGGGCGCCTCGCCGGAGATCCCCGAGCCACACGCTCACGGCTACTACCGGTACGAGCACGCCGGCCGGTGGAAGGTGGTCGACGTCACCCGCTTCAACGTCTCCTGGATCTCCGCAGCCGGTGACATGATCTCGACCACCGAGGATCTCCACACGTTCTTCTCCGCTCTGATGAGCGGCAAGCTCCTGCCGGACTCGCTGCTCGCCGAGATGCGCACGCCGCATCCCAAGGCCGGCTACGGCCTGGGGTTGTTCGTGGAGGAGACGGACGGCGGCGGCACCCTCTTCAACCACAACGGCGGCTTTTTCGGCTGGGCGGCGCTGATGTACAGCACGCCCGACGGCAGTAAGACCCTGACCGCCTCCCTGACCACCGGGGACGCCGAGCTCGACTTCGCCGCCACGGCCGGGGCGTTCCAGAAGGCACATCAAAGGCTCGTCAAGGAAGTGTTCTGCGGCGGGCAGGCCGAGCCGGCCCAGTAAACGGCGCCGAGCACCGCGGACGCGGACCGGGACAGCGCCGAGCTCGGCGAGCTCGGCGCTGTCCCGGCAGGTAGCCGACCTGGCCGCCGTCCTGCTGGAACTCGCGGGGCTCCCACACAAACGGCGTACCCCCTCTGGCAGGACGCCGTGAGCCGTCACGAACTCGGAAGGCCGCGCGGCGGAGCGACGCGCCGTCGGCAGCTGCTGTGGCGGGCGGGTCCGCAGCGGGGTGCCACTGAGCGGCCCCGCACCCGCGCACGGCGAGAAGGGGACGTGTCGGGGGATGTCCGCCCGCAGCGGTTGGCGCGTCAACGGACAGTCAGTCGGCGTCCGACCCCATCACGCCGTTCCGAGCCGAG
>NZ_NGFN01000367.1 GCF_002148965.1 Streptomyces swartbergensis | reverse complement strand
ACCCGGCAGTGGCCACCCCATGGAACCGCCCCGGGTCGACGGGATCGTCATGCATCCCCCGCCCCACCGGAATCACCTGCTCGATCCGCGAGCGCAGCCGGGACAGATCCCCGGGCAGGTCGTTCGCCGACAGGGACGTCTTCACCGCCGACATTCCGCAGCCGATGTCGACGCCCACCGCCGCCGGGCACACCGCACCCCGCATGGCGATGACCGAGCCGACCGTCGCACCCTTGCCGTAGTGCACGTCGGGCATGACGGCCAGGCCCTTGATCCACGGCAGCGTGGCGACGTTCTGGAGCTGCTGGAGCGCGGAGCCCTCGACCGTGGACGGGTCGGTCCACATCCGGATCGGTACTTTCGCACCAGGTATCTCTACATACGACATAGCGTCCTCAATCCCCCGTAAACGAACAGAAGTCCTCAACAGCAAATACCGGAGCCAAGGTCGACGAAAGGGAATCCGGACCGGCGTCCACGGCAGTGCGTGCGATACACATTGTGTTCATCGGCCGCCCCGCGGCGGCAAGCCGATTTCCGCGTCGAGAGGAGCCATCACGTGCAACGGAAGGCGTACACGCCCGGCATCGCCGCGCTCCTCGCGGCCCTGCTGACCGCTGGATGCACCAGCGGCTCGGGCGACGGCGGCGCGACGGACGACTCCAACCCGGGCGACACGGGCACGGCCTCGGCCGTCGCCGAGCCGGGCCGGTACCGCACGCTGCCCGAGCCCTGCGGCGCCGTCGGCCAGAGCTCCCTCGACGAACTCCTGCCCGGTATCCGGCAGATCACCGACGAGGAGCAGCGCGAGAAGGCGTACGAGGGCGAGGCGACGGTCACGTACGACACGGACCGCAAGGTCGGCTGCCAGTGGAAGGTCGACGCGCAACAGGCCACCGACCATCTGCTCGTCGACTTCGAACGGGTCGTCTCCTACGACAACGCGGTCAGCGACGAGAGCCAGGCCGAGCAGCTCTTCGCGGAGAAGGAGGCGGCGGCCCATCTGCCCGAGCCGACCGCCACCGAGTCGGTGACTGTCGGCAGCACCCCGTCCGGCGCTTCCTCCACCGCTCCGAGCGGCTCCCCGTCCCCGTCGGGCAGCACGTCACCGTCGGCGTCCGCCTCCGCCTCCCCGACCGATCTGCAGCCCCGCGTCCTGGAGGAGGTCGGCGACGAGGCCTTCCTCGACGACGAGCTGAGCAGCTCCGGTTCGACGGCCAAGCAGCGGACGGTGACTGTGGCATTCCGCACGTCCAACGTCATCGTGACCATCGAGTACGCCGAGCAGCCGGCCACCGTCGGCGTCGTCCCGGACAGCAAGGAAATGCAGGACAGGGCCCGGAAACTGGCCTCGCAGCTGGCCGATTCGCTGAGCGACTGAGGCCTCTTCACGCCCCCTTCACGCGCACCCGCAAAGCACCCGAAGGAAGAACACACAGCAGCCTCACCGCGTACCGTGACCACTCGGACCCGTTCCGACCGCAGGAACCACGAGCGTCATGAGTGAAGGAACCATGCAGCGACGAGCACAGCGTGAACAGCGAGACCAGCGAGCGAAGCGACTCCACCGCGTCCTTGTCTGCGCGGCCGCCGTCCCCGTGATGCTGGTCGCCGCCGGCTGCTCCTCGGACTCCGGCTCCGGCGACAGCACGGACAAGGCGGCGAAGGCCGCCGCCTCGGCGTCCGCGAGCCCGTCGCCGACCGTGGAGGCGGCGGCGTACGGCAAACTTCCGGAGCCCTGCAAGGTGCTGTCGAAGAAGACGCTGAAGGACCTCGTCCCGGAGAGCAAGTCCGGCAAGGAGGGCAAGTCGGACGACATCTCGGCCCGCGGCAACTGCTCCTGGAACAGCCTCGACAACAACGGTGTCAAGGGCTCGCAGTTCCGCTGGCTGAACGTGTCGATGCTGCGCTTCGAGTCGGACGTCGCCCGCGGCCCGGCCGACAAGCTGGCCCAGGAGTACTTCGAGAAGCAGGTGCAGGACGCCCAGGCCGTGGAGGGCGCCAAGAGCACCAAGTCGGAGCCGGTGCCCGGGACGGGCGACGGGGCGACGGCCGTGCGCTACGAGCTGAAGAAGAAGGAAGGCACCTTCAAGCAGCAGACGGTGGTGGCGCGCGTCGAGAACGTCGTCGTCACCATCGACTACAACGGCGCGGGTCTGGCCGGCGACAAGAGCCCGAGCGCCGACGACCTGATGAAGGACGCGAAGAAGGCCGCCAAGGAGGCGGTGGCGGCCGTGTCCGAGGCGAACGGCGCGGGCGGCGGCAAGGCGAGCGGCGCCCCGTCCAAGTCCGCGTCCAAGTCGCCGTCCGAGTCCCCGTCGAAGTCGGCGTCCAAGGACCCCTCGGACGAGCCCTCGGACGACGCGTCGAAGGCGCCGTCCAAGAAGCCCGCGTCGAAGAGCTGAACAAGCCCGACGGGAACCGGCCACCCGTCCTCCGCACACATGTGCCACCCTGTTGCGCGCAACAACACGCAAGGGGAGGGGAGTACGGGTGGCCGCGCCACAGCTGACTCGGATGCACCGCATTCTCATCGGTGTGGTCGTGGCCGGTGCCGTGATCATCGCCGGCATCGGCTTCGCCGGTTCGTACGCGGCCGTCCGCGAGTTGGCCCTTCAGAAGGGCTTCGGGAACTTCTCCTACGTCTTCCCGATCGGCATCGACGCGGGCATCTGCGTCCTGCTGGCCCTGGACCTGCTCCTCACCTGGATCAGGATTCCCTTCCCGCTCCTGCGCCAGACGGCGTGGCTCCTGACAGCGGCGACGATCGCCTTCAACGGCGCGGCCGCCTGGCCGGATCCGCTCGGTGTCGGCATGCACGCGGTGATCCCGATCCTGTTCGTGGTCTCGGTCGAGGCGGCCCGCCACGCGATCGGCCGGATCGCCGACATCACGGCCGACAAGCACATGGAGGGCGTCCGCCTCACCCGCTGGCTGCTCTCGCCCGTCCCGACGTTCCTCCTCTGGCGCCGCATGAAGCTCTGGGAGCTCCGCTCCTACGACCAGGTCATCAAGCTGGAGCAGGAACGTCTCGTCTACCAGGCCCGGCTGCGTTCCCGCTTCGGCCGGGCGTGGCGCAGGAAGGCCCCGGTGGAGTCGTTGATGCCGCTACGGCTGGCGCGCTACGGCGTGCCCCTGGCGGAGACGGCCCCGGCGGGGCTGGCGGCGGCGGGCATAGAGCCCGCGCTGATCCCCCCGCCGCCGCAAGCCGATCCGGCTGTGGGCAGTCGTGCCCCTGGGGCGGCACCCGTCCCGCAGAAAGCGGCACCTCCCGGCGAGCAGCGCCCGCAACTGGAGAGCAACCGCAGCGCCGAGCAGACGGACGAGACCCCGGAGCCTGACCAGAGCCCCTGGTTCAACGCCCCGCGCGAGGTGGAATACCAGGGCGGCTACGACCCGGGCTACGACCCCGAGCAGTACGCCCAGTGGATCGCGGAACAGCAAGAGGCCGAGCAGTACCAGGCCCAGTACGAGCAGGAACCCTCCCCGGAGGACACCGGGAGCTTCCCCATCCCGGTGGGCCCCAACCGCACCCGGGAACTGGGCGAGGGCGGTGGCACGCCGTCGGCCTCCGAGCCGGACGAGGAGTCGTACTACCAGGTCTTCAAGAAGTCGATCAACGGCAGTTACCCCACGCCGAACCAGCTCATCGACAACCTGGAAGCGGAGTACGGCATCCGTATCGACACGACGGAGGCCAAGCGCATGGTCGACCGCTTCAGCGGCCGCCACTACAAGGAAATGGAAGAAGAGCACATCGCATGAAGAAGGGGCCCTGCGAACAGGGCCCCTTCCTTCACACCGGCCGCTACTCCCCGAGCAGGGCCCGGACCCGCTCCTGCCCCACCGCCAGCAGCAGCGTCGGCAGTCGCGGCCCGGTGTCCCGCCCGACCAGCAGGTGGTACAGCAGGGCGAAGAAGGACCGCTGGGCGGTCTTGATCTCCGGCGGCAGTTCCTTCGGCGTGGCGTCGGCGGAGAACCCGGCCTGCACCTTCGGTACGCCGTAGACGAGGTGCGTCAGCCCGTCCAGCGACCAGTGGTCGGCGAGCCCGTCGAGGAGCAGCCGCAGCGACTCCCGGCCCTGCTCGTCGAGCGACTTCAGCAACTCGGCGTCGGGCTCGTCCCGCACGATGGTCCGCTGTTCGGCCGGCACATGCGTGTTGATCCAGGCCTCGGCCTTGTCGTACCGCGGCCGCGCCTCGTCGAGCGAGGCCAGCGGCTGCTCCGGGTCCAGCTCGCTGAGGATCCGCAGCGCCTGGTCCTCGTGCCCGGCGGTGATGTCCGCGACGGACGCCAGCGTCCGGTACGGCAGCGGCCGGGGCGTGCGCGGCAGCTCTCCGGCGGCCGTACGCACCGCGCGGGAGTGCGCGGCGACGTCGGCGGGCAGGGCGCTGCCGTCGGCGACCTTGGCGTCGAGCCGGTCCCACTCGTCGTAGAGCCGCTGGATCTCCTGGTCGAAGGCGACCTTGAAGGACTGGTTGGGCCGGCGCCGGGCGTAGAGCCAGCGCAGGAGCTGCGGCTCCATGATCTTCAGGGCGTCGGCCGGGGTGGGCACGCCGCCCTTGGAGGACGACATCTTCGCCATGCCGGAGATGCCGACGAAGGCGTACATGGGGCCGATCGGCTGCTTGCCGCCGAAGATCCCGACGATCTGCCCGCCCACCTGGAAGGAGGATCCCGGGGAGGAGTGGTCGACACCGGAGGGCTCGAACACGACGCCCTCGTACGCCCACCGCATCGGCCAGTCGACCTTCCAGACGAGCTTGCCGCGGTTGAACTCGCTCAGCCGGACCGTCTCGGAGAAGCCGCAGGCGGTGCAGGCGTAGGTCAGCTCGGTGGAGTCGTCGTCGTAGGACGTGACGGTCGTGAGGTCCTTCTCGCAGTTGCCGCAGTACGGCTTGTACGGGAAGTACCCGGCGGCGCCGGAGCTGCCGTCGTCCTCGGCGGCCGCGCCGGAGCCCTCGGCGGCCTCCAGCTCGGCCTCGTCGAGGGGCTTCTGCTGCTTCTTGGCCGGGGCCTTCTTCGTCCGGTACTGGTCGAGGATCGCGTCGATGTCGCCGCGGTGCCTCATGGCGTGCAGGATCTGCTCGCGGTACACGCCGGAGGTGTACTGCGCGGTCTGGCTGATCCCGTCGAACTCCACGCCCAGCTCGGCCAGCGACTCGATCATCGCGGCCTTGAAGTGCTCGGCCCAGTTGGCGTGCGGGGAGCCCTTGGGCGCCGGGACGGACGTCAGCGGCTTGCCGATGTGCTCGGCCCACGACTCGTCGACGCCCGGGACACCGGCCGGCACCTTGCGGTACCGGTCGTAGTCGTCCCAGGAGATCAGGTGCCGCACCTGGTGTCCCCGGCGGCGGATCTCGTCGGCGACGAGGTGCGGGGTCATGACCTCGCGCAGGTTCCCGAGGTGGATGGGGCCGGACGGCGAGAGGCCGGACGCGACGACGACGGGTTTGCCCGGGGCCCGACGCTCCGACTCCTCGATGACCTCATCCGCGAAACGGGAGACCCAGTCGGTGGTCTCGGTGCTCTGAGCCACGATCGGCACGTCCTTCTTTCTGCATCGGGCAGCCGGTACGGTCGCACGGCTGACCGCACCATTGTCCCAGACCACCTCGCGCCCGGGAAAACGGCTTTACCCCCATGGGATACTGGCCGGGACTATCCATTCCCTCGAGGAGAACGGCACCCTTTCCTATGGCCTCGGTCACGTCCCTCAGCGACTCCGTCCACCAGCGCCTCGCGGCGGCCCTGTCGGCGGCTCTGCCGCAGGCCGGCTCCGCGGACCCGCTGCTGCGACGAAGCGACCGGGCCGACTTCCAGGCCAACGGGATCCTGGCCCTGGCGAAGAAGGAGAAGGCGAACCCGCGGGAGCTGGCGACGCAGGTCGTCTCCCGGGTCGAGTCGGGTGACGTGATCAAGGACATCGAGGTCTCCGGACCCGGTTTCCTGAACATCACGATCACGGACCGGGCGATCACTGAGACCCTCGCCGCGCGCTACGCGGACGACACCGGCCGCCTCGGCGTGCCGCAGGCCGAGCAGCCCGGCACCACGGTGATCGACTACGCCCAGCCGAACGTGGCGAAGGAGATGCACGTCGGTCACCTGCGTTCCGCGGTGATCGGCGACTCGGTGGCGCGGCTGCTGGAGTTCACCGGCGAGAGCGTGGTCCGGCGTCACCACATCGGCGACTGGGGCACCCAGTTCGGCATGCTCATCCAGTACCTGGAGGAGCACCCGCACGAGCTGGACCACAAGGCCGACGAGGTCTCCGGCGAGGAGGCGATGTCGAATCTCGACCGCCTCTACAAGGCCGCCCGCAAGCTGTTCGACGCGGACGAGGAGTTCAAGACGCGGGCCCGCCGCCGGGTGGTCGACCTCCAGGCGGGCGACCCGCAGACGCTGGCCATGTGGCAGAAGTTCGTGGACGAGTCGAAGATCTACTTCTTCTCCGTCTTCGAGAAGCTGGACATGGAGATCCGGGACCCGGACATCGTCGGCGAGTCGGGCTACAACGACATGCTCGACGAGACGTGCCGCCTGCTGGAGGAGTCGGGGGTCGCGGTCCGCTCCGAGGGCGCGCTGTGTGTCTTCTTCGACGACATCAAGGGCCCGGACGGCAAGCCGGTCCCGCTGATCGTGAAGAAGTCGGACGGCGGCTACGGCTACGCGGCGACCGACCTCTCGGCGATCCGCGACCGCGTCTTCAACATCAAGGCGGACACGCTGCTGTACGTGGTGGACGCCCGTCAGTCGCTGCACTTCAAGATGGTCTTCGAGACGGCCCGCCGGGCGGGCTGGCTGAACGAGGACGTCAAGGCGGTGCAGCTCGCCTTCGGCACGGTCCTCGGCAAGGACGGCAAGCCGTTCAAGACCCGTGAGGGCGAGACGGTCCGCCTGGTCGACCTGCTGGACGAGGCGATCGACCGTGCCTCGGCGGTGGTCCGGGAGAAGGCGCAGGACCTCTCCGAGGAGGAGATCGCCGAGCGGGGGACCCAGGTCGGCATCGGCGCGGTGAAGTACGCGGACCTGTCGACGTCGGCGAACCGCGACTACAAGTTCGACCTGGACCAGATGGTCTCGCTGAACGGCGACACGTCCGTCTACCTCCAGTACGCCTACGCCCGTATCCAGTCGATCCTGCGCAAGGCCGGCGAGTCCCGCCCGGTCGCGCACCCCGAGCTGGATCTGCACGAGGCGGAGCGCGCGCTCGGCCTGCACGCGGACTCGTTCGCGGCGACGGTGGCGGAGGCGGCGACGGAGTACGCCCCGCACAAGATGACGGCGTACCTGTACCAGCTGGCGTCCCTCTACACGACGTTCTACGACAAGTGCCCGGTCCTGAAGGCCGAGTCGCCCGAGCAGATCGAGAACCGCCTGTTCCTCTGCGACATCACGGCCCGCACCCTCCACCAGGGCATGGCCCTGCTGGGCATCCGGACGCCCGAGCGGCTGTGAAGCCCGAGCGGCTGTGACACCCGTGGGGTGGCCGACGTCCGCGTCGCCACCCCACTGCACCTCGTCGGGTATTCCTTCGGCGGCCGGTTCCTGTGCGAGGCGGTACAGCGGGCCGCCGAGCGGCCTGCGGTGCTCGGCTGGAGCACACCGCCGCTGCGCGGCCCGCTCGTCCTGACGCACTCGCGCTGGGACCGGGCCACGGGCTTCTGGCACCTGCGCGCCGAAAAGGCACCGGGAATCGGCCACTCGGGTGCCCACTCCGACTTCCAGCGGCCGGAGCCCGCGCACCTGCTGCTGACCCCGGCGGAAACGCTCCCGCTGACGGGGGCGGCCCATGCCTCCCCATACAGGTGCGGCCCGTCCTCTCCCCCGCTGGGAGGACGGGCCGCGGTCTGTTGACGGAACCGGCGGTTCCGGGTCAGCAGTTGGGGCAGGCGTTCGCCATGCGCTTGAACGCGGCCCGGGTCCCCGACCCGGGGTCTCCGTCGATCTTGCCCTTGTACCCCCACTTGGCCTTCAGCCAGCGCTGCAGCGCCTTCACCGTGTTCGGGCCGACCTTCCCGTCGATCTTGTCCTTGTAGGCGTAGTTCTTCTTGAGGAAGCGCTGCAACGCCTTCCAGCTGTCGGTGCCGAGCTGCCCGTCGATCTTGCCCTTGTACTGCCAGTGCTCCTTCAGGACGCGCTGGACCTTCTTGGCCTCCCCGGTCGTCAGGCCGAGGTTGACGACCGCGAGCGGGCTGACCTCGGCGCTCGCCGCCGGCCGCGTCTCCGCCGCGACACCGGGACCGGCGGTCGCCAGGCCCCCGACGGCGATCCCGATGGCGGTGGTGGTACAGACGAGTGTCTTCGTGAGTGCTCGCATGAATTCCCCTCCGATGGTTGCGAGTGCTCTGGGTGGTGCGTGGCAACGAGACTGCGGCCCGGGGACCCGAAGCCGCCACAGTCGCCACGGAAGTGACGTCCTGACGGGACGTCCCACGCCCTGACCTGCGGGGACGCCGTACGCCGGGACGACGCGGCGGGACGGTCGCGGCGGGGTGTGGCCGAATCGGTGGGGGGC
>NZ_NGFN01000366.1 GCF_002148965.1 Streptomyces swartbergensis | reverse complement strand
CGGCTGGCTCTCCCGGCTCCTCGACTGGCAGGAGGCGGCGCCCGACCCGGACCACTTCTGGTCGACCCTGCGCGAGGACCTCGCCCAGGACCGCGAGATCACCGTCTTCCGGCCCGACGGCGGCACACTCGGCCTGCCCGACGGGGCGACCTGCGTGGACGCCGCGTACGCGCAGTACGGCGAGGACGCGCACGCGTGCATCGGCGCCCGGGTCAACGGCCGTCTGGCGACGCTGAGCACCGTCCTGAAGGACGGTGACACGGTCCAGCTCCTCATGGGCCAGGACCCGGCGTCCGAGCCCTCCCGGGAGTGGCTGGAGCACGCGCACACGCCCGCGGCCCGGATCGCCATCCAGCGCTGGCTGGCCGCGCATCCGGCACAGGCCGAGGCCCAGCGGACCGACGTCCAAGAGGACCGGCGGGCCGAGGAACGCGCGGCGGCTCCCCGGCCCACGAAGGCAGACGCGTCCGACCCGGACGGACCGGCTCCCGAGCAGGCGGCCGTCCGCCCCGCCGGCGGGAACGTCCTCACCGACCGGCCCGGCGCCACCGTCCGGCTCGCCGGCTGCTGCACACCCGTACGGCCCGACGAGATCACCGGCTTCGCCGTACGCGGGGGAGCCGTCACCGTGCACCGCGCCGAGTGCGCCGCGGTGGCCCGTATGAAGGACGGTGGGCGTACGGAGGTCGGTGTGCGCTGGGGTGATGCCACCGAGTGCCGGGTCACGCTGGTCGCCGAATCGTTCGTCCGTCCCCATCTGCTCGCGGACCTCACGGAGGCCATGGCCCTCGAAGGCGCCGAGATCGTCTCCGCGACCGTCGAACCCCCGACCCAGCAGCAGGTCCGTCACACGTACACCGTGCAGCTCCCCGACGCGGCCCACCTGCCCGCCCTCATGCGCGCCATGCGCAACGTGGCCGGGGTCTACGACGTCACCCGGGCCCAGCCGCAGACGCAGGGCGGCTGAGCCCGCCCGGGCGCCGGACACGGCTCGGCTGAGCCCGCCCGGGCGCCGGCCATCTGCCGCGGGGCGGCACCCGGCGCAGGCCCCGGTCCCCGGTTCGGGTGGGCCGGACGCGCGTCGTCCGCGTCACGCCCGCGCGCGCTGATAGCCGTGAGGCATGCGCCTCACCCCCCACCGCACCCGCCCYCGTACCCGCTCCTGTCGTCGGCGGACGTCCGCGGCGCTGCTCGCCTCGGCCGTCTCCGTCTGCCTCGTCGCCGCGAGCGCCCCCGTCGTCCCGCTCGGCGTCGGCGACCGACTCTTCCCGTACCTGGGCAACCCCGGCTACGACGTCGCGTCGTACGACCTCTCCTTCACCTATCCCGGCACCAACAGCGAGCCGCTGCGAGCCGTCACCACCATCGACGCCTGGACCACCGCCGACCTGGACCGGGTCAACCTGGACTTCGCCCACGGCACGGTCCACTCGGTCGAGGTCGACGGCGAGCGCGCCACCTTCAGCACCGCCGGCGAGGACCTGGTGATCACGCCCGAGGCCTCCGTACCGGACGGCAACTGGATGCGGATCACCGTGCGGCACACCAGCGACCCCGTGCCCGCCAAGGGGCGCGAGGGCGGCTGGGTGCGCACCGCGGACGGCCTCGCCATGGCCAACCAGGCCGACGCCGCGCACCTGGTGTTCCCGTGCAACGACCACCCCTCCGACAAGGCGATGTTCACCATCCGGGTCACCGCACCCGACGGTCACACGGCCGTCGCCAACGGCCTGTCCGCCGGGGTGGACAAGTCCGGCGGGTCGACCACGTGGACGTACCGCACCCGGCACCCCATGGCCACCGAACTCGCCCAGGTCTCCATCGGCCGCTCCACGGTGCTGCACCGCACCGGCCCGCACGGACTGCCGGTACGGGACGTCGTCCCGACCAGGTACCGCAAGGCCCTCGAACCCTGGCTGGAGAAGACCCCGGAGCAGATCGCCTGGATGGAGAGCAAGGTCGGCCGCTATCCCTTCGAGACCTACGGCCTGCTCATGGCCGACGCCTCCACGGGCTTCCAACTGGAGACCCAGACGCTCTCCCTCTTCGAGCGGGAGCTGTTCACCGAGCCCGTCCACCCCGCGTGGTACGTGGAGTCGATCATGATCCACGAGCTGGCCCACCAGTGGTTCGGTGACAGCGTCGGCCCCCGCACCTGGTCCGACCTGTGGCTCAACGAGGGACACGCCACCTGGTACGAGGCGCTGTACGCCGAGGAGCGGGCCGGCAAGCCCATGCGGGACCGTATGAAGGCCGCGTACGGCGCCTCCGACCGCTGGCGAGCGGACGGCGGACCACCCGCCGCTCCGAAGGCCCCCGAGCCCGGCCGCAAGATCGGCATCTTCCGGCCCAACGTCTACGACGGCGCCGCGCTCGTCCTGTACGCCCTGCGTCAGGAGATCGGCCGCCCGGCCTTCGAGCGCCTGGAGCGCGCCTGGGTCGGCCGGTACAAGGACCGCACAGCCACGACGGAGGACTTCGTCCGGCTCGCCGCCGAGATCTCCGGGCGTGACCTGGACGGCTTCTTCCAGGGCTGGCTGTACGGGGACAAGACCCCGCCGATGCCGGGGCACCCGGACTGGAAGCCGACCGCGTCGGCGAAACCGGCTGTGCCGGCGAAACCGACTGCGCCTGGGGAGGAGGCCGCACCTGCGAAGGTGGATGCGCCTGCGGAGGCGGCCGCATCCGCTGAGGCGGCTGCTCGATAACACGGTGACGAGACGCCCCGTGCCGTGCGACTATCTTCAGGTCGGCGCGGCACGGAGCGCCGGGAATCTCCCGGAGCGCTCGCGCGTTATGCCCGGTGACGGAAAGCTCCCAGCGCTCCGTCGCCGCAAACGGTTTCCCAGCTACGTAAGGATCCAATGACCTCCTCTTCTTCCCCTTCCCAGGACACCAAGCGCTTCGCGCACAGCCACCCCGAGGGTCTTCGGGCCGATGCCCTGATGGAAGAGGACGTCGCCTGGAGCCACGAGATCGACGGAGAGTGGGACGGCGACCAGCTCGACCGCTCCGAGCGCGCGGCTCTGCGCCGTGTGGCGGGCCTCTCCACCGAGCTCGAGGACGTCACCGAGGTCGAGTACCGCCAGCTCCGCCTGGAGCGGGTCGTGCTTGTCGGCGTCTGGACCTCGGGAACCGCGCAGGACGCGGAGAACTCCCTCGCGGAGCTCGCCGCCCTCGCCGAAACGGCCGGCGCGCTGGTGCTCGACGGTGTGATCCAGCGCCGCGACAAGCCCGACGCGGCCACCTACATCGGCTCCGGCAAGGCAGAGGAGCTGCGCGACATCGTCCTCGAATCGGGCGCGGACACCGTCATCTGTGACGGTGAGCTCAGCCCGGGCCAGCTGATCCACCTCGAGGACGTCGTCAAGGTCAAGGTCATCGACCGGACCGCCCTGATCCTGGACATCTTCGCCCAGCACGCCAAGTCCCGAGAGGGCAAGGCGCAGGTCGCGCTCGCGCAGATGCAGTACATGCTGCCGAGGCTGCGCGGCTGGGGTCAGTCGCTGTCCCGGCAGATGGGCGGCGGCAAGGGCGGCGGCCTCGCCACCCGTGGTCCCGGTGAGACCAAGATCGAGACGGACCGGCGGCGGATCCGCGAGAAGATGGCGAAGATGCGCCGGGAGATCGCGGACATGAAGACCGGCCGCGAGATCAAGCGCCAGGAGCGCAAGCGCCACAAGGTGCCCTCGGTCGCCATCGCCGGCTACACCAACGCCGGCAAGTCCTCGCTGCTCAACCGCCTCACGGGCGCGGGCGTGCTGGTCGAGAACGCCCTGTTCGCGACCCTCGACCCGACCGTGCGCCGGGCCAAGACCCCGAGCGGCCGGCTGTACACGCTGGCCGACACGGTCGGTTTTGTGCGCCATCTGCCCCACCACCTGGTCGAGGCGTTCCGCTCCACGATGGAGGAGGTCGGCGAGTCCGACCTGATCCTGCACGTGGTGGACGGTTCGCACCCGAACCCGGAGGAGCAGCTGGCCGCCGTGCGTGAGGTGATCAGGGACGTCGGCGCCACCGGCGTACCCGAGATCGTCGTGATCAACAAGGCCGACGCGGCCGACCCGCTGACGCTCCAGCGGCTGCTGCGTGTCGAGAAGCGGTCCATGGCCGTCTCGGCCCGCACGGGCCAGGGCATCGACGAGCTGCTCGCGCTCATCGACAACGAGCTGCCGCGCCCGTCGGTCGAGATCGAGGCGCTCGTGCCGTACACGCACGGCAAGCTGGTCGCCCGTGCCCACGACGAGGGCGAGGTCCTCTCCGAGGAGCACACCCCGGAGGGCACCCTGCTCAAGGCGCGGGTGCACGAGGAACTGGCGGCGGAGCTCGAGCCGTACGTCCCGGCGTCGGCGCTCTGACGGCTTCGGCCTGAGCGCGAGAAGGCCCGCTCCCTGTCCGAGGGAGCGGGCCTTCGGCATGTCCCGGTCACCGACCGCCGTACGTCTTGCTCATGTTCTGGTAGAGCGCCTCGGCATCGCGGCCCAGCTGCGGGCCGGCCAGCCAGCTGTTGTCGGCCGGGCCGATCGAGGTGTTGGACACGAGCACGGACTTGCCGTTCAGCACCCGGAACCAGCCGCCGCCGGACGAACCGCCGGTCATCGTGCAGCCGATGCGGTACATCGTCGGCAGGCTCGGGCTGAGCGAGAACCGGCCGGGGACGTTGACGCACTTGAACATCTTCAGGCCGTTGTAGGGCGGCGCCGCCGGGTAGCCCCAGGCGCCCATCTTGGCGGCCTCGGCCGTGGACGGCGCCGAGAAGTCCACGTCCAGCGCGGCGCCCACCGTCTCCTCCAGGGACTTGGCACCCTGCTCGGGCTTCACGTGCAGCACGGCATAGTCGTACGCGGCGCCGTCACCGCCGGTCTCCGAGCCGCCCTGGATCCACTGGTTCGAGGTCGAGGCCCAGTCCGCCCACCAGTTGCCGTACGGCGCGACCTCCGTCGGGTTCGCGTTGGTCAGCTCCGCTTCGGACTTGCCGAGGTCGTTGTAGGCCGGGACGAACACGAGGTTGCGGTACCACCCGCCGCTGCCGCCGGCGTGCACGCAGTGGCCCGCCGTCCACACCAGGTTGGACTTGCCCGGGTGGTTGACGTCCTTGATCACCGTGCCGGAGCAGACGGCCGGGCCGTCGGGGGAGTCGAAGAAGACCTTGCCGACCGGGGCGGCGTTCCGGTGGTACGGCGTCTTCTCGGCCTGCGCCTGGACGGGCGCCGGATCCGGATCGCTGACGCCCTGGCCGGCCGACGCGTCCTTCGTCGTGACCGTCTTGTCGGCTTCCTTCGCGGACTGCATCCGCTCCGGCTTCCAGAGGCCCTCGATCACCGGGTTGACGAAGTCCTTGGCCTCACTGAGCCACTTGTCCTTGTCCCAGTCCTTCCAGCCGCCGTCCTTCCACCGGTCGACGTCGATCCCGTGCTCCTCGAGCTTGCCGGCGAGGTCGGCCGGGATCTCGACCTTGCCACCGCCGTCCGCGGCCTGCGAGGTGGTGGCGTCCGGCTTGTCGCTCGCCGAGTCCGCCGAACCTTCACAGGCGGTCGCTGTGAGCGCCAAGGCGGCGACGAGCCCGGTGGTGGCGAGAAGGGTGCGCCGCCCGCGCCTCGGTGCCGCGGGCGTACGTGTGGAACGCATGGTGCGATGACCCCCGTTGGTGCGTGTGCATGTCATACCTGGCGCCGGAGCCCCCCGGCGCGACACCCCACTATGCCCGTGGAGTTGAGGGCGTACCGGGGTGGGGCGGTGAAGGTTTCCGTGAGTCCACGGGCCATTGCGCCAGGTGGGCAGCGCAGTGGCACGCGCACGGGCACGGGCACGGGGCTACCACCCCACCGCCGACGGTGTTCAGCGGACCGTCACCGGCCCGCGAACTTCTCGCTGACCGAGTCGTACACGCCCTTCGCCGCCTCGCCCAGGCGCGGACCGGCCAGCCAGCCCGACGTCACCGGACCGATCGAGGTGTTCGACACCAGCGCCGGCTTGCCGTCCGAGCCCGGCGCGACCCAGCCGCCGCCGGACGAACCGCCGGTCATCGTGCAGCCGATGCGGTACATCGTCGGGTCCGACGCGGTGACCGACAGCCGGCCCGGCCGGTCCTGGCACCGGTACAGCTTCTGCCCGTCGTACGGCGGCGCGGCCGGGTAGCCGATCGCCGTGACGCTCTCCACCTTCGGTACGGCGGGAGCCTTGAAGTCCACCGGCAGTGCCGAACCGACCGTCTCCTCCAGCGACTTGCCGCCGCTGCCCTTCTCCGGTGTCACATGGATGACCGCGAAGTCGTAGGGTGCGCCGTCCCCGCCGGTCGAGCCGCCCTGCTCGATCCACTGGTCCGAGGTCTGCGCCCAGTCTCCCCACCAGACGCCGTAGGGAGCGACGTCCTCCCTGGTGGCGTTCTCCAGTTCCGCGACCGGCTTGCCGTCGTCGTTGTACGACGGCACGAAAGCGATGTTGCGGTACCAGCCGCCCTTCTTGCCCGCGTGCACGCAGTGGCCCGCCGTCCACACGAGGTTGGACTTGCCCGGGTGGGCCGGGTCCTTGACGACCGTCGCCGAGCAGACGGCCGAGCCCTTGGGGGAGTCGAAGAACACCTTCCCGGCCGTGGGCGCGTTGGCGTGGTACGACGGCGGCACGGCCTGCGCCCGGACCGGGGCGGGCGTCGGATCGGTCACGCCCTGGTCACCGGCGAGGTCGCTGTCGTCCACGCCCTGGTCGGGCTCCTCGGCCTCCCGCATGCGGTCCGGGTCCCAGAGGCCCTCGATGATCGGGTTGATGTACTCGTTGGCCTCGCGCAGCCAGTCGTCCCGGTCCCAGTTCTTCCAGGCGCCGTTCTTCCACTTGTCGATGTCGATCCCGTGCTCGCGGAGCCGGTCCCTGATGTCGTCCGGGATCCTCAGCTTGCCGTCGTCGGATGCGCCGGCCGACGCGGAGGCCTCACCGCCCGCCGCGGCGTCGCCCGACTCGCAGGCGGTGGCGGTCAACGCGAGCGCCGAGGCGAGGGCAACGGCGGCCAGCACGGGGGAGTTCCTGCGGCGCGCCCTCCCCCCTCGGCTGGCGATGGGCGACGGCCGTGTGGATCGCATGATGTGACTCCCCCTGATATGGAACGAACATGGACGAACCGGTGCTTCGACCTTGATTTCCGTCGCATCACGGGGAGTTCAGGCCGACCTCACGGCGTCCGGGAACGGCACCACACACTATGCGGTGGCTGTGGGGGAGGCCCGACGGAACCGCAACAGTTCCGTCACGGAAAGGATCTTGAGGCAACCCGTAACCCGGTGAGCGGACCGGGGTTGGTAGCGGTTGGGGGCCTGCTGTTTGTGTGCGGCCTCTCTGTGCCCGTGCCCAGTGGGAGGTCAGGGAAGTCGTGGCGGAATCCACCCATGGGGGATGTGCGTCCGAGGAGGCCGCTGTGGGGCGTATGCCGGTGAGGGCCCTCCCAAGCGCCGTTGACGAGACGGCACCGGGAGCGCGCGCCGCGCACGAGGGGATTCTGCGCCGCCAGTCCGCGCGCGAGTCCGCCGCCCGCACCTACGCCCGCGCCCTGCCGATCGTGCCGGTGCGGGCCCGGGGACTGACCATCGAGGGCGCGGACGGCCGCCGCTACCTGGACTGCCTGTCCGGCGCCGGCACGCTCGCCCTCGGGCACAACCACCCGGTCGTCCTCGAAGCCATCCGCAAGGTCCTCGACTCCGGCGCGCCCCTGAACGCCCTCGACCTGGCCACACCCGTCAAGGACGCCTTCATCACCGAGCTGTTCCGCACCCTGCCCCCAGGGCTCGCCGACCGGGCCCGCGTGCGGTTCTGCGGACCGGCAGGCAGCGACGCCGTGGAGACCGCTTGCGAGCTGGTGCGCGCGGCGACCGGCCGGACCGGCCTCATCGCGTTCACCGGCGCCTCCCACGGAAGGACGGCCGGGGCACTCGACGCGTCCGCCGGTGCCCACGACGTACGGGTCGCCCGCCTGCCCTACCCGCAGGACTACCGCTGCCCCTTCGGCGTCGGGGGCGAGCGCGGGGCCGACCTCGCCGCCCGCTGGACCGAGTCCGTCCTCGACGACTCCGGGCCGGGCGCTCCGCTCCCCGCCGGGATGATCATCGAGCCCGTCCAGGGCGAAGGCGGGGTGATCCCCGCACCGGACGCCTGGCTGCGGCGCATGCGGCAGCTCACGGCCGACCGGTCCGTCCCCTTGATCGCCGACGAGATCCAGACGGGCGTCGGGTGGACCGGCGCCTTCTGGGCCGTGGAGCACAGCGGAGTGACCCCCGACGTGATGGTCCTCTCCAAGGCCATCGGAGGCAGCCTGCCGTTGGCCGTCGTGGTCTACCGCGACGACCTCGACGCCCCGGAACCCGGCGCCCCCGCCGGCATCTTCCGCGGCAACCAACTCGCCATGGCCGCCGGCACGGCGACCCTCACCCACGTCCGGGAGAATCACCTCGCCGAGCGCGCGGCGACTCTCGGGGCACGCATGCTGAGTCAACTCCAGGGGCTGGTCGCGGAGTTTGCGTGCGTGGGGGATGTGCGGGGACGGGGGT
>NZ_NGFN01000365.1 GCF_002148965.1 Streptomyces swartbergensis | reverse complement strand
GGGCGGCTCCGGGTTGGGGTCGGCCACCGGCTGACGGCCGACTTCGCCGCGTGCCCCGAAGTCCTCGCCGGAGCCGCCGAACGGCATCATCGAGACGCCGAGCGCGAGGACGGAGACCAGGACGGCGGCGACGAGGAGGCCGTTGCGGGCGACGCGCGCCTTCTGCTCCCCGTCCTCCGGTTCTCCGGTCGCCTTGTCCGCCGGGCCGGGACGGCCGGCGCCGAGCCGTACCTCGGCGGCGCGGCGGCGGCGCTCCAGGTAGGCGAGGCCGCCCCAGCCGATCACCCCGCCGGCCAGTGCCCCGGGCAGTCCGCCGCCGTGCAGGCGCAGACAGGCCGCGGCCTCGGCGCACTGGACGCAGGTGGCGAGGTGCCGGGAGAGGTCGCGCGGCGTGTCGGCCGGGGAGGAGCGGGTGACGGCGTCCAGCAGCCGGGCGTAGCTGCGGCACTGGGCGTCCATCGGGGAGTCGAGGTGGTTGCGGTGGCAGCGGTCCCGGAACAGGGTGCGCACCTGCTGGAGTTCGTCGGCGGCGGTGGCCGGATCGAGGCCCAGGCGACGGGCGACCACGGACAGCGGCAGCGCCTCCACCTCGGACAGCCACAGCAGTTCCGCGTCGGCCTGCTGGAGGTCGCGCAGGCTGCGCAGCGCGATCGGGCGCGTCAGGGGCGGGCCGGTGTAGCGGGCGGCCTTGTCCGAGTTGAGCCACAGGCGCAGGTCGGGGTCGAGTTTGTGGCCCTGCCCCTCCTCTTCCCAAGCCGCGGCCGTGGTGCGTACGGCGGTCAGCAGCAGGGGTATCCGGGGCAGCCGGGCCGCGCGGCGGCCGGCGCTGCGCACCGGGCCGGTTTCGGCCGCGCGGGCCTCGCGTGTGCCGTGTGCGAACGCCTCACGGCCCAGCTGTGCGGCGGCGGTGGAGCCGGACGTGCACAGGTCGGCGTACGCGAGGACCGCGTCCCAGCACTCGGAGAACAGCGCGGCCTCGGCGGCGTCCTGAGGGGTCGGCAGGTCGGGCATGGGTCTCCTGCATCCACAGGCGAGGTCAACTCACCGTATTGGCAATGGAGTTGGGGGGAACCCCGAAGGCAGGGCAAGAGCTTTTCACGCCACCCACACAACTGACAAGCGCCCTGTTCAGATACAGATACCAGGACAGGGCGGCGTGCCCCCACGGCTCCGGCGTCTGTATGCCGTACGGGTACAACCGCCCTGTGACTCAACGCCGTACCGCAATGATGGACGACGTCATCGAAGCGTTATCAAACAGCGGTGGGTTCGTCCGCCGGCAGGCTGTCCATGAAGGAGCTGACCGAGAAGACCGCGCGTCCGGCACCGGGGGGACCGTAGCCGGGGGGCGAGGAGAGACCGAAGTCCTCCATGGTCTGCCGGTACGCCTGGAGCAGACGGATGTGGTACTCCAGGGGCGCGCCCTGGGGGTTGGCCTTGCCGAGCGGCGTCGTGGGCTCCGGGCACCAGGTGGTGAAGCGGGGCGTGATGCCGTGCGACATGAAGAAGCGCAGGCCCTCGGTGGTGGAGGCGATGGCCTCGTCGACCGTGGTGAAGCCGAACGGCTCGGCCATCTCCACGCCCGCGACGAAGTTGGGGATGACGTTGCGCGCGCCGAAGATCTCCGCCGAGTCGAGGATGCGCTTGTGCCACTCGTCGCGGCCGACGTAGCGCTCCTTGCCGGGGCAGTACATCTTGAACAGGTACTCGTCCCACACCTCGTAGTTGGGGTGGTAGATCTGCACGCCGTGGTCCTTGAAGCGCTGGACGTCGTCGCGCGGCAGCGCCTGGGCCACGACCTTGCCGATCCAGCGTCCGGGGAAGCGCTCCTCGATGGCCTTGGCGTAGTGGCCGTAGAAGTCGGCCTCGTCGCGGCCCGCGACGGTCTTGGTGATGGCGCCGCCGGTGAGGGTGTAGGCGGTGGAGGTCTTCGCCGTGTCGTAACGGTCGATGATCTCCAGGGCCTCCAGGACCTCCTCTACGTCCTTCACCCCGGTGTACGGGCGTCCGGCGGCCTTGTGCTGGCGCCAGTTGTGGTTGATGTCGCAGTACTGGCACTCCTCCTTGGCACCGAAGTACTGGCAGACCCGGAAGACGGTCAGGTAGATCAGGTAGCCCCACTGGATGGTCGGGGCCACCTCCATGACGGACTTCCCGCTCGCGAGGGTGTGCCGGTAGTACTCGGGCATCGGCGGCACGCCGACGTCGGCGATCCGCTTGCCGTCGAGGTAGAGACCGAGTACGCCGTCCTCGTTCGCGGCGACGCGGTACGGCGAGGACGGGTTCACGCGCACCGAGACGACGGTCCGGCGCAGGTCGTACGGGCCGCCAGTGAGGATGATCTCCTCGGGCGGCCGGCGCAGCGCGGCCTCGCCCAGCTCGGGCAGGGTGCCGTGGTCGAAGGAGAAGATGAAGTACGACTTCGGCTTGACCTCGCCGCCCTCGTTGTCGCTGAGCGCGGAGGGGTCGAAGGCCACGCCGCCGCGGAGCAGGTCCTCCTTGAAGACGGCCTCCCGCGGGACGTGCGGGAACCGCTCCATCAGATCCTCGACCAGCGCGGTACGGCTGCCGCTGCCCATTCCGTCTCTCCTCCCGGCTCGGACGTACGACTCCTCACGGTATGCCCATGGGTGTGCGAGCCCGGTACCGGGGCCCCTGACTCGGGCGAACGCCCTCCGACCCGCGATCAGCGGCCTGGCGGCCTGTAGCGTGCCGTCCCGCGGCGGAGCCCACGGCCGCGAGTGTGAAGGAGCGGGGATGTCAGGCATACGCAGCGGCACGAGGACACCACCGAGCAGGACGGGCGGGCCGGCCGTCAGCCCGTGGAAGTCGGTGCGGCGAACGGCCGGGCTGGTGGTGTTCGGATGGGCGTCCGCGGCAGCCACCACCGGTGTGGCGTACCTGACCCTGGGCTCGGAGGTGGTGCCCATCGCCGTCGGGTTCCTCCTGTGCCTCACCTTCGCCGTGTTGCTGCTCCTTCTCCACCGGGCCTTGTGGCTGACCGTACTGTCCGCGGTGCCCGCGCTGTTCGTCCTCGTCGGGGCCGTCCAGTACGCGCCCGAGGCAGCCCTGGAACAGCGCGGCGTGCGCGAGAAAGTGGTGATCGTGGCCGATACCGCGGCCGGCACATCGAGCGACAACCATCGCTTCACTCTCCGGGGCACGGACGGGAAGGAACTGGAGGAGAAACTGGGGTTCAACGGTGACGCCTGGGCTCCGAAGGTGGGTGACCGGCTCGACGTCATCAGCGACCCCGAGGGCGCGGTCCCGATGGAGCAGGCGGAAGAGGTGGACGCCGCGGGCCGGCTGGGCGGCCTGGTCGGCGGCACGGTGACGTGGACCTTGATGGCGGTGCTGGCGGGTTGGCGTGGCCATGTCCGCCGACGCCGGGGGCGCGACTCCCTGGCGTACCAGCTCCTGTGATCCCGGGCGAGCGGGAACTCACTCCCCCCAGCCTTCAGGAACGGTGAATTCCGCACGACGATACGGACATGCCAGAACACTCCGACAAGCAGCCCGCCGCCGGGAATGATGTGTTCACCTCGGGATGCCTCCTGCTGCTCATGCTGGTGGCGGACGCGGCGGCCGCGTTTCTGGTCGTCCTCCTGCTCGCGGTACGGGGGCTGGGCCGGATGGACGCCGGCGCCGGGCAGCCCCCGGCCGGCCCACCGCCCGCGGACTGGGCACCACTGCTGTCCTTCGGGGCGCTGGCCCTGGCCATGGGAGTGACGGGCGTCCTGCTGCTGCGGGCCGGGAACCGGTTCATCGGGGCGGTCCAACTGCTGCTGTGCGTCCTCCTTGCGGGCCACGCGCTGGGGTCGTGGCCCTGACCCAGGAACGATCAAGGCGGCCTAGGCCGCGCGCTCCAGTGCCGCCAGGTCGACCGCGTACGCCAGTTTCCCGCCGGTCAGCAGCCGTTCCGCCTCCTCGGCGACCGTCAGGCCGAGGCGGGCCAGCTCGTTGCCCTGGGAGCCCGCGAGGTGGGGGGTGACGAAGGCTCCTGGCAGGTCGTAGAGGGGCGAGTCGGCGGGCAGCGGTTCGGGGTCGGTGACGTCGAGGATCGCGGTCAGGCGTCCGGCGCGCAGTTCCGCCACGAGGGCGTCGTGGTCGACCAGGGCGCCGCGCGCGGTGTTGATCAGCACCGCCCCGTCGGGCATCAGGGCCAGCTCGCGGCGGCCGATCATGTGGTGGGTCTCGGGCGTCTCGGGGGCGTGGACGGTGACGATGTCGGACGTGCGCAGCAGGTCGTCCAGCGGCAGCAGGGGGACGCCGAGTGCGGCGGCCTCCACCTCGTCGACGTACGGGTCGGTGAGGGCGGGCCGCAGGTCGAAGGGGCGGAGCAGTTCGAGGACGCGCCGGCCGATGCGGGAGGCGCCGATGACGCCGACGCGGCGGCCGTAGTTGCCGATGCCGGGGACGACGCCCCAGCCGGAGGAGGTGCGGGTGGCGCGCATCCGGTCGCGGGCGACGAGGACGTCCTTCCCCGCGAGCAGGATCATGGCGAGGGTGTACTCGGCGACCGGCAGGGCGTTGGCGGCCGCGGCCGAGGAGACGGCGATGCCGCGCCGCCAGATCTCGGGGGTGGCGAAGGACTTGACCGAGCCGGCCGAGTGCAGCACGGCGCGCAGCCGGGGGGCCGCGTCGAGGACCGCCTCGTCGAGCCGGGGGCAGCCCCAGCCGGTCACCAGGATCTCGGTCCGGGCCAGCGCCTCGCGCACGCCCGGGTCGGCGAAGTCCCGTGCCACGAGCGCCGGATCGATGTCCACCGACTCGCGCAGCCGCGCCAGCACCTCGGGCGGGAAGACCTGCGGCACGTTCTCGGCGGTCATGGCGAACAGTGCCTGGGGGCGCTGGCTCAAGGAGGTGACCTTCCGGCTCGGCGGCGCGCTGAGGGAGACGGTTCAGCGGGACACGCATGGATGGGCGGCCCGGGACAGAAACCGCTCTCTACACCTTCTCCACGGTAGGCCGAGCCGGGTGGCGGGAGCAATGGACGGCAGGAGCATGGAACGGCTCGGCGAGGTAGGTTCCGGCGGGGGCTCTCCCGGTCCCCGCTGCCTCGGGGAAGGACGACGCGATGAACGGGACCGTGACCAACTGGGCGGGGAACATCACCTACGCGGCCAAGGAACTGCACCGGCCGGGCTCGCTCACCGCGCTGCGCTCGCTCGTCGCGGAGAGCGACCGGGTGCGGGTGCTGGGCAGCGGACACTCGTTCAACGAGATCGCCGATCCGGGCGCCGAGGGCGTCCTGCTGTCGCTGGCCGGCCTGCCCCCGGAGGTGGACGTCGACACGGCGGCCCGCACCGTCCGGGTGGGCGGCGGCGTGCGCTACGCGGAGCTGGCCCGCCGGGTGCACGGCGAGGGCCTGGCCCTGCCCAACATGGCGTCGCTGCCGCACATCTCGGTGGCCGGGTCGGTCGCGACCGGCACCCACGGCTCGGGCGTGCTCAACGGCCCGCTGTCGGCGGTCGTGCGCGAGGTGGAGCTGGTCACGGCGGACGGCTCGACGGTGACCATAGGCCGGGACGAGGAGCGGTTCGGCGGAGCCGTCACCTCGCTCGGGGCACTGGGTGTCGTCACCGCGCTCACCCTCGACCTGGAGCCGGCGTACGAGGTGGAGCAGCACGTGTTCACCGAACTGCCCTTCCGGGGACTGGACTCCGGCACGTTCGAGACGGTGATGGCGACGGGGTACAGCGTCAGCCTGTTCACCGACTGGGGTGCACCGGGCTTCCGGCAGGTGTGGCTCAAGCGGCGCTCCGACCAGCCGCTGCCCGCCTTCCCGTGGGCCGCTCCGGCCACCGAGAAAATGCATCCGGTGCCGGGTATGCCCGCGCTCAACTGCACCGAGCAGTTCGGGGTGCCGGGGCCGTGGCACGAGCGGCTGCCGCACTTCCGGGCGGAGTTCGTCCCGAGCAGCGGGGCGGAGTTGCAGTCGGAGTACCTGCTGCCGCGCGGGCACGCCGTCGAGATGCTGCACGCGCTCGACGCGATCCGGGAGACCATCGCCCCGGTCCTGCAGACCTGCGAGGTGCGCACGGTCGCCGGCGACGACCAGTGGCTGAGCCCCTCCTACGGCCGGGACACCGTGGCGGCGCACTTCACCTGGGTCGAGGACACGCCGGCGGTGCTGCCGGTGGTGCGGCGGGTCGAGGAGGCGCTGGCCCCGTTCGGGGCGAGGCCGCACTGGGGGAAGGTGTTCACCGTGCCGGCGTCCGCCCTGCGCGGGCTGTATCCGCGGCTCGGCGACTTCCGGGCGCTGGCGCGGGAGCTGGACCCGGAGGGGACGTTCGCCAATGCCTTCGTGCGGGACGTGCTGATGGAGGCGTAGCAGGAGTGGACGCGTAGCGGGAACGGACGCGTGGGAACGGACGCGTAGCGGGAACGGACGCGTGGGAACGGACGCGTAGCGGGAACGGACGCGTGGGAACGGACGCGTAGCGGGAACGGACGCGTCGGCAGGAGAGCCCCGGCCATCCGGCGGCGGACGGCCGAAGGGTCAGGTCGTGGCGTGCGGCCGAAGGGTCAGGTCGTGGCGTGCGGCCGGCCGGGTTCACTGGGGGCCGTGGCGCGGTCGGCCTCGTCCTCGACGAGCAGGGAGAGCAGCGCCGCCACGGTCAGACCGGCCTCGGCGGGGTGCCGCAGCACCTTGCCGGGGTCGATCCGGTACGTGTTGGTGCGGCCCTCCCGGGTGTGGGAGAGATAACCGTCCCGCTCCAGGTCGGCGATGATCTTCTGGACGGCGCGTTCGGTGAGCCGGCAGTGAGCCGCGATGTCCCGGATACGGGCGCTGTGGTTGTCGGCGATGGCTGCCAGCACCCGGGCATGGTTGGTGAGAAACGTCCATCCGGTGTGTGGCTCGGGCACTCCATCCATGCCCCAACTCTACCGACCAGGCGTACACGTATTCAAAAACACGTACTGCGTTTCATGTATTGATTGACGGGTGTGGGGTAATGGGGCAACGCTGGAAGGCGGAGGCACGGCGAACAGACAAGGGAGAACGGGGCCATGCCGGACCCTGTGCACTCGGTGACGGCGATCCCGCCATGCATGGCGACCATGGACGTCGTACCGGACGGCGACCGGATCACCGTCACCGTGTGGGGCGAACTCGACCTGGGCAGCAGGCGGCTGCTGCCGGAGCTGCACGACATCCTCACGTTGTCGGGCAGCGGCATCGACCTGCGTCTGGACGCGGTCGGGTTCTGCGACTGCTCCGGGCTCAACATGCTGCTGGACCTGCGGCTGCGTGCCCTCGACGAGGGCAAGACGGTCATCGTCCGCTCCTGCGGCCCCGCGGTCGAGCGCCTGCTCGATCTGACCGGTGCCCGGGAGCTGTTCGCGGCCCCGGGCCCGCACCAGGACGCTGTACACCCGGCCGCCGACGAGCCCGGTCCGCCCGCGGGCGACGAGGACCAGGACCTGCGCGCCGAGGTCACCCAGCTGCGGCGGGCCATGCAGACCCGGCCGACCATCGACCTGGCCCGCGGCATCCTGATGGCCTCCTTCGGCCTGAGCCCCGAGGCCGCCTGGAGCGTGCTGGTCAGGACCTCCCAGAACACCAACACCAAGCTGCACCATCTGGCCGGGAACCTGGTGGACACCGTGCGCGGCGGCACGCTGCCCGAGCCGGTGCAGCAGCAACTCGCGGCGGCGGTGGCGAGCACGGCCCTTGGGAGCGAGGCGCCGACGTGCCCCGCAAACGGGACATCGTCTGAGGCATCATGAGCAGGCCGCGATCAGCCACCACGGGCGCCCACCGGCCCTCACCAGGAGCGCACTTTATAAAGCCCCTTTCCTAACCCCTTGTCGAAAGTCCCGGCAGCCCATAGCCTTGCGCCGCGCCGGTGCCGAAGTCGACCCGGCCGAGCCGGCCTGGGAAGGGATGGGCACCCCGGTGAAGCGCACATCACGTGACATCCGCACCGCGAACCGCTACGAGGTGCTGCGCCAGATCATCGCCGAGTCACCGACCTCCCGGCAGGAGCTGGCGGCCGCCACCGGCCTCAGTCTCGCCACGGTCGCCACACTCGTCGGCGAGCTGCTCGACCTCCGCATGATCACGGAGGTCGGCTTCGAGGACTCGGCCGGCGGCCGCCCCCGGGGCCTGGTGGCGGTCAACAGCTCGGGGGGCGCGCTGATCGGCGTCGACATCGCCGAGACGTACGTCCACGTCGAGCTGTTCGACCTGGGACTGAACGTCCTCGCCCGAGCCGAGGAGGACGTCCGCGCCGGCGAGAGCCTGCCGGAGCAGGTGGTGGGCCATGTGGCCGCCGCGGTCGGCTCGGTGGTCACCCAGGCCGGCATCGAGGGCGCCCGGGTGCTCGGGGTCGGGGTGAGCGTGCCGGGACAGGTGGACCGCGCCACCGGCATCTCGGAGTACGCGCCCAACTGGGACTGGCACGACGTACCGCTGGCCGACCTGCTCACCGAGCACATCGCCTATCCCCTGTACCTGGACAACCCGCTGCGCGCCAGCGCGGTGGCCGAGCTGTGGTTCGGGGCCGCGCGCGGGCGGGGGAACGCCGTGGTGGTCAAC
>NZ_NGFN01000364.1 GCF_002148965.1 Streptomyces swartbergensis | reverse complement strand
CCTCGATGTCGGCTCGTCGCATCCTGGGGCTGGAGTCGGTCCCAAGGGTTGGGCTGTTCGCCCATTAAAGCGGTACGCGAGCTGGGTTTAGAACGTCGTGAGACAGTTCGGTCCCTATCCGCTGCGCGCGCAGGAATATTGAGAAGGGCTGTCCCTAGTACGAGAGGACCGGGACGGACGAACCTCTGGTGTGCCAGTTGTTCTGCCAAGGGCATGGCTGGTTGGCTACGTTCGGGAGGGATAACCGCTGAAAGCATCTAAGCGGGAAGCCTGCTTCGAGATGAGTATTCCCACCTCCTAGAGAGGGTAAGGCTCCCAGTAGACGACTGGGTTGATAGGCCGGATATGGAAGCACGGTAACGTGTGGAGTTGACCGGTACTAATAGGCCGAGGGCTTGTCCTCAGTTGCTCGCGTCCACTGTGTTAGTTCTGAGACAACGAACAGTTGTCGGCTTTGAGCAGAACAAACAATTGAAGAGTGTGCTTGTTCGCTCGAAACCATTAGGGTTTCGGTGGTTATTGCGTAGGGGAAACGCCCGGTTACATTTCGAACCCGGAAGCTAAGCCTTACAGCGCCGATGGTACTGCAGGGGGGACCCTGTGGGAGAGTAGGACGCCGCCGAACAATCTTTGGAAGGACCCCTGGTCACCAGCGTTCAGCTGGGACCAGGGGTCCTTTTTGTTTTTGCACTGCGCGCTGGGCAGCCGGCTGCGCGAGAATGACTTGCGGTACCGAAGACAGGAGTCACCATGTCCACCAACTCTCCCGACGACCGACCGGAGCGCGACCAGCAGCGACGGGAGGGGGACCGGAGCGACCGCGGCGGTCAGCGCGGGGACCGTGGAGACCGTGGCGGCTTCCGCGGAGGCGACCGAAGCGGCCGGAGCGACCGAGGTGAGCGAAGCGAGCGCGGAGAGCGTGGTGGCTTCCGGCGTGACGACAACCGTGGTGGTGGCGACAACCGTGGCGGTGGCAACAACCGTGGTGGTGGCGACAACCGTGGTGGTGGCTACGGCCGGCGCGACGACCGCGACCGAGGGCCGCGCAGGGACGATCGCGACCGGGGAGATTCCCGGCGTGATGACCGTGGGGAGCGGCCCCCGTTCCGGCGTGATGACCGTGGGGAGCGTCCCCCGTTCCGTCGTGATGACCGTGGCGAGCGGCGGGACGACCGGGGAGACAGGGGCGACCGGGGCGGTTTTCGGCGTGACGACAACCGTGGCGGCGGTTACGGCCGGCGCGATGACCGCCGGGGCGATGTCCGACGCGGAGATGACGACCGTGGGCAGCGCGGTGGATTCCGACGGGATGACCGTCGGGACGACAGGCGGGATGACCGTCGCGATGACAGGCGTGAAGGCGACCGCGGCGGATTCCACCGCCGTGACGACCGCGGAGACCGCCGGGATGATCAGGACCGTGGTTTCCGCCGTGATGACCGGGACCGCGGCTTCCGTGGCGACGACCKGGACCGCGGCTTCCGGCGCGACGGTGACCGCGGTGGTTTCCGGGGTCGTGACGACCGGCGGGATGACCGTCGTGACGACCGCCGTGGCGACGACCGTGGGGACCGTGGCGGTTTCCGGCGCGACGATGCCCCTCGGGGCGAGCGTGGCGGTTTCCGGCGTGATGACGGTCCCCGTCGCGAACGCGGTGAGTTCCGTCGGGACGACACCCGCGAGACCCGCGGCGACCGCGACACCCGAGGCGACCGTGGCGGCTTCCGTGGCCGGGACGATCGTGGCGGGCGTGGGCCGCGCCGCGACGATCGTGGTGGGCGGCCCGGGGGCTTCCGGGGCCGTGATGACCGGCGCGACGACCGTCGGGACGACCGGCGTGGCGGCGGCCGGTTCCGTGACGAGCGCGAGCGGGACAGGGAGCCGATCAAGCGGCTGCCGATCCCCGAGGACGTCACGGGCGAAGAGATCGACAAGGACGTACGGCAGGAGCTCCAGAGCCTGCCGAAGACGCTCGCGGAAGATGTCGCGAAGAACCTGGTGATGGTCGCGCGGCTCCTCGACGAGGACCCCGAGGGCGCGTATGGCTACTCCAGGGTGGCGCTGCGGCTGGCGTCGCGTGTCGCCGCCGTCCGGGAGGCCGCCGGGTTCGCGTCGTACGTCAGTCAGAAGTACGGCGAGGCGCTGGCCGAGTTCCGGGCCGCCAAGCGGATGACCGGGAACATCGACCTGTGGCCCGTCATGGCCGACTGCGAGCGTGGGCTCGGGCGGCCGGAGAAGGCACTGGACATGGCCGGGGCGCCCGAGGTGCACAAGCTCGACAAGGCCGGGCAGGTCGAGATGCGGCTCGTCGCGGCCGGTGCGCGACGGGACATGGGGCAGCTGGACGCGGCCATCGTGACGCTTCAGAGCCCGGAGCTGGCCTCCAACTCCGTGCAGCCGTGGACCGCGCGGCTGCGGTACGCCTACGCCGACGCGCTGCTGGCGGCCGGGCGGGAGAGCGAGGCGCGGGAGTGGTTCGCGAAGGCCGTGGAGGCCGACCGGGACGGCAGCACGGACGCCTCGGACCGGCTCGCCGAGCTGGACGGTGTGGAGTTCGTGGACGCCCTGGGTGAGGACGAAGGTGAGGGCGGCGAGGCCTCCGAGGAGGAGAAGGACTGACCTCGCGTAGAGGCAGAGGGGGCGGATCCCGGTCGGGATCCGCCCCTTTCGTGCGTCGGAACCAGCGCGTCAGAATCAGTGCGTCAGAGGTCCAGCGCGCGCAGCACCAGGCCGGAGGCCGGTTTCGGGCCGAACGACGTCGACTTGCGCGGCATGGTGACGCCCTGCCGGGCCAGGTCGCGGACGACCTCCTCGCGGACCGGGTGCATCAGAACGGCCGTGCCGCCGTCGCGTTCCGCCTTCGCCACCGTGGCGGCCGCGTCGTGGATGTAGGTGATGTGCGCGGGGGAGTCCTCGGGGATGCGCCAGACGTGGTCGAGCAGCGTGGCGTGCAGGACTGTCGCGTCGAGGGTGCGCCAGGCGGTGGGGCGGTCGGCGGGGACCGTGCGGGCCAGGAGGTCCGGGTCCGGGTGGTCGACGAGGTGGAAGGCACCGTCTCCGGCGAGCAGGAACGCGTTGCCCGCGCAGGCGGCCTCCGCCAGTGCCTCCAGGGCCTCGGGCAGCGGGAGTTCGAGGCGGCGCACGCGGAAGTGGTCGTCCAGGGCGGCCACGGCGTCGCCGACCGGCAGGTCGTGGAGGAGGCGGTGGATGGCGCGGACGCGGAGGGGGTAGCGGGCCGTGTCGACCAGGAGGACCAGGCCGTGGTCCCACGGGCTGGGGGACGGGTGTTCCGTGCGCAGGCGGCGGTAGGTCGCCCAGCGGTGGTGGCCGTCGGCGATGAGGGCCTGATGACGGGCCAGGTCGGCCTGGATCGTGGCCAGGTCGGCGGGGGCGGTGACCGACCACAGGCGGTGGCTGAAGCCGTCCTCCGTGGTGGTCGCGAGGAGCGGTGGCTTTTCGGCGGTCCGCTCGATCAGGTCCGCCGTGGCAGTCGTGGAGTCGTCGCCGCGGTAGGTCAGCAGGAGGGGTTCGAGGTTCGCCGAGGTGGCCCGCATCAGGGCCGCACGGTCGGCGACGATGTGCGGCATGACGTCCTCGTGCGGCAGCACCACCTGCTCGGCCGGGTCCGACACGCGCAGGGCGCCGATGACGCCGCGTTGCAGCATGCCGTTGCCGTCGCGCTGCTCATAGACGTACAGGCCGGGGTCCGGGTCGGTGGTCAGGACGCCCTCGGTCAGCCAGCGGCGCAGGGTCTTGGCGGCCTGGTCGTTGCGGGCGCTGGGGGTGGCGGCCTGGGGGAGGATCAGACGGACGATGTTGTGCGGGTCGGCGGACTCGAGGTGGTGCACTCCGTCGGGGCGGACGACGACGTCGTACGGCGGGGACGTCACTGCGGCCAGGCTGCCGACCCGGTCGGGGTCGTATCGAAGGCCTCGGAACGGGGTGAGTTCCAGGCCTCGGCGCTCCGTTGCTTCCGAGTGACCTGCTGTGTTCATCCCGGCATCGTACGGGTGTCAGTGGCATGGGGGATGATCGGGGGAAAGCCGTCGAACGAGGAGCGATGCGGGATGAGCCGGAGCGTCAGGACGAGGCCCGAGGGCAGTGGGCAGGCCCTGAGCGAGGCGTACGACACGGCGTTGCTCGACCTGGACGGTGTCGTGTACGCGGGCGGGAGCGCGATCGCGCATGCGGTCGAGTCGCTGGCCACGGCCCGGACGGGCGGGATGCGTCTGGCGTACGTCACCAACAACGCGCTGCGGACTCCGGACACGGTGGCCGAGCATCTGACCGAGCTGGGTATACCGACGGGCGCGGACGATGTCATCACCTCGGCGCAGGCGGTGGCGCGGCTGATCAGCGAGCAGGTGCCGCAGGGCGCCCGTGTGCTGGTGATCGGCGGTGAGGGGCTGCGGGTGGCGCTGCGCGAGCGCGGGCTCGTGCCCGTGGAGTCGGCGGACGACGATCCGGCGGCGGTGGTGCAGGGGTACGGCGGTCCGGAGCTGCCGTGGGGCCGTTTCGCGGAGGCCAGTTACGCCGTTGCGCGCGGTGTGCCCTGGTTCGCCTCGAACACCGACCTGACGATTCCGAGCGGGCGGGGGATCGCGCCGGGCAACGGCGCGGCGGTGGAGGTCGTGCGGATCGCCACGGGCGCCGAGCCGCAGGTCGCGGGCAAGCCGCTGCCGCCGATGCACCGGGAGACCATCCTGCGGACCGGGGCGAAGCGGCCGCTGGTGGTGGGGGACCGGCTGGACACGGACATCGAGGGCGCGTTCAACGGGGACGTCGACTCGCTGCTCGTCCTGACCGGCGTGACCGACGGCGCGCAGCTGCTGGCCGCGCCGCCGCAGCACCGGCCGACGTATGTGGACGCCGATCTGCGCGGGATGCTCGGTGGCCAGCCGGAGGTCGCCGAGGCCGGCGACGGGTTCCGGTGCGGTGGCTGGACGGCGAGGGCCGGTGCGGACCGGCTGGAGCTCGACGGGGACGGCGAGGCGCTGGACGGGCTGCGCGCGTTGTGCGCCGCGGCGTGGACGGCCGCCGGTGCGGGTGTGTGCGAGCTGGACGGGGGGAAGTCGCTGGCGAAGCTGGGTCTTTGAGTGACTGTTGGATCCGCGGTTCGGCGGGCAGGCGTCCGTGGCTGCGGCCGGGGCCCGGGATCGAGATCGAATGGCAGGGTAGGCTAACCTAACTTGCGTGTTGGTCGACAGTCCCCCTGAACAGCGCGCGGAGACCGCCTCCGCGCCCCCGACCCGACGGGCGATGCGTGCCGTCGGGCTCCTCCTGGCCCTGGTGATGCTGGTGCTCGTCGCGCTGGCGAGTATCGCCATCGGGGCGAAAGAGCTGTCCCTCGGGCAGGTCTGGCACGGCTTGTTCGAGGATTCGGGGACGTACGGCGACGTCGTCGTCGCGGAGCGGCTGTCGCGGACCGTGCTCGGGCTGCTCGCCGGTGCCGCCCTCGGCCTGGCCGGGGCGGTTCTCCAGGCGCTCACGCGCAACCCGCTGGCCGACCCCGGACTGCTCGGCATCAACGCGGGCGCGTCCGCCGCGGTCGTCACGGCCGTCACGTTCCTCGGGGTCACCTCGCTCAGCGGCTACGTCTGGTTCGCGTTCTTCGGCGCGGCCGCGGTCGGGGCGCTGGTGTGGTTCCTCGGCGGCAGCCGGGGCGCGACGCCGGTGCGGCTCGCCCTGGCCGGTACGGCGATCAGCGCCGCGCTCTACGGCTACCTCCAGGCCGTGATGATCATGGACGACGCGGCGCTCGGCAAGATGCGGTTCTGGACGGTCGGTTCGCTGTCCGCGGCGAACGACTCGACCATCCGGCAGGTCCTGCCCTTCCTGCTGGCCGGCATGGTCCTGGCGCTGGCCCTGTCCCGGCCGCTCAACGCCATGGCCATGGGCGACGACACCGCCAAGGCGCTCGGCGCCAACCTGAACCGGACGCGGGCGCTGTCCATGCTGGCCGCGACCGTGCTGTGCGGGGCGGCGACCGCGGCCTGCGGGCCGATCGTGTTCGTCGGGCTGATGGTTCCGCACGTCGTGCGCTCCTTCACCGGGCCCGACCTGCGCTGGATCCTGCCGTACGCGGCGATCCTGTCGCCCGTGCTGCTGCTCGGCGCCGACGTCATCGGCCGGATGGTGGCACGGCCCGCGGAACTGCAGGTGGGCATCGTCACCGCGATCCTCGGCGGGCCGGCGTTCATCTATCTCGTACGACGGCGGAGGACGGCTCAGCTGTGAAGACCACCAACCGTGCTGTGAGGACCCCGGGCGGGCTCTCCGTGCGCCTGGACGTGCGAGCCTTCACCGTCGTACTCCTGCTGCTGGTCGCGGCGCTCGCAGCGAGCGTCGTGCTCATCGGCACCGGCGACTTCCCGATCCCGGCCGCCGACGTGCTGCGGACGCTGTTCGGCGAGGGCAACGCGGGCCAGGAGTTCATCGTCAACGAACTGCGGCTGCCGCGGGTCCTGGTCGGGCTGCTGGTCGGCGCCTCGCTCGGACTCGGCGGCGCGCTGTTCCAGTCCATCTCCCGCAATCCGCTGGGCAGTCCGGACGTGCTGGGCCTCGGGCAGGGCGCGACGGCCGGCGCGCTCACCATGATCGTGCTGTTCTCCGGGAGCGCGAACCAGGTCGCCCTCGGCGCGCTGGTGGGCGGCCTGGTGACCGGCCTCGCCATCTACGTGCTCGCCTGGAAGCGGGGCGTGCACGGATACCGGCTGGTGCTGGTCGGTATCGGCGTCTCCGCGATCGTCACGGCGGTCAACGGCTATCTGCTCACCAAGTCCGACATCGTGGACGCGGCCCGCGCGGTCGTGTGGATGACCGGATCCCTCGACGGCCGTGACTGGGCCCAGGTCTGGCCGCTGCTCGGGCTGTGCGCCGTGCTCGTGCCGCTCGTCCTGAGCAACGCGCGCGGGCTGCGGATGATGGAGATGGGCGACGACGTGTCGTACGCCCTCGGGGTGCGGGTGGAGCGCGTACGGCTGCTGCTGATGGTGGCGGCCGTGCTGCTGACGGCGTCCGCGACCGCCGCCGCCGGTCCCGTCAGCTTCGTCGCGCTCACCGCGCCGCAGCTGGCCCGGCGCCTGACCCGCGCGCCCGGCCCGAACCTGCCGGCCTCCCTGTGCATGGGCGCCGCCCTGCTGGTCGTCGCCGACTGGCTCTCGCAGCGGGCGTTCGGCGCCGAGCAGTTGCCCGTGGGTGTGGTCACCGGCGTGCTCGGTGGCGCCTACCTGCTGTGGCTGCTGGTCACCGAACGCAAGGCGGGCCGGATATGAGCAAGAACCGAAGGAGCACCGTGAACCGTCTGTCCGCCGAGAACGTCACCCTCGCCTACGACCAGCGGGTGATCGCCGAACAACTGTCGGTGGAGATACCCGACAACTCCTTCACGGTGATCGTCGGTCCCAACGCGTGCGGCAAGTCGACGCTCCTGCGGGCGCTGTCGCGGATGCTCAAGCCCAGTGAGGGCCGTGTGGTGCTCGACGGTCAGACCATCCAGTCGATGCCCGCGAAGAAGGTCGCGCGGACCCTCGGTCTGCTGCCCCAGTCGTCCATCGCGCCCGACGGCATCACCGTCGGCGACCTGGTGGGCCGGGGCCGCTACCCGCACCAGGGCATCCTGCGCCAGTGGTCGACCGAGGACGAGCGGGTCGTCCAGGAGTCCATGCGGCAGACCGGCGTCGCCGAGCTGGCCGACCGGTACGTCGACGAGCTCTCGGGCGGTCAGCGCCAGCGCGTGTGGATCGCCATGGCACTCGCCCAGCAGACACCTCTGCTGCTGCTCGACGAGCCGACGACGTTCCTGGACATCCAGCACCAGATCGACGTCCTGGACCTGTGCGCGGAACTGCACGAGGAGCAGGGGCGCACGCTCGTCGCCGTGCTGCACGACCTGAACCACGCCGCCCGCTACGCCACGCACCTCATCGCCCTGCGCGAGGGCCGGATCATCGCCGAGGGCGCGCCGAAGGACATCGTCACGGCCGGCCTGGTCGAGGAGGTCTTCGGACTGCGCTGCCAGGTCATCGACGACCCGGAGACGGGCACGCCGCTGGTCGTGCCGGCGGCGCGCAAGGCACGCGTCGGAGCAGGGACCGGGGCCGGGAAGGCGGCGGCTACAGAAGCTTCCTGAGCTGGAGCAGGTCGCGCACGCCCGCGGACAGCTTCACCCGGCCCGAGCCCCAGGCCTTGGCGAAGTTCAGCTCGCCATCGACCAGCGCGACCAGGTCGTCACCGGTCATGGCGAGTCTGATCTCGGCCTTGTCGGGCGGCGGTCCCTGGACCGTGTCGCGCACGACGATCCGCCCGCCCTGCATACGGCCGACGAAGGTGACGTCCAGGTCCGTGATGTGGCAGCTCACGGAACGGTCCAGGGCCGCGGCCTCGCGGACGTTCCCCTCGGCGTGCTGCATGTTGTCGGAGAGCTTGTCGAGTGCGCTGCGGCACTCCTCGATCGTGGCCATCGCGGTCGACGGTACCTCAGCGGTTCGCGGTAGCGTCGGGGCATGGAAGACGCAGTTCCCCCGACGGACCTCCCGGAGGAGGCGCAGCAGGCGGAGCCTGAGC
>NZ_NGFN01000363.1 GCF_002148965.1 Streptomyces swartbergensis | reverse complement strand
GGGTACCGGCGTCGGCGACGGGGCGTGGCGCGAGGGCCGGCTCGCCGAGCCGGCGCACGTCCGTGTCGCCGGCGACCGGGCACGGCACCTCCGGATTGGCCAGGGGGGCGACCGCGACGGCGACCGCGGCTCCGGCTCCGGCTCCGGCTCCGGCGGGCGAACGCCGGCCGCCGCCGGCCGCCGACGGCCCGCCCGGGACCGTGGCGCCGAGCCGGCGCGACGGCACGGCGGCGGCCGGGGACGGCGCCGGAACACCGGTTTCACCGAGCCGGCCCGGGCCGTCGGCGATCTCGGCGGTCTCGGCGGTCTCCGGCAACCGGGCGGCGTCAGCGGGTTTCAGCCGCACACGCGTCCCCGCCACCGCGACCCGGGGCGCGACGTCGGTTCCCGCCCGCGGGCTCATGACGCTCCGCCCTCCGGGCGGCACAGGGCCAGGAGGTCGGTGTGGTGGACGGTGACGCGCAACTGGCCGGCGGCGCAGGAGGCCAGCCGTTCGGCCAGGTAGGCGTCGGCGCGGGCGCGCAGGTCGGGGCGCTGCTCGACGGCGGCGCCGACCCAGCCGCGCAGCCACTGCTCGGTGAGCGCGGCCTGCTCGGGGCCGAGCCGCCACGGGCTCGGATGCAGCCGTACCGTCGCGCCGTGCTCGGAGAACGCCTCGGCCGCCGCCGTCACCGCGTCGGGACCGAGCAGACCGTCGCGGCGCTGGTGGTCGTTGAACGCCTGGGCGATCTCCGAGTCCAGCGGATGTGACGGCRTCAGCTCCACGCGGCCTGCGACGGACAGCGTCAGCAGGGCGGGGCAGCCGGCTCCGGCGCAGGCGGCGGCGAGGGTGTCGATCTCCTCGCGGGTGAGGACGTCCAGCAGGGCGGACGCCGTCACCAGGGACGCGCCGCGCAGGGCGTCCGCGGTGAGGCGGGCGACGTCACCGCGCCGCGTCTCCACGGTGACCCGGCTGCCGTCGGCGGCGGTGCGCGGGGAGCCGACGGCGGCGAAGTGCAGCAGGTAGGGGTCGCGGTCGTGCAGGATCCAGTGCTGTGCGCCGTCCAGGCAGGGGGCGAGCCAGCGGCCCATCGAGCCGGTACCGCACCCGAGGTCGTGGATGGCGACACCGCCGGGCTTGCCCGGCAGGTTGGCGAGCCGGATGCGCAACGGGTCGAGCAGATCGTGCGCCCGCGCGGCGGCGTCGGCCGGTTCCCGCAACTGCAGCCACTCGGGCGCGTAACGGGGCGGATCCTCGGGGTCGGCCTCGCGCAGCTTCACGGTGGGCCGCGCGCCGGGTGTGCCGGAGGGGCCCGCGCCCGGGATGACGGCATCCGCGGACTCGGCGGCCTGCCACGCCCCGGGATACCCGCTCGGCCCCGCGCCCTCAACCATGCCGTCCATCGACTCGGCAGCCTCCCTCGCCCCGGGCTGGGCCGGAATCGTCCCGCTCTGCTGGGTCGTCGCCGGGTTCGTCATGCGGCCCTCCGGGGGTCGGTCGGGAGCCGGCGCAGTACCGCCGCCAGGCTCTGTGCGGTCGCCGCCCAGCCGCCGAGGGCGGCGCGGCGGCTGCGGGCGGCGGCCTTGAGGCGGCGGCGTACGTCCGCCTCACCGAACCAGCAGCGCAGTTCGGCGGCGATGGCGGCGGAGTTCTCCGGTGGGACGAGAATGCCGGGCACCCCGCCGTCGGGGGCGCGGCCGACCGCCTCGGGGAGTCCGCCGACGTCCGTGGCCATGACCGGGATGCCGCGCGCCAGTGCCTCGGTCACGGCCATGCCGTAGGTCTCGGCGTAGGAGGTGAGGACCATCAGGTCGGCGGTGGCGTAACTGGCGTCGAGTGCGGCGCCGGACTGCGGGCCCGCCAGCTCCAGCCTGCCCTCCAGGCCGTGCTCGGCGATGAGGGTCCGCAGATGGGTGACGTATTCCGGGTCCTGGGTGAGACTGCCGACGCACACGCAGCTCCACGGCAGGTCGGTCACCGTGGCCAGTGCCTCCACCAGCCGGTGCTGTCCCTTGCGCGGGGTCACGGCGGCCACGCACAGCAGCCGTGAGACGCCGTCGGTGCCGGGCGCGAGCGGCGCGATGTCGGCGCCCGGCGCCGCGACGTGCACCCGCTCCGGGGGAAGGCCGTGGTGGGCGACCAGACGGCGGACCGCCCATTCGCTGGTGGCGATCACCGCCGGCACCGCCCGCAGCACCGCCCGCTCCTTGGCGTCGAGTTCGGCGGCCACGGCCGGGTCGAGCCCCGTCTCGTCGCCGAGCGGGAGATGGACGAGGACGGCCATGCGCAATCGTTCCGCCTCCGGCACGACGATCTCCGGGACGCCGCAGGCGACCAGCCCGTCGAGCAGGACGACGGCACCGTCGGGCAAGCCGCTCAGGGCGCGGGCGAGTTCCGTACGGGCCGCCGCCCCCGGCCGGGGCCAGTCACCGGCCACGGCGTGCTTGGTCACCTGCCAGCCGAAGCCGGGCAGGTCCAGGCACACGCGCCGGTCGTAGGCGTTGCCGCCGCTGGGCGTGGCCGGGTCGTCGACGCCTCCCGGCAGCACGAAGTGCACGGTGCGCAGGGACATGGGGATGATCTCGGCGTTCTTCAGGGTGGCGTGCTGCACGGGAACATAATTCAGCCGCGCCGGTGCCGGTCCGGTCTGCTCGGGCCGTTCGATCGTCGTGTCGGTCACAGCGCACGCTCGTAACTCGCCCACGCGATGTGTGATTCGTGCAGGGTGACGGTCAGGCCCGCGATGCCCTTGGCGCCCTCGCCCAGCGCGCCCTTGTGGATGCGCTCGGCGAGCCGGTCGGCGATGACCTTGGCGAGGAACTCCGTGGACGTGTTGACACCGGCGAAATCGGGCTCGTTGTCGAGATTGCGGTAGTTCAGCTCGCTGACCACCGCCCCGAGTTCCTGCGTCGCCAGCCCGATGTCGACGACGATGTTGTCCTCGTCCAGCTGTTCGCGCCGGAACGTGGCGTCCACGAGGAACGTGGCCCCGTGCAGGCGCTGCGCCGGTCCGAAGACCTCGCCACGGAAGCTGTGGGCGATCATGATGTGATCGCGGACGGTGATGCTGAACAACGGACGACCCTCCAGGTGCGGCGCGTCTGCTCCCCCGCCATGGCTGCCGGGGATGCCGTGTATTACGGCTCCTTGCCTTCCCCTGTTCAGCCTCCGGTACGTCTTTTCTCAGGTCAGGCGCTCTCGTGTTTTCTCGGGTCAGGCGCTCCCGTCTTTTCCGGGTCAGGTGCTCTCGCCGTAGCGGACCCGGTGGCACAGCGCGGGAATCTCGCCCGAGGCGAGCTTCGGCAGCACGTCCGGCAGGTCCTCGAAGGCGGATTCGCCGGTGACGAGGGCGTCGAGGGCCGGGTCGGCGAGCAGGTCGAGGGCGAGGGCGAGCCGGTCGGCGTAGGTGCGGTTCGGGCGGGCCGGGGAGACCGTGCCGACCTGGCTGGAGCGGATGACGAGCCGCCGGGAGTGGAAGGCCTCGCCGAGCGGCACGCTCACCTGCCGGTCGCCGTACCAGCTCAGCTCGAGCACGGTCCCTTCGGCGGTGAGGAGTTCCAGGGACCGGGCGAGCCCCTGCTCGGTGGCGCTGGCGTGGACGACCAGGTCGCACTCGCCGAGGGCGTCCTCGGGCGAGGCGAAGCCGACACCCAGGGCCTTGGCGATGTCGGCCCGGCCCGGGTCGGCGTCGACCAACTGGACGCGGACACCGGGGAACCGGGCGAGCAGCGCGGCCACCGAGCAGCCGACCATGCCCCCGCCGACCACGGCGATCCGGTCGCCGACCAGGGGCGCGGCGTCCCACAGGGCGTTGACGGCGGTCTCCACGGTCCCGGCCAGCACGGCCCGTTCGGCCGGCACGGTGTCCGGTACGGGCGTGACGGCGCTCGCCGGGACGACGTACCGGCTCTGGTGCGGGTAGAGGCAGAACACCGTACGGCCGGCGAGCGCCTCGGGTCCCTCCTCGACCACGCCGACGTTGAGGTAGCCGTACTTCACCGGGCCCGGGAAGTCGCCCTCCTGGAACGGCGCCCGCATGGCCGTGTGCTGGCTGACGGGCACGCCGCCGCGGAAGACGAGCGTCTCCGTGCCGCGGCTGACGCCGGAGTACAGCGTGCGGACCAGCACCTCGCCCTCGCCGGGGTCCGGCAGACTGACGTCCCGGATACCGCCTCGCCCGGGCGAGGCGATCCAGAACGCGCGTCCGGTGTGCTTCATCGAAGTCCTCCTGAACGATCGGGAAGCTGCTTGCGTACCGAGGGGTGCACAGGCCGCGCACAAGGTAGCGGCGTTGATCGACTCTGTCACACGGCCGGAGGGTGTTCGGTGGCCCTGAACAACACGTACGACGCGAGGCTCCAGCAGGAGACCGCCCTGGGGGCGGGAGTGCAGATCCTGCTGCTCGCCCTGATCGGCACCGCGATCGGGATGGGCCCGGCGGGCTGGCTGACCGGCCTCGCGTTCGCGATCGCCACCTGGGCGGTGCTCTCCCGGGCCCTGCACCGCTCCCGGCTGCGCTCGTTCGGCGCGGCGAACCGGGTCACCCTCGGCCGGGCCACCCTCGTCGGCGGGGTCACCGCGCTGGTCGCGGACTCCTTCCAGAGCTCGCCGCCCGTGTCGTTGTTCGTCGGCCTGACGGCGGTGGCCCTGATCCTCGACGGTGTCGACGGCAAGGTGGCCCGCCGCACCGGCACCTCCACCCCGCTGGGCGCGCGTTTCGACATGGAGGTCGACGCGTTCCTGATCCTGGTGCTGAGCGTGTACGTGTCGACGCAACTGGGCCCGTGGGTGCTGCTGATCGGCGGGATGCGGTACGTCTTCGTCGGCGCCGCCCGCGTCTGGCCCTGGCTGACCGCAGCACTCCCGCCGAGCACCGCCCGCAAGACGGTCGCGGCACTCCAGGGCGTACTCCTGCTGCTGGCGGGCGCCGAACTGCTGCCTTACGCGGCCAACTTCGCTGTCGCGGCCCTGGCTCTGGGCCTGCTGGTGTGGTCGTTCGGACGGGATGTGCTGTGGCTGTACCGCACCTCGCGGGTCGAGAACGTCCCCGCCCGGCGGCAGGTGCGGGAACTGGTCGCGAGCTGACGCCCCGGCCGGTCAGGCGTCGAACCGGCCGCGCGCCGACTCGATGTGCCCGAGGTACTCATGGGTCCAGCCGCAGATCAGGTCGACCGTGGCACGCAGGGCACGGCCCGGTTCGGTGAGGGTGTACTCGACCTTCGGCGGCACGGTGGGATGCACCTTCCGGTCGACCAGGCCGTTGCGCTCCAGCATTCGCAGGTTCTGCGTGAGCATCTTGTGGCTGACGCCCTCGACCTCGTCGCGCAACTCGCTGAAGCGCAGGGTGCGTTCACCGAGGGCCTCGATGATGAGCAGCGCCCACTTGTTGGCCACGTCCGAGAAGATCTCCCGCGCCAGGGAGTCGGCCCGCCGCAGGTCCGCGTTCTCCGGCAGGTCCCTCAACTGCTTGGTCACCATCTGGTTCCCCAGTCACTGAAAAGTGCGTTCTTCCAGGTCGGCGGTCACTCTCTTACAGTTCCCGAGTAACCGCAAGAGAGCGCGGGTTCGCGCTCGACAGAAGGAACGTAAGGACGGGAACCATGACCACGATCGATGTCTACGACCACGCCATACCGGCCGAGAGCCACTTCGGCTACGCGCAGGCGATCAGGTCCGGCGATCTGATCCACGTCTCCGGACAGCTCTCGTTCGACGAGGCGGGCGGCTTCCGCCCGGAGGACGACATCGCCGCTCAGCTGGAGGGGACCTACGCCAACCTCGACAAGGTGCTGGCCCACTACGGCGTCACGCGCAGCCAGATCGTCTCCCAGACGCTGTACGTGGTGGACCTGGTGAAGAACGCAGACGTGGTGGCGGAGGGCAACCGTGCGTATTTCGGCACGCACCGCCCGGTCAGCACGGCCCTGGGCGTCACCGAACTCACCTTCCCCGGACAGGCGGTCGAGATCAGCTGCGTGATCGACACCAAGCTGCCCGCGTGAGTCGGGGGCGGACCCCCCGGCGGGAGACGGTCAGCGACGCGTCCCGGTGCCCACCAGGGCCCGCTCGTACGGGTCGAGGACGACGCCCCTGACCTTGGTGGAGACGCCGGCGATGATCTGCTGATGGGCCAGCGGCACGACCGCGTCCGTGCCGAGGATCGCGGCCTCGGCGGCCATGGCCGCGTCCTGCCGCTCGCCCGTGCCGTCGGTCCCGTCGGCCTTCTCGACGGCCCGGTCGACGTCCTTGTCGCACAGCAGGGCCAGGTTGTAGCCGCCGTCGCAGGTGTAGTCGCCGGCGAGGACGCCGACGGGGTCGCCGGTGTCCAGCAGGCTGTTGCGGGCGCCGATGAACGCGTCGAACTTCCCGGCCAGCGCGTCGCTCTCCAGCCGGGAGTACTCGCGCACCTCCAGCTTCACCGTGAAGCCCGCCTTTTCGAGCTGCTGTTGCACGACCTGGGCGACCTCGGGCAGTTCGGGCCGGTTGTCGTAGGTGGCGAGGGTGATCCGCGTGCCGTCGGGCCGGGCGGCGTCCGCGCGTCCCGTCGGCTTCACGCGCTTGCTGTCGGCCCAGGTGACGGCAGGACCGTAGATGCCCGCGCCCGGGTCGGCGTATCCCTCGAAGACGCCCTTGACGATGACAGAGGAGTCGACCGCCGTGCGCGCGGCGGCGCGCAGCTTCGGGTCCTCGAAGGGGCCGGTCCTGGTGTTGAGATGAAGGCTGGTCGTCCGGGTGGTGCCGGCTTCCTTGAGGGTCGCCTTGTCGAGGGTGGCGGCCTGGGCGACGGGGATCGCCTCGGCGATGTCGACGTCGCCGGTGCGCACCGCGTTGGCGCGCGCCGTGCCGTCCTTGACGAAGCGCGCGTCGATGCCGGAGGCCTGGGCGCGGCCGCCCCAGTAGTCGTCGAAGCGGTCGAGGGTGGCGGAGCCGCCGCTGTTGACCTCGGTGATCTCGAAGGGCCCGGTGGCGGTGCCGACGGGCGTGGGGGCGCCCTTCTTCTCGTACGCCTTCGGGGAGAGGATCGCCAGACTCGGGCTGGACAGGCGCATGGGCAGGACGGGGTCGGCCGCGGCGGTGGTGACACGGATGCCGTGGCTGCCGTCGGCCTCGGCGTCGAGGGTGACACCGGCGAGGGCGGCGGGCACGGGCTTCGCCTTCGTGGCGCGGGTGAGCGCGTCGGCCACGGCGGAGGGGGTGACGTCCGTACCGTCCTGGAAGGCGGCCTCGCGCAGGGTGAACCGCCAGGTGCGGTCGTTCTCGCGGCGCCAGGACTCGGCGAGCGCGGGGGCCGCGGCACCGTTGGCGTCCAGGGCGGTCAGCCCCTCGGTGACGCCGAGCCGGCTGAGGAGCGTGGCGTCGGCTCCGTACGGCGAGAAGTTCTCGGCGGGCGGGAAGGCGAGGGCGACACGCAGCCGCGAGCCCGGCTGCCCGCCATCCGGCGACGACTCCCCGCCGGGGGAGGCGAAGCAGCCTGCCAGGCCCGGGAGGAGGACGAGGGCGGCGAGGAACCGGAACGAACTCTTGATGCTCACATCACGCACTTGCACAGCATATGCATCAAGGCGAGGCGCCGACCGGCCGGGGCCTGCCACGCGGACGCCACCACAAATCCCATAGGGAGCAGGCAATTTGACAGCAGCGACGATCACTCCCTAAACCTAGCTACATGACATTCATTTTCAAAAAGGTGGAGCAGTCGTGAGAGTCGCGTTCGTCGGCAAGGGCGGCAGCGGCAAGACCACGCTGTCGGCGCTCTTCTCCCGCCATCTGGCGCGCTCCGGCGCCCCGGTCCTCGCCATCGACGGCGACATCAACCAGCACCTGGCCGAGGCGCTCGGCGAGGAGGAGACGTCCGCCCCGCCCCTGGGCGAGCACCTGGCCGAGATCAAGGACTTCCTGCGCGGCACGAACCCCCGCATCACCTCCCGCGAGGCGATGATCAAAACCACTCCCCCAGGACGCGGCTCGCGCCTCCTGCGCCCACTCGGCGACGACGAACTGCACGCCCGGCACGTCGGCCGGGCGGGCGGCGTCCCGCTGATGGTCACGGGCGAGTTCGACGAGTCCGACCTGGGTGTGGCCTGCTACCACTCCAAGCTGGGCGCGGTCGAGCTGTACCTCGGCCACCTGGCCGACGGCCCCGGTGAGTACGTCGTGGTCGACATGACGGCGGGCGCTGACGCCTTCGCCTCCGGCCTGTTCACCCGCTTCGACATCACCTTCCTGGTGGCGGAACCCACCCGCAAGGGCGTCTCGGTCTACCGCCAGTACCGCGACCACGCGGAACAGTTCGGCATCCGCATCGCGGTCATCGGCAACAAGGTGACCTGCGAGGACGACCTCCTCTTCCTCAAGGAACAGGTAGGGGACGACCTCCTGGCCTACCTCGTCCAGTCCCCCTGGATCCGCGCCTCCGAACAGGGCCGCACCGAGGGCGGCCTGGACGCGCTGGACTCCCTGGAGCCGCACAACCGCCACGCCCTGACGATCCTCCGCGAGGCCGTCGACTCCCACCCCCGCGACTGGGACCGGCTCCACCGCCACGCCGTCGAGTTCCACCTGCGCAACGCCCGAGCGTGGGCGGACGCCCGCACGGGCGTTGCGCAGGTGGAACTCGACGGCGTGGCGGTGGAGCC
>NZ_NGFN01000362.1 GCF_002148965.1 Streptomyces swartbergensis | reverse complement strand
GGGTGGAGGCTTGGTCGTCCTGGTCCGTGCCGTAGCCGTGATCGTCGGACGGGGTGGGACGGGCGGCGGTGGTGGTGGACGGCTGCTCGGGCTTTTGGGGCGCGCGGGCCGGTTCCGAGCCGTCGGACGCGGTGGCCGGGGCCGGCTCGGATGCACGGGCAGCGCCGTCAGCGAGGGGTGGAACGGCCCGCTCCGCCCTGCGCGTCGGACGCGGGGCGCTGGCCGCCGGGGGCAGTTCGGCCGGATCGATGCGGGTCAGCAGGTGACTGTCGACTCGGAGTACCGCCCGCACACCGCCGTACGGGGAGGGGGAGGACAGGTCCACGCTCAGATCGAACTGCCGGGTCAGCTGGCCGATGGCGGCGAGTCCCATGCGCGGCGGATCGCCGAGCTCGGTGAGCAGGATCGGTTCGGAGCCGGCCACCAACCGCTGGGCACGGGCCCGTTCGTCCTGCGTCATGCCCAGCCCGGCGTCGTCCACGGTGACACAGACACCGTGGTGGACGTCCTCCAGATTGACCACGACATCGGTGTCGGGCGCGGAGTGGCGCAGTGCGTTGTCGAGGAGCTCGGCGACGATGATGGCGACCGGCTCGACCGCGTGGGACACCAGGGCGGTGCCCGCCGCCAGGTGGTTGTGGACCCGGACGCGCTGGTAGCCCGCGAGCCGGGCCTGACCGCCCGTCACCGCGTCCACGAGATGGGACTCCTCGCGGGCGAGTCCCACCCAGGCCCCGCAGACCACCGCCGCGATCTGCGCGCGCCGCAGCGACTGCTCGTTCTCGTGGTCCAGCTCGAACAGGGTCTGCGCCAACTCGGGGTCGTCATAGCGCTGTTGCAGACCGCGCAGGGCGTCCTGCAACCGGTACAGCGCCGCCTGGATCTCCCGCGTGGCGCCGCGCATCCCGGCCTGCGCGGCGGCGTCGATCCGGGTGCGCTGCGCGGCGAGTTCGGCGTGCAGCCCCTTCAGCACCTGCTCCAGCGCCAGGCCCAGGGGCGAACCGGCGAGCTGCGGGTTGAGCGGGCCGGGCACGGCGACGTGCGGATGGGCCACCTGCCGGGCCGCGGCGGGCACACGCCGCGCCGCCAAGTGCTCGACCTCGGCCGCGAACGTCCGCGTGGTGCCGTCGAGTTGGGCCCGCAGTGCGGCCGTCTTGGCGCGCTGTGCGGCCAGTTGCCGTCGTGAGCGCAGCCACCCGCCGCCGAGGGCGAACGCGGACAGTGTGCCGACGGCGAGACCGCCGACGACCAGGTCCGGTAATTCGATCATCGAGTGGAGTCCAGGGGGAGTCGGGCAGGGCGGGGTCCGAGGTGCTCTGACGAGCCACCCGCAGCACAGTACACACCGTCATCGACCGATCTCGCACGGTGGATCGGCACTTCTTTCGGAAAGTGACAAGCGTCTGTTCGCTTCTGTGGCAACTGTCGGGATTGCCGTACGGGGGAGGGGAGTTGGTGGTGCGTACGGATCTGACCGCCCGGCCGGCAACCCTCCGGGAGGGCGTGATCGGGCCGTCACTGAAAGTGATGCGAACGGGCTGTGTGTCCGCCCGCCGGACGGGTACCCGTCCGGCGCCTGAAGAGGTCCGCTCCGCAAGAAGGAGGTCCGAATGACCAGCGAGACGGAGACCGGCGGCGTGACCGGTACGCAGGACAAGGACTACAACCTGATCTGGTACGTCGAGGCGTGCCTGAACAACGCCCTGCGTCTGGAGAGCTACATCCAGGACGCGGAGCGCGCCAAGGACACCGAGGTCGCGGACCTGTTCCGCAAGGCCCAGGCGGACAGCCGCAAGGGTGCCGAACTGGGCAAGAAGCTCCTGCGCGCACGCCTCAACGGCGGCTGAGGCCCCACCGGGGCCACACGGCCCGGACATCGCCGGTCGGCGAGGTCCGGGCCCTTTCCGTGTCCGGCTCCGCCACGGGATCAGAGCCGGAAGACCCGGCTGACCCGCTCGGCGAGTTCGTCCTCGGACATCGTGAGGTCGACGGTGACGGTGGGCAGCCCGAGGCGTGCGGTCTCCTCGCGGAGGTGTTCTGTGAACATGTGGTCCCGTGCGGCGATGTTGCGGTTCGCCCGCTCCGGGTCACTGGTCCGGGCCGTGAAACCCCCTCCCGACATAGCCGGGCCCGTGAGCGCGGCCTGCCGGAACTCCGGTGTGGGCAGGAGCCAGACCGCGTGCCCGGGCTCGGTGAGCAGGGGCTGTACGAGGTGCGGCAGCAGGCGGAAGCCCTCGACGACGACACACGTCTCCCGCGGCATGCGCAGCAGGTCCTCGACGATCAGCCCGAAGCCCTCACCGCGAAACCAGTGGAACGTCTCGAGCATGGTCTCCGGAGACCGGTTCACCCAGCGCTCGTCCATGTCCATGGCCATGAACTCGTGCAGCAGCGGGGCCTCGTCGGGCGTGGTCCGGCGGGCGTGATCCCCCATCACATCGTCGGTCGAGTACAGACGCCAGCCCTGCCGATCGGCGAGTCCGCGGGCGATCGTGGACTTGCCGGCGCCGCTCCCGCCCCCGATCCAGTAGACGTGCCGCATGCCTCTGCTCTCCCCGTGATCGCGCTCTGACTGTCAGTGGCGGATGCCACGATGCCGACAGCTCACCATCCCATCCTGGACGAGGCCGCCGCTGGATCCTGCCCGGGAGGACGTGGTGGAGGTGGAGGTGTCCTTCCGCCCGGTGTCGGCGGACAGCGCGCTGGTGGCAATACCGCGAGGTCTGTTTCAGGACGCGGCCCAGCTCCGGGGGAGCGGGCCGGAACCGGAGGAGGTGACAGCCCGGTTGGGGCTCGCCGTGCATGGGCCACTGGTTCACCGACTGCCCCTCCACCAGGCGCTTCCCGCAGCAGGAGAGGGGCCGCCGGCCCAAGGGGTGAGGGCCGCACCGGCGGTGCTGTCCCCGGCGGCCTCCCGGACAGCACCGCCGCCGGGATCCCGACCCGCGCCAGGCACGTGACTGACCCCGCCCTGCCGGGTACCCGGGCGTTCCGCCAGGACCGGCCGGGCGGCCGCTCGCGGCGCCGACCCGGTCGGCCGCCGGCCATGAGCCGAAGGAGCCCACGCATATGACGGACGTATCCGGTACCGGTCCCGCTCCGGGCGACGACCGCAAGGTCCTCACCAACCGCCAGGGCCATCCGGTCTACGACAACCAGAACCAGCGCACCATCGGCGCCCGCGGGCCCGCCACGCTGGAGAACTACCAGTTCCTGGAGAAGATCAGCCACTTCGACCGGGAACGCATCCCCGAGCGCGTCGTGCACGCCCGCGGTGTCACCGCCTACGGGCACTTCGAGGCCTACGGCGCCTGGGGCGACGAGCCGATCAGCCGCTACACCCGGGCCAAACTGTTCCAGGAACGCGGCAAACGCACGGACGTGGCCGTCCGCTTCTCCACCGTCATCGGCGGGCGCGACTCCTCCGAGGCCGCCCGCGACCCGCGTGGTTTCGCGGTGAAGTTCTACACCGAGGACGGCAACTGGGACCTGGTCGGCAACAACCTCGGCGTCTTCTTCATCCGCGACGCCATCAAGTTCCCGGACGTCATCCACGCCCTCAAACCGGACCCGGTGACCTTCGAGCAGCAGCCCCGCCGCATCTTCGACTTCATGTCGCAGACGCCCGAGGCCATGCACATGCTGGTCAACCTGTTCAGCCCGCGCGGCATCCCCGCGGACTACCGCCACATGCAGGGCTTCGGCGTCAACACGTACAAGTGGGTCAACGCCGACGGCGACACCAAGCTGGTCAAGTACCACTGGATGCCCAAGCAGGGCGTGCGCAGCATGACCGAGGAGGACGCGGCCAACGTCCAGGCCGACTCCCTCGGCCATGCCACCAAGGACCTCTACGAGGCCGTCGGGCGCGGCGACCACCCCGAGTGGGAGCTGCTCGTCCAGATGATGGACGACCACGACCACCCCGAGCTCGACTTCGACCCGCTGGACGACACCAAGACCTGGCCCGAGCAGGACTTCCCGCCGAAGCCGGTCGGCCGGATGGTGCTCGACCGGATGCCGCAGGACTTCTTCGCCGAGAACGAGCAGATCTCCTTCGGCACCGGCGTCCTCGTCGACGGCCTGGACTTCTCCGACGACAAGATGCTCGTCGGCCGGACCTTCTCCTACAGCGACACCCAGCGCTACCGAGTCGGCCCGAACTACCTGCAACTGCCCGTCAACCAGGCCAAGAACGCGGACGTGCGCACCAACCAGCGCGACGGCCAGATGACGTACCACGTGGACGGCGGCGGCGAGAACCCGCAGGTCAACTACGAGCCGTCGATCACCGGCGGCCTGCGCGAGGCCCGCTACCCGACCCACGACGAGCAAGGGCCCGTGATCGAGGGGCGGCTCACCCGCAAGCGCATCCCCCGCACCAACGACTACATGCAGGCAGGCCAGCGCTACCTGCTCCTGGAGGACTGGGAGCGCGACGACCTGGTGAAGAACTTCACCGACCTGCTGTCCGAGTGCGACCGGCCCGTCCAGGAGCGCATGGTCTGGCACTTCCTGCTGGTCGAGAACGACCTCGGTCTGCGGGTCGGCGAGGGGCTGGGCATCGGCCCCGAGGACGTGGCCGGTCTGGAGCCGCTGGCGAGCCAGGACCTCACGGACGAGGACCGCGAGCGCCTGGCCAACCTGGGAAAGAACCCGCCGCGCGACGTCGAGGGCCTCACCATGACCCACTGCGTGCCGGACGAACGGCACGTCGTGACCCGCTGACCGGTCACCCCGCCAGGGCGGAGCGGGCCACCGCGAGGGCCTGTTCCGCGTAGCTCCGGCCGAACAGCACGGCGTGCACCAGCAGCGGGAACAGCTGGTGCACGCCGACGCGGTCCGCCCAGCCGTCGGCGAGCGGCGCCTCCTCCTGGTAGCCGTCCAGCACCTGCTCCAGGTGCGGACAGCCGAACAGGCGCAGCATCGCCAGATCGGTCTCGCGGTGCCCGCCGTGCGCGGCCGGGTCGATGAGCCGGACATGCCCGTCGGCCGCCCACAGCACGTTGCCGTTCCACAGGTCGCCGTGCAGCCGCGCGGGCGGCTCGGCGGGCCCCGCCAGCACGGGCAGCCGCTCGCACAGCCGCTCCACGACGGCCGCCTCCCCGGACCGGACGGTTCCCTGGTCGACCGCGCGCCGCAGATACGGCAGCACGCGATGCTCGGCGTACCAGCCCGGCCAGTCGGTGCCGGGCTCGTTGCGCATCGGGGCGAGCCCGATGTACGCGTCCGCCGGCCCGTCCGGGGGCGGCGCGCCGAACGCGGGTGCGCCGGCGGCGTGCAGGGCGGCCAGGTCACGGCCGAAGCGGACGGCCGCCTCCCGGCTCGGCCGCCCCTGCGTGACCCGGTCGACGACCAGCCAGTTCTCGTCGTGGCCGTGCACGTCCGGTATCCGCACCGTGCCGGCGTCGGCCAGCCAGCGCAGCCCGGCCGCCTCGGCCCGCGTCGCACTCGGATCGTCGGCACGCTTGACGATCACCACCCGACCGTCGTCGAGCGTGACCTCGGCCAGGTCCCCGGACAGCGGCCGTTCCCCGGGGACCGACCGCCCGGTGAGCCGGGCCACGACATCGGTAGGGGCAGTCATACGCGCTCCTCCTCGGGTCCGAGCTTGATCGACACTCAGAGTACGACCGCGCCCGAGGGGCCCGGTGAAATTGCGCGACCACTCCACACGGACCCGCGGACGGCACTCAGCCTTCGGAGCCGCAATCGACGTCCATCAGCTGGATCGGCCGCGTCGCGTCCAGGTCGACGTACGCCGTGAAGTCCGCCTGGTCGGATCCGCCGTTCCCGTACGTGCTCACGGTCGCCCAGCCGACCCCGGCGGACTGGGCCGTGGTGACCGGACCGATGTCGATGGACGCCGGGATGTTCTGCGCGCACAGCAGGACGTCGAACTCGGGGTTGGCGGCGGCCTTCTCCTTGAGGTGCGGCGAGATCCCGTACTTGCGGGCGAAGTCGCCGGGGCCGTGCTCGCCGTAGAAGTCCTCGAGGAAGGTGTGGATCTCCTGGGCGGTGTACCGGTCGGCGCCGGTGTCGGCGGCTGACGCGGCGGCGGCCGGGACAGCCGCGGCGGCGATGCCGAGGGCGGCGAGGCAGCCGACGGCGAACGCGCGCCGGCGGGCCGGGCGTGCAGTGGTGCGGAACATTCTGGACCCCCGTTGTGGTCTTCTCTCCGTGCTCCCCGCGCCGCGGCGGACCGGTCGCCCGGGGAGCCGCTCGCTGGAGTAGACCTCTCGTACCGGGCCGCCGTTGCGCGCCGCTGTGCGGCCGTGTCGATTCCGGGACATTCGCCACGCCCCGGTCACGCGGGACGGTGAAATCCCGCCGCCAGCCGACAGAACCGGCCGCCGCCGGGGGACCAGTCGGGGCATGACGAGTTCACCGTTCCAGCGCACCATCGCCCTGCCCGCCCCTGTGTGCGAACAGGCCGCACAGCACCTGGAGCAGGCCGCGCGCCGGGCCATCGACGGCGCCGCGATCCCCCTGAAGGCGTTCCGCGCCGCCGCCGACAACGACTTCATCTTTCCCGTGCCGGTCGTCGAGCAGGCGGCATCCTGCCTGCTGGTCCTGGCCACGGAGACCGCCCAGACCGTACGTCCCTCCGCTCTGCGCGCCACCATCAGCGTCGCGCTGCGGCTGCGGGACGCCGTGGAGCTGTCGCATCAGCCGGCTCTCAGCAGCAGGTTCTGGTAAGGCACGGTTGGTGGCCCGGTTGTGGCGGGGCCTGTCCGTCAGGTCTCGCGGAAGGCGACCTCGACCTGCTTGCGGCGCAGTTCCTCCAGCGTGGCGCGCTGCCGCCGGGCCCGTTCGATGAGGTCGTCGAGCTGCCGCGTGTCGAGGCGGGCGTCCGTGGCGGCCAGGTCGTGGAGCGTCTGCCAGCCGGCCATCTTGCCCTCCACTCCCAGACCCATCGCCTCCAGCTCCCACAGCGTGCTCAGCGGGGACCGCCGTACCAGGCTGCCGTTGCTCTTCAGCCGGCTCATCTGCTCGGCCGCCCGGCCCGCGTAGACCTTGTAGCGCCGCACCGGGACGTCGAGCCGCCGCATGATGTGGAGCAGGCTCGCCCGGTCCTCGGCGATCTCGGCGGCGACCGGGGCCAGGGCGTCAGCGAGCGCCGTACCCCGGCACGAGCGCAGCAGATAGCGGATCCGCGCGGTCCCGGCGGTGGCGCCGGCGAGATGGTCGTTGAGGTAGATGCCCAGCAGGGACATGTCGGTGGCCGGAGTACGGTGGGCGCCCGGCGGATCCGTTCGCTGTTCCGTCATGACACTGCTCCTGTCCTGCTCCGGCCCTGCCCCAGAGCGGCCGGAACAGGGGATTCGCCGGACCTTTCCGGCTTGCGGAAGGTTACGCGGGGCGGGTGCCCGGGGCCTTCCCGGCGAAACGGGATCAGCGTCCCCGCGTACGAGCCTCGGTTTCGATGTGGCCGAGGCCACAGCATGGACGAGGTCCCGATCACGTCCGGGGACGCGGGGCGGCGGCTACCGTCTACGGGCAGACCATCCGCTTCCCCACCCCTCTCGGACGGCCCGGCAGTGCAAGCAGATCTCTCTCCTGTCATAGCGGCGACCGCCCAGTGGCTGACCCGTGCCTTCCCCGCCTCCGGCGGAGCGCTCGCCTCCGCGCTGTGCGAGGTGCAGGCCCGGCAGGCCGTGACGGTCGCGGCATGGCTCAGGTACCCGACGGCGATGGACGCCGCCCTGGTCGACGTGGCGGGCCCGGGCGGCTCCGCGCGGCTGGACTGGGTCACCGGCGTCGACGCGTCCCTGGGCGACGACGTGGACGCGCACGCCTGGCGCACCTGGGTGGACGAGGTCGTGGCGAGCTGGGCGGCCAGTCTGCTCACCGACCCGGAGCTGGCCGCCCGGGCGGTGGCCGCGCTCGCCGAGGGCAGCCACAGCACCGGCGCGCCGGCCGAGTTCCGCCGGCTCGTCGCGCCCGACGACGGCGACCAGCGCGCCGCGGCCCTGCTGCGCCACCCCGACCTGCTCGCCCCCGTGGCCGAACTGCACCACTCCCAACTCCTCGACCGCCTCCACCCGGGCCGCACACTGATCGCCTGACGCGGGGCCTGCCCCTGACGGGGTCCGCCCTCATCGGCCCGTCGACCTTCGGCGGTCTCTGGCTGCCGGTCCGCGACGGCATCGGTCTGCAGGCCTGTGGCGGCGGTGGCTCGGCGGTCTGCGGTAGCCGTGTCTGCCGGCTCGGGTGGCGGCGGCCTCCCGAACCGCGACGGCGTTGCGCTTCCGCCGCGACGGCGTTGGCCCGCTGGTCTGTGACCGCGTTGGCCTCCGTCCGCGACGACGGGCATCCGGTCCGCGACGGCGTTGGCCCGCCCGTCTGCGGCGGCGTGGCTCGCCGGTCTACGGCGGCCGCATCTGCGGACCCAGCTGGCGCCGGCCTTCGAACTGCAACGGTCCTCCGAACCGCGGCGTTGGCCCCCGGAATCGCAACGACAGCCCCGGATCCGCGACGGCGTCGGCCCCGCTGCGCGACGGCGTCGGCCCCCTCCGCGACGGCGTCGGTCCCCAAGACGCGCGGCGGCCTCGGGCCGCCGGCCCGCCGATGTGTGGCCCCGCCGGCCCGCCGAGGTGCTGCCCCGCCGCCCCGCTGCGT
>NZ_NGFN01000361.1 GCF_002148965.1 Streptomyces swartbergensis | reverse complement strand
GGGGTTCTGACGGGAGGGGAAAGCCGAGGGGGCCCGGTCGACGGACCGAGCCCCCTCGAAGCTGATCCGGGCACGGCAGAGCCGCCCGGAGCCGTCAGAAGAAGACAGCCGTCAAGAAGACAGCCGTCAGAAGAAGACGCCGCACCTCAGCAGCACGTTCGCGTACGGCCGTGCCTCGCCCGTGCGGACCACCAGCCGGGCCCCGGCCGASAGCTCCTTGAGCCGCTCGTGCGACACCAGGTCCAGGGACGGGAAGTGCCCGTCCAGGAGGTCCGAAGCCTCCTGGTTCGCCTCCCGTACCTCCGTCGCCGCCGTCGCCCCCTCGACCACCAGCTCGGCCAGCAGCCCCTCCAGCACCTCGGCGAACGCCGGCACCCCGGCCCGGAAGGCGAGGTCCACCACCCGGGGGCCGTCGGGGATGGGCATGCCCGCGTCGCACACCAGCACCCCGTCACCGTGGCCCAGCTCGGCCACCGCACCGGCGAGGTGACGGTTCAGTATCCCGTTCCGCTTCACAGCTCGGCGACCTCCGCCGCCGTCGGGAAGGACGCCTGCGCGCCCTCCCTCGTCACGGTCACCGCCCCGACCCGCGCCGCGTACGCGGCCGCCTCCGCGAGGGACTCACCGGCCCCCAGCCGGAACGCGAGCGCGGCGGTGAACGCGTCACCCGCGCCGGTCGTGTCCACGGCGCTCACCTTCACGGACGGCACCCGGGAGACACCCTCCGCCGAGGCGACCAGCGCACCCTCCGCGCCCAGCGTCACCACCACCGACCGGGGGCCCTTCGCGAGCAGGATCCGAGCCCAGTCCTCCGGGCTGTCCCCTACGGCGGCCGAGCCCAGGATCACCTTCGCCTCGTGCTCGTTGACGATCAGCGGGTCGCACGCCGCCAGCACCTCCTGCGGAAGGGGGCGCGGCGGCGAGGGGTTCAGCACGAAACGGCTCTCCGGCGCCAGGTTCCGTACGACCTCCACCACCGTCTCCAGCGGGATCTCCAGCTGCGCCGAGACCACCCGGGAGCTCTGGAAGAGGCACCCGGCGGCGCTGACGTCCTCCGGGGCCAGCCGGCCGTTCGCGCCCGGCGAGACCACGATGCTGTTGTCCCCGGACGGGTCGACCGTGATCAGCGCGACCCCGGTCGGCGCGCCGCCCACCAGGACGCCCACCGTGTCGACGCCGGCCGAGCGTTGCGAGTCGAGCAGCAGCCGGCCGTACGCGTCGTCGCCGACCCGGGCCAGCAGAGCCGTACGTGCCCCGAGCCGGGCGGCCGCGACCGCCTGGTTCGCGCCCTTGCCGCCCGGGTGGACGGCCAGGTCGGAGCCGAGCACGGTCTCGCCGGCACCGGGCCGGCGCTCGACACCGATCACCAGGTCGGCGTTGGCCGACCCCACGACCAGGAGGTCGTAGTCGTACATGAGTCGTCTCCCCACGTGAGTGACATGGCGGGCGGTCCACACGCCGTGTGACCGCCCGCCGTTCCCCGATGTCAGCCGCTGAAGCCGGCCACGTTCTCCTTCGTGACCACCTTCACCGGCACCTTCACCGTCTCCTCGACCTTCTTGCCCTGGAGTGCCTTCAGCGCGTTGTCCACGGCTATCTTCCCGAGCTGGGACGGCTGCTGCGCCACGGACGCGTACAGCGTGCCGCCCTCGACCGCCTTCAGCCCGTCAGGCGTGCCGTCGAAGCCGACCACCGAGACCGACGTGCCGGCCTTGGAGCCCAGGGCCTTGATCGCGCCGAGCGCCATCTCGTCGTTGGCGGCGATGACGCCCTGGACGTCCGGGTGGGCCTGGAGCAGGTTCGACATCACGTCGAGCCCCTTGGTGCGGTCGAAGTCCGCGGGCTGCTGCGCCACGACCTGGATGCCCGGGTAGGCCTGGAGGCCGTTCGCGAAGCCCTGGGCGCGCTCGCGGGCGGCTGAGGTGCCGGCCTGGCCCTGGAGGACCACGATCTTGCCCTTGCCGCCCAGCTTGTCGGCGATGGTCTTCGCGGCGAGTTCACCGCCGGTGACGTTGTCGGAGGCGACCAGCGTGTCCGTCCTCGCGTTGTTGACGCCGCGGTCGACGGCGACGACCGGGATCTTCGCCTTGTCGGCGGCCTTCACCGAGTTGCTCGCCGCGTCGGAGTCGACCGGGTTGACGATGATCGCGCCGAGCCCGGAACTGGTGAAGTTCTGGAGCTGGTTGGCCTGCTGGGAGGCGTCGTTCTGGGCGTCCGTGACGGTCAGGTCCACGCCCAGCTTCTTCGCCTCGGCCTGGGCGCCCGCCCGGATCTGCACGAAGAAGGGGTTGTTGAGGGTGGACAGCGACAGGCCCATCTTCGGGGTGCCCGCGGCGGAGGAGCCGTTGTGCAGGAAGGACGTGGCGCCGACGATCGCGACGGTGACGACGGCCGCGAGCGCGTACGTCACGGCCTGCTTGCCCTTGTCGCCGCCGGTGCCGGCCGCGACCGGGGTCGCCCCGGTCTTGCGGCGCGCGGTGTCGAGCAGCACGGCCAGCGCGATGACGACGCCGATGACGACCTGCTGCCAGAACGCCGACACGTTCAGCAGGTTCAGCCCGTTGCGCAGCACGGCCAGGATCAGCGCGCCGATCAGCGTGCCGGACGCCTTGCCCGTGCCGCCGGCCAGCGACGCCCCGCCGATGACGACCGCGGCAATCGCGTCCAGCTCGTAGCCGTCGGCGGCCTGCGGCTGCGCGGAGGACAGCCGGGCGGCGAGGACGACACCGGCGACGGCGGCGAAGACGCCCGAGAAGGCGTAGATCGCGAGCTTCTGCTTCTTCACGCGCAGGCCGGACAGCCGCGCGGCCTCCTCGTTGCCGCCGATCGCGTACATCGAGCGGCCGATGTACGTCCGGCCGAGCACGAACGCGGCGATCAGGCCCATCACGGCCATGACGAGCACCGGCACCGGCAGCCAGCCGCCGAGCGCGTCCCCGAGGCGGGAGACGGAGTCGGGGAACGCGATCGCGGAGCCCTCGGAGATGACGAGGGACAGGCCGCGGGCCACGGACAGCATCGCGAGCGTCGCGATGAACGGCGGCAGCTTGCCGTAGGAGATCAGGATGCCGTTGACCAGGCCGCAGACGATGCCCGTCGCTATGGCCAGCAGGACGGCGAGGAACACCGGGACGCCCGCCGAGGTGGCGCTCCACGCGAGGACCGTGGCCGAGAGCGCGGCGACCGAGCCGACGGACAGGTCGATGCCCGCCGAGACGATCACGAAGGTGACGCCGAAGGCGAGGATGGCGGTGACGGCCGCCTGGACGCCGACGTTCAGGAGGTTGTCCGTCGTCAGGAAGTCGCCGGACAGCACCGACATCGCGATGACGAGGACGATGAGCGCGGTGAGCGCGCCGTTGTCGAGCAGGAGACGGCGCAGGCCGCCCGAGGCGCCACCCGCGCCCGTCGTGCTCTTGAGCGTGTCAGTGGCCACGGGAGGCCTCCGTTCCGGTCGTGCTGGTGGTCGTGGTGGTCGGAGTGCTGACGGCGAGTGCCATCACGGTGTCCTGGGTGGCCTCGTCGGCGGAGAGCTCGCCGGCGATCCGGCCCTGCGCCATGACCAGCACGCGGTCGCTCATGCCGAGCACCTCGGGCAGATCACTGGAGATCATCAGGACGGCGGCGCCGGCGGCCGTCAGTTCGTTGATGAGCTGGTAGATCTCGACCTTGGCGCCGACGTCGATGCCGCGCGTCGGCTCGTCGAGGATCAGCACCTTGGTGTCGGCGAGCAGCCACTTGCCGATGACGACCTTCTGCTGGTTGCCGCCGGACAGCGTGCGCACGTGCTGGCCGAGGCCCGCCATCCGCACGCCGAGCTGCTCGGCGATCCGCGCGGCGGCCTCGCGCTGCCCCTTGAGGTCGACGAGCCCGGCGCGCGTGGCCGACCGCAGCGTCACCAGCCCGAGGTTCTCCTCGACCGACGCGTCCAGCACCAGACCCTGGCCCTTGCGGTCCTCGGGAATGAGCCCGATGCCCGCGGTCATCGCCGCGTTGACGTCGTACCTCGGGATGGCGGCCCCGGCGACCTTCACGGCCCCCTTGTCGTACGGGTCCGCCCCGAACACGGCCCGTACGACCTCCGTACGGCCGGCGCCGACCAGCCCCGCGATGCCGACGACCTCACCGGCGTGCACCTCGAAGCTGACGTCGTGGAAGACGCCGTCGCGGGTGAGTCCCTCGACGGACAGCAACGCGGCGCCGCGATCGGCCCGTTCGCGCGGGTACTGCTGCTCGATCGAGCGCCCGACCATGAGCCGTACGAGCTCGTCCTCGGGCGTGGAGGCGGGCACCTGCCCGACGCTCCTGCCGTCCCGGATGACCGTCACCCGGTCACCGAGGGCGGCGATCTCGTCCAGGTGGTGCGTGATGAACACGATCCCGACGCCGTCCTCGCGCAGCGTGCGCACGATCGCGAAGAGCTTCTCGACCTCCTCGGAGGTGAGCACGGCGGTCGGCTCGTCCATGATGAGCACGCGCGCGTCGAGGCTGAGCGACTTGGCAATCTCGACCATCTGCAGGCGTGCGATGCCGAGTTCGCGGACACGCGCGCGTGGCGACACCTGCACGCCCACGCGCGCGAGGAGGACCTCGGCGTCGGCCTCCATCCGCTTCCGGTCGATCATCCCGAACCGGCGCGGCTGCCTCCCCAGGAAGATGTTCTCGGCGACCGTCAGATCGGGAACCAGGTTGAACTCCTGGTAGATGGTGGCGATCCCGAGCCGCTCGGAGTCCTGCGCACCGTGGATGCGCACCTCCTCGCCGCCGACCAGGATCCGCCCGGCGTCGGGCGTGTAGGCGCCGGAGAGCATCTTGATGAGGGTGCTCTTGCCCGCGCCGTTCTCACCGAGCAGCACATGCACCTCGCCCCGGCGCAGGTCGAAGTCCACGCCGTCCAGCGCGACCACTCCCGGGAAGGTCTTCCGTATGCCCTCGATGCGCAGCAACTCGTCCGCGTTGCTCACGTGTGGCTCCTGTTCTCAGCGGGGGGCTGCACAGCGGGGGCCTGTGCAGAGTCCGGCTCCGGGGAGGCCGGATACGGCTCGCCGCACGAGCGGCGTACGACGAGCCGGGCGGGGAGGGTGACGGACTCGCCGGGCCGCCCCTCGATCCGGTCGACCAGCGCGCGCACGGCGGCCCGCCCCAGCTCGCCGGTCGGCTGGGCGATCGCGGTGACCGGCGGATCGGTGTGCACGAACCACGGGATGTCGTCGAACGCGGCCAGCGCGATGTCGTCCGGAACCCGCAGTCCACGCGCGCGTACGGCGTCCAGCGCGCCGAGCGCCATCAGGTTGTCGGCCGCGAACACGGCCTCGGGCGGCTCGGCCAGGTCGAGGAACCCCTCGGTGACCCGGCGCCCGCTCTCGGCCTGGAAGTCGCCCTGCCCTATGTAGGCGTCGGGGAGGTCGAGCCCGTGCGCCTGGAGGGCCTCCCTGAAGGCCTCCACGCGCTCCCGCCCGGTCGTGGTGGCGGCGGGACCCGCGATGATCGCGACCCGCCGGTGCCCGAGCCCGTGCAGATGTGCCACGAGGTCCCGTACGGCGGCCCGGCCGTCCGCCCGGACCACCGGCACGTCCACGCCCGGGATCCACCGGTCCACGAACACCATGGGCGTTCCCGCCCGCGCGGCGTCCAGCATCAGCGGCGAACCGCCGTCCGTCGGGGAGACGAGCAGCCCGTCGATCCGCCGGTCCAGCAGGTTGCGTACGTGGTGGTCCTGGAGGTCGGGCCGCTCGTCGGCGTTGCCGATGATGACGCTGTAGCCGAGCGCGCGGGCCTCCTCCTCGACGGAGCGGGCCAGTTCGGTGAAGTAGGGGTTCATCACGTCGCTGATGACCAGGCCGAGGGTGTGGGTCTGGTCGGTGCGCAGGGAGCGGGCGACGGCGTTCGGGCGGTAGCCCAGGGACTCGACGGCGGCCAGGACGCGCGTGCGCGCGTCGGCGCTGACCGACGGGTGGTCGTTCAGGACGCGCGAGACCGTGGCGACGGAGACGCCCGCCTCGGCAGCGACGTCCTTGATGCTGGCCACCGCCGCTCCACCTCCTTGTGGATCAGTCGTGGGAGCACTTGCTGAAGCGCTCGTGGAATCGATTACATCGACGGGTGGATGGAATCGATTACACGCCGGTAAATCAAGACCCCGAGGACACCTCTTGACCGGATCGTGATGTCGCGGGCGGTTCTCCGGCGGTCCAGGGTGGAAGGAGGAGGTCCGTTGTCGCGAGGCCCGGCCGGGCCGGAGCGGAGGAGTCATGACGGCGGCGACCCGGAACGACGTACCCGTCGCACTCGAGGGCGACGGCGTGGAACTGCGCCTCATGCCGATCGGGGGCGGCATGTCGGTGGGCTACATCAGTCTGCCCCAGGGCACGGACATGGGCCCTGCCCTCAAGGGCCTGCCCGAGGACGCGTGCCAGTGCCCCCACTGGGGCTATCTCCTGAAGGGCCGGATCAGGATGCGCACGGCCTCCGGCGAGGAGGAGTACGAGGCGGGCCAGGCGTACTACTGGGGTCCCGGCCACGTCCCGGTCGCCCTGGAGGACAGCGAGTTCGTGGAGTTCTCCCCGAGCGAGGAGTTCCAGCAGGTGATCGAGCACGTGATCGCGCAGGCGGGGTGAGTGCGGGGTGAGTGCGGGGCGGCTCCGGAGGAAACCGCCGGATCACCGATGAGTTTCGCCGGCCGATGCGGTCATCACCCCTGATCGACCACAGGAGGAGCCCCGTGTCGCAGCTACTGCGCGTGCAGAACTTCAACGTCTCGAGTGACGGATTCGGTGCCGGCGAGCACCAGAGCCTGGAGCGCCCGTTCGGCCACGCCGACCCGGGGCAGATGTTCGCCTGGGCCGGCGCCACGGCGAGCTGGCCCAACCGCACCGACCCCGGCGGGAGCCGCGGTCTCGACGACTACTTCACACGCGACTTCGCGCACAACATCGGCGCCGAGATCATGGGCCGCAACAAGTTCGGCCCCCAGCGCGGCCCCTGGCAGGACTACGAGTGGAAGGGCTGGTGGGGCGACGAGCCCCCGTTCCACACGCCGGTGTTCGTCATGACCCACCACGAGCGCCCCTCGTTCACCCTCTCCGACACGACGTTCCACTTCGTCGGCGGCGACCCGGCCGAGGTCCTGGAGCAGGCGCGCAAGGCGGCCGGGGGCAAGGACGTCCGGCTGGGCGGCGGGGCGGCCACCATCCGGGAGTTCCTCGACGCCGACCTGGTGGACACGCTGCATGTGGCGGTCTCGCCCGGTGTGGTGCTCGGATCGGGGTCACGGCTGTGGGAGTCCCCCGAGGAACTGCTCGACCGCTTCCACTGCGATGTGGTGCCCAGCCCCAGCGGGGTGATTCATCACCTGTTCTGGAGGAAGTGACGGCGGGTCAGGCGCCCTTGCCCCAGTCCAGGCGGTCGGCGAGCCCGGCGGCGGTGAAGGCGGCTGCCAGCTCCTCGCGGCCTTCGGTGAAGTGGGCCCAGCTGTCGTAGTGCACGGGGACGACGCGGCGGGCGCCGAGGACCCGCGCGGCCTCCGCCGCCATGGCGCTGTCCAGCACGATGACCTGGTTGTCGAAGAGGACGGGGAAGCGGGGAGCACCGGCGAAGAGGACGGCGGTGTCGACGGGGCCGAAGCGGCCGGCGATCTCGCGGACCGCATCGAGGGAGGCGTTGTCGCCGCTGACGTAGACGGTGGGCAGGCCCTCGCCGGTCAGGACGAAGCCGACGACCTGGCCGGTGACCGGCTCGACCTCCTCGCGGGGGCCGGGGCCGTGCACGGCGGGCACGCCGGTCACGGTGACCGTGCCCCCGTCGGGGCGGTCCAGCTCGACGGACTCCCAGTCGGCCAGGCCCCTGGCCTTCTCTCCCAGGCTCTCGCGCAGACGCTTGCCGCCGCCGGGCGTGGTCAGGGTCAGCGGTATGCCGGCGAGCAGGGCCCGGCCGGAGATGTCGAGGTTGTCGGGGTGCTCGTCGTGGGAGAGCAGCACCACGTCGATACGGCCGAGGTCGGCGGTGGTGGTGGCGGGGGGCGCGGTCTTGGTCAGGAACCGGGCGTCACCGCGGGAGTAGTCGCCGGGGGCGTCGAAGGTGGGGTCGGTCAGGAAGCGCAGGCCGCCGTACTCGAAGAGGGCGGTCGGGCCGCCGAACACGCGGACGGGGAAGGGTGCGGTCGTCGAAAGAAGGGAAGACATCAAGAACCTCACGGATAGACGCAATCGAACCGTGAGGTGACCGTAGCCGCTTCTCACGGATAAAGGCAAGCCGTACCATGAGAAGCATGGAGGAGTCCCTGATCGAACAGCCCGCCCCGCCACCCGCACAGGGAGAGGAGGAGCACCCCTCGCTCGCCCTCGTCAACAGCGCGATCGCGCTGCCCGGCGGGCACACGGTCGACCTCCTGGGCGCCCCCGCGCAGGCGAACCACTGGCTGACGCGGCGCGGCCTCGCCCCGGTCGACGCCGGCATGCGGGAGATGTGCGCGACCCAACTGCGCTCACTGCGCGAACAGATCAGATCGCTGTTCGCGGCCCGCGCCGAAGGCCTGCCCGCCCTCCCCGCGGCCGTGGCGGCCGTCAACGACGCGATGACCCGGGTCCCCACGGCCGCCCTGCTGCGGTGGGACGACAAGACCGGCCCCTACCGCAC
>NZ_NGFN01000360.1 GCF_002148965.1 Streptomyces swartbergensis | reverse complement strand
GACGCGCCCTGCCCGCTCTCCTCGCCACCGTGCTGCTCGCCTGCCTGCTCTCCCTCGCGGGCGGCTCACCCGCGCGGGCCGCGGCGGGGGACGGCTCGGTGTCCGATCCCAACATCGCGTACGTCGGACGCTGGGACACCTCCTCCGGCACCGCGGCCGTGCCCCACTGGACCGGCGCCTACCTCCAGACCGGCTTCACCGGCACCACGGTGAAGGTCAGGGCCAGGAACGCGGTCAACTTCTACGCCAGCATCGACGGCGGCCCCGACGTCTTCCACGCCGGTGTGCGCGGCACGGTGAACCTCACTCCCCGGCCGCTCTCCCCCGGCACCCACACCCTGCGCCTGTCCTACCGCTCCGGTGACACCGTCTTCCAGGGTCTGGTCCTGGACCCCGGTGCGCGGACCGTCGCCGCCGGCGCCCCGTCCGGGCTGGTCGAGTTCGTCGGCGACTCCATCACCGCGGGAGCCCTCACCGACCGGCTCGCGCTGGACTCTTACGCCTGGAAGACCGGGGAGCGGCTCGGCATGCGGCATACCCAGATCGCCCGGTCCGGGTACTGCCTGGTCGGGCAGTCGGGGTGCACCGGTCTGAGCGGGCAGTTCTTCAGGACGGCCAGTACCGGCGGCGCGGACTGGGACTTCTCCCGGTACCGGGCCGACGCGGTCGTCATCAACCTCGGCACCAACGACATCGGGCACGGCGTGTCCGGCGCCGCCTTCCAGTCGGCGTACACCACGTTCCTGCGGGACGTGCGCGCCAAGTACCCCACGGCGCACCTCTTCGCGGTGCAGACGCTGAAGAAGCGCTACGTCACCGAGACCAGGGCCGCCGTGAGCGCCCGCAGCAGTGCCGGTGACGCCCGGGTGCACTACGTCGACACCACGGGCTGGCTCACCGACGGCGCCGACTACGAGGACGGCAACGGGCATCCGAACGAGGCGGGTCACACCAAGTTCGCCGAGCGCCTGGCCCCGGTCGTCCGCGCCCGGCTCGGCAGCGGCGCCATGGTGAAGGCGGCGGCTCCGGGGCAGCCCGGCGACCCGAACATCAAGTTCGTCGGCCGCTGGGACACCACCAGTTCCGCGACCGCCTACACCCCGTACTGGGCGGGCGCCTACTACCGGGTCGGCTTCACCGGCAGGACGGTCAAGCTGAAGCAGCGGGGCACGATCGACCTGTGGGCGCGGATCGACAACGGGCCGGTGAAGTTCTACGACGACGTCAAGGGGACGGTGAACCTGACCCCGGCGGCCCTGGCCCCCGGCAACCACACGCTCCAGGTCAACTACCAGGTGGTGGCCGGTTCCTACCGGGGCGACGCGCTGTTCCAGGGGCTGGTCCTCGACAGCGGTGCGACGACCTTCGCACCGCCGGCCCCGGCCAAGCTGGTCGAGTTCGTCGGCGACTCGATCACCGTGGGCACGACGTCCTCGCAGAACGCCCGTACCGCGTACGGCTGGCTGATCGGGGAGCGGCTGGGCGTCGAGCACACGCAGATCGCGCAGGGCGGGGCGTGCCTGGTGGCCGCGGCGGACGGGTGTGTGGGTCTTGAGCGGCAGTTCACCAAGCTCAACCCGAACGCCGCGACGCCCGACTGGAACTTCTCGCGCTACCGGGCCGACGCGGTCGTCATCAATCTCGGCACCAACGACGTCGGGCACGGGGTGAGTTCCGCGCAGTTCCAGTCGGCCTACGGCAGTCTGCTGCGCAAGGTCCGTGCGGCGTATCCGCAGGCGTGGATCTTCGCGCTGGAGACGTTCCGCGGGCGGTACGTCCCGCAGACCGAGGCCGCCGTGAAGGCCGCCGTCGACGGCGGTGACACGCGGGTCTCCTTCGTCGACACCACCGGCTGGCTGGGCTCGGGCGATCTGACGGACTCGGTGCATCCCAACGACCGGGGCCACCGGGTCATCGCCGACCGGCTGGCGCCGCTCATCGCGGCGAGGATCGGGGTGTAGGGGCGGTCCCCGGGGCGGGCCTCACATCGGGCCGGGGCCCGCCCCTCCCTTGAGGCGTTCCAGGTCGGAGGGGCGGACCTGGATGACGATCAGGGCGATCAGCGCGGCGACGGCGGTGAAGATCGCCGCCATGATGAAGGCGGCCGAGACGCCGGCGGTGAGGATCTCGTCGGACCAGGGTTTCGGCAGTTGCCCGGTGCGTTCGAACCGCAGGCGCTCGGCAGGGGTCGCCTGCTGGAGGAAGAGCGGGACCTGCTTCTCCGCCTCGTTGGTGCTGGCCGTGCCGTACATGGTGACCAGGATGGACAGGCCGAGGGAGCCGCCGACCTGCTGGGTGGCGTTGAGCAGTCCGGAGGCCGCGCCGGTCTCCCGGGTGGAGACGTTGGAGAGCGCCATGAGGGTGAGCGAGACGAACTCCATGCCCATGCCCAGGCTGAAGACGAGCATCGGGCCGAGGACGCTGCCCGCGTACGTGGAGTGCACGTCGGTCAGGGTGAGCCAGGCCAGTCCGGCCGCCGCCAGGATCGCGCCCAGCACCATGAAGGGCTTGGGGCCGTACGTGGGCAGGAACCGCGAGGCCAGTCCGGCGCCGATGGCGATGACCGCGCTGACCGGCAGGAAGGCGAGCCCGGCCTGCAACGGGCTGAACTCCAGCACGTTCTGCACGAACAGCGTCAGGAAGAAGAACATGCCGAAGATGGCGGCGGCCAGGCACAGCATGATGCCGTAGGTGCCCGCGCGGTTGCGGTCGGCGAACATGTGCAGCGGCGTGATGGGCTGTCTGGAGCGCCGCTCGATCAGGATGAAGCCCGCCAGGACGACGACCGCCGCGGCGAACGAGACGAGGGTGAGGGCGTCGCGCCAGCCGTCCTGCGCGGCTCTGATGAACCCGTAGACGAGCAGCACCATGCCGACGGTGGAGGTCAGCGCGCCGGTGATGTCGAAGTGCCCCGGGTGCCGTTCGGACTCCCTGATCCAGCGGGGGGTGGCGAGGGCGATGAGCAGCCCGATCGGGACGTTGACGAAGAGCACCCACCGCCAGTTCAGCCACTCGACGAGCACCCCGCCCGCCAGCAACCCGATCGCGCCGCCGCCCGCGGAGACCGCGGCGAACACCCCGAAGGCCCGGTTGCGTTCCGGTCCTTCACGGAAGGTCGTGCTGACCAGCGAGAGGGCGGTCGGGGACGCGATGGCGCCGCCGACGCCCTGCAGGGCGCGCGCGGCGAGGAGTTGGCCGGCGTTCTGGGCGAGCCCGCCGAGCAGGGAGGCGAGCACGAAGAGCAGCACGCCGAAGACGAAGACGCGCCGTCTGCCCAGGATGTCGCCGACCCGGCCGCCCAGCAGCAGCAGTCCGCCGAAGGTGAGGGTGTAGGCGTTCACCACCCAGGACAGGCTGGTGGTGGAGAAGTCCAGGGAGCGCTGGATCTGCGGCAGCGCGATGTTCACGATCGTGATGTCGAGGACCACCATCAGCTGGCACGAGGCGATGACCAGAAGCGCCATCGCGTTTCCGCCACCACCGGATTCCCTGGTGGTGGTCGCCTGTGGCGTAGCCGGCTGCGGGCTGCTGCCTGCGGTGTCCACCGTTCGACGGTACGCCCGCGTCCTGGACCTCACCACTCGATCACCGTCAGCTCCTGCCGCTGCCCTTCGGTGACAGCAGTCGCTCGCACAGGACGGTCAGTTGGTGGAAGATCACCCGGATCCCCGGGCCCCGAGGATCTCCGCTACGGGCCGCCGCGCGGAACTGATCGTCCTGCTGCCCGAACTGAAAATCCCGTGGTGGGCGGTGATAATCCGTTCAAGGCGGTCCGGCGGGCCGCGACGGCCGAGTGGGAGCGACAGTGATCCGCGTTCTTCTCGTCGAGAACACCCGCCTGGTGCGGGGAGCGTTCGCTGCTCTGCTGTCCCGTGAGGACGACATCGAGGTCGTCGCCGAGGCCGACGGCAACGGTGACGCGGTGGCACGAGCCGTGGCGTGCCGTCCCGACGTGGCCGTGATCGACGTGGACTCCGGGGAGGGCGAGGAGGTCGCCGTCCGGGGCGAGCTGCGGGCGCGGCTGCCGGAGTGCCGGCTGCTGCTGATGATGGCCTCGACGACACCCGAGCGGTTGCGCCGCATGCTCGACCTGCACGCCGCGGGCGTCATCAGCACCAACGCTCCGCCGGACCGGCTGGTCCACGGGGTGCGCAAGCTGGTGCGGGGGCAGCGGTTCGTCGACCCCGAGTTCGCGCTGGCCGCGCTGGACGCGGAAGCGAACCCGCTGACCCCGCGCGAGGTGGAGGTGCTGCGGCTGACCGCCGACGGCACTCCCACCCGGGAGATCGCCGAGCGGCTGTGCCTGTCCGTGGCGACGGTCCGCAACCACCTGTCGGCGATCACCAGGAAGACGGGCGGACGCAATCGGATCGATGCGATCCGGATCGCCGTGGAGTCGGGCTGGGTGTGAACCGGGCAGGTCATCGAGGTGAACCTGCCCGGCCCCCGCGGGCCCTCGCGCCCTGTCCCGGGATCTCCGACGAGGTTCCGGGATCTCTGACGAGTTTCCCAGAGCGGGCCGCCGCGCAACAGCACCGTTCGTCACGCGTACGGCGTGAGACCCTCACCGTCGGACCGGGAGGAACGCCGATACGGCATGGGCGTTCCGACCCGGTCTCCCGGTCAGCGACCGCCGCGGATCAGGCCCGTCAGATAGCGCCACAGCGAGGAGCGCTGCCGGGCGGACGGGTCCGGCAGGACCTCCTCGGCCACCTCCGGCGCGGGACCGTCCGCCGACGGCCGCGCGGGCGCCGCGGAGAGTTCGTACCGCACGGGCAGCGAGCGCAGGCCGCGCATGAACGGGGAGGAACGCCAGGGCAGTTGGTCGGCGGGCAGGGCGAGGTCGAGGTGGTCGAACCGCTCGAACAGGCGCCCCACACCGGCCGCCGCGACCACCGAGGCGAGTTCCCGCGCCGGGCACTGGCGCGGTCCGGCTCCCCAGGACAGGTGCGCCCGGGTGCTGATGGTGGTGCCGGAGGCGACGTGGTCGGCGAAGAGCGGGTCGGCGTGCGCGGCGGCCGAGGAGACCCACACCGGGTCGCCGGCCCGGATCGTGTAGTTGCCGAGCCGGGTGTCCTCGGCCGCGAAGCGCGGGACGAAGTTCACCAGCGGCGGCTTGCGCATGACCACCCGGTTCATGGACTCCCTGACCATCCCGGCGGACAGGCTGGCGCGCACGCTGCCCTCGCCCGAGATGACCTCCACGACGGTGTTGGAGATGAGGATGCCGACGTGGTCGGAGGTCATGCCGAGCAGCATGAACAGCTCGCGGGCCAGATGGTCGAGCGACAGGTCCGGGTGCGCGGCCAGCAGGTAGGAGGGGAAGTCGTCGCCCGGCTTCTGAAGCTTCGTCGCGGCCAGTTGCGCCAGCGTCGCGAGCAGGCGCTCCAGCGCGGCCTCCGCGTCCGGGCCCGCGTCGAGCACGCGCCACATGTCCATCAGCGCGTCGTCGCCCTGTGAGCCGGGGAAGCCGAGCAGATGGCTGGCCACCATCAGCGGCAGCGGCCGGGAGAACTGTGCGGACAGGTCCGCCACGCCCGTCTTTCCGCCCTGCCCGACCAGGGTGATCAGTTCGTCGGCGTAGGCGGTGACGGCGGCCTTGAGGCGCTTGGCCTGGGGGTGGCGCGGATCCTGGAACGGCTTGAGGGCCACGTCCCACGCCGTGCGCAGCGACCGGTATCCGGGACCGCCCTGGATCAGGATGTGGTTGACCTCCAGGGACGGGCCGAGCGGCCAGTCGGCCGGTACCCGGCCCTCGGAGCGGGCCCGCCAGTTCTCCAGCCCCTTCGGGAAGCCGTCGTTGTCCTGGAGCACCTGGAGCGCCTCGCGGTAGCCCAGGACCAGCCAGGCGGGTACGCCGAGCAGGTCGACCGGCGCGACCGGGCCGTGCTGCTGCCTCAGCCGTTCGTACACGAGCGCGGGGCGCGTCTCGTAGTCCCGGGTCAGCAGCGGTTGGGGACTCAGCTCCTCCAACCGCGTGTCGTCCAGGTCCACGGATCCGCCGTCACCCCACTGGGATTCCATCGTCTTGCCACCCTCCGACACGCCCCGTACCGGCACGCCATCAGCCGGTAACCGGAAACGGTGGGGACCCTACCCCAGACCTGACCGGCGGGTAACGACCGGGGGTGCGATCACGCTGGGTGACCCTGCCCGTGCCGTGGATCAGGCCGCGGTGTAACCGAGTTGGCGCCGCATGTAGGGCGTCATGAGGGTCTTCGCCTTGGCCAGGGTCGTGGTGCGGCTGCCGAGGACCGCGGACTCGCCGCCCGGCACGGGCAGCACGGTCAGTCCGTCGGCCGGGCCGAACGGCACGATGAGCGGGGTGCGCTGGATCGCCCGGTACAAACGCGGCTCTTTGCGGTGCTTGCCCGAACTCTGAAGGTAGGCGCGGATGTTGTGGGCCGCGATGTCCGCCTGGGCGAGGGCGGCGGGGGTGATCTTGAGTTCGCTGACGTCGTTGACGTCGCCGACGGCGAACACGTCCAGCCTGCCCTCGACCCGGAGCGTCCGGTCGACCTTGACGTGTCCGTCCCTGTTGAGCCAGTCGCCGTGTCCTGCCAGGCGGAGCCAGAGGGTGTTGGGTGTGGTGCCCGTCGCCCAGAAGGACAGGTCGGCCTCGACGACGTTGCCGCGGCCGTCGCGGTAGGTGCCGAAGTCGTTGCCGGGCGACATGAACGAGTCGAGCCGTACCTCGATGTCATGGGCCTCCAGCCACGCGAGCGCCTTGCGTCCCGGCCGGGTGCTGCCCGTGGTGTCGAGCAGCGCCGGTCCGGAGTGGGCGAGCGTGACCCGGGCGTCCGGCCGGGCGAGGCGGATCTCGGCGCTGAGTTCGACGCCGCCGGGGCCGCCGCCGACCACGAGGACGTGCTCGGCCGTGGCGACGTTGCGCTGGTGTTCGGCGAACGACTTGGCCGCCTCCTCGACGGTCGTACCGACGAAGCGGGCCGGCTCGGGGTAGTCGGCGCCGGTGGCGATCACGACCACGTCGTAGGGCAGCCGTTCCCCCGTGGCGAGGACGACCTGCCGCTCAGCGGTGTCGATACGGACGGCCTTGCCCGCCACCACGCGGCCGTGGTGCAGCAGCCGGTCGAACGGGATGAAGGGCGTGTGCGTCCACTCGGGACGCACCCCCGCGCGCAGGGAGGCGACGCGGTGGAAGAAGACCTCCTTGCGGTCCACCAGCGTGACCCGGGCCGTCGCGTCCAGCCGCTTCGCCAGCCGGACACCGCCATAGCCGCCGCCGATCACCACTACATCGCCGTCGTACACGCCCAGTCTCCCGTGCCTGGTGGGGGGTGCGAGTGCCGCCGCGGAACGGGCCCCGCTCGGATCGACCCCCGGCGGCCACTCGACTGACGGTGACATTAGCGCTTGAAACTTAAAGGGACCCAGAGGTTCCGTGCATGTTCCGTGAAGGGATGGACGCGTGACCGGACGTCACTTCCCCCAGATCTTCCGGTACGCCTCCCGGTAGCCCGACGGGTCCCAGGCCGTGGCGCCTTCGCTGTTGTCGGCCGTGGCGATGTGGACGGGGGCCGTGTACCCGCTGGCCGGGCGGCCGGAGAACGCGCGGTTGAACTCGTCGACGATCTGCCAGCCCTGGAGCGACAGCGGTTCGGGCACGGTGGCGGCCTGGTACTGCCTGCTGTTGATGCGCTGGAAGGCGGACGGGTCGCCGTCGCCCGCGCCGATGTTGTAGGGCGGCCCCGAGCCCTTCTCGCCGGCCGCGCGGAAGGCGGGGGCGGCGTCGGCGAAGTACAGGTCGTTGATGGCGACGGAGTGGGTCCACCGGTCCTGGAACCGGGAGAGCAGCGAGGAGATCTCCCGCGGGGTGCGGCTGCTCGCGTCCGGGATCGGGATGTTCTCGACGGAGAGCAGCCGCACGCCGCGGCAGCCGGCGAGTTCCTTCCTGATCAGGTCGGACTTGTTCCTGGCGAAGGGGATCGACGCGTCGGTGATGAGCACGACCCCGGCGCGGCCGTTCGAGTCGGAGATGATCCACTGCGCGCTGATGCGGGCCACGTCCTGGACGCGGGTGGTGACGTTGGTGAAGAGGTCGGGCCGCCGGCTGGGGCCGGGCTCCGGGACCGCGTGCCAGCCGATGAGCGGAATGCGCTGCGCGTTGGCCCGGGCGGCCTGCTGTGCCGTCGAGTCGGGGTCGAAGCCGCCGATGACGATGCCCGAGGGCCTGAGGGCCACGGCCTCGCTCATGGCCGCCTGGATGCCGGCCGGGGTGCCTCCGCCGTCGATCACCCGAACGTCCCACCCGATGGCCCGCGCGGCTTCCCGCACCCCCGTGGCGGCGCCCGCGACGCCGGGATTGGTCATCGTCTGGGCGACGTAGACGATGGTCTTGCCGGACACCGCCTCCGGGCCGGTGGTGGGTCCGCCCCAGGGGATGTCGGTCCGCTCCGCCCGGGTGACGGCGTCCTGGGCCCTGGCCTGGACGCCGGGGCAGCCGCTCGGGCCCGTCGCGGTCTCGGCGGCGCCGTCCGACGAACCGCGTTCGCAGCCGACGAGGGCGGTCGCCGTCACCAGCAGGGCGCAGCAGGCGAGCCGCGCGGTGCGGGCTGCGGGGGCGGCCTTGTGGTTGCGGTGCACGGGGACTCCTGTGAGGGGATCGGCGCGGTGGGACGTGCCGAGGGGGTC
>NZ_NGFN01000036.1 GCF_002148965.1 Streptomyces swartbergensis | reverse complement strand
CGGCCCCCTGTCGGTATGCCGTACGAAGGCCACGCCCACCACCGCCAGCACCGACGCCGCCGACAGCGTGTACAGCCCCCCGTTCGTACTCCCCGTCGTGTCCTTGAGGTACCCGAACAACGTCGGTGACACGAACCCGCCCAGGTTTCCGATGGAGTTGACCAGGGCCAGGCCCGGCGCGGCGATCTTCAGGTCGAGGCCCGACTGGGCCATCGGCCAGAACAGGGTGGCCGCGCACTTGCCGCCGACCGCGGCGAGCGTGAGGGCGACGAGGCCGAACCAGGGTGACCCGAGCGTGGCGAGGAAGGTGCCGATCGCGGACAGGACCAGGGCGATCGCCAGGTAGGGGCGACGGTCCCGGGCCCGGTCGGTGAAGTGGCTCATCGTGTACATCGCAATCACCGCGCAGATCCAGGGGATCGCCGACAGCAGCCCGATCTGGAAGGGCGACAGGCCCCCGATCTCCTCCACCAGACTCGGCAGCCAGAACGTGATCGCGTACCCGGTCAGCGCCATCGCGAAGAAGACCGCGGTCAGGACGGCGACCTGGGGATGGAAGATCAGCTTCATCCGCGACACCGACGGCGCCCGGTCACGCGCTTCCTTGTCCCGCTCCACCGCCTCGCTCAGCGCGTCCTTCTCCTCCTGCGTCAGCCACTTCGCGTCCTGGATCCGGGACACGAGGAAGAACCCGGCGATGAAGCCGACCAGGATCGAGAAGGCGCCCTCCAGGGCGAACATCCACCGCCAGCCCGCGATACCGCCCGCGCCGTGCAGCTCCAGCAGGGCGCCGGTGATCGGGCCGGTGACGATGTACGCCGTGGCCGAGCCGCCCAGGAAAATCGCACTGGCGCGGCCCCGGCTGGAGTCCGGCAGCCACTGGGTGAAGTAGAGGAGCACACCGGGGAAGAAGCCGGCCTCCGCGACACCGAGCAGGAAGCGCAGGCCGTAGAACATCCACACGTTGTGGATGAAGCACATCGCCACGATCACCGCACCCCAGGTGATCATGATCCGGGTCAGCCAGACCCGGGCCCCCAACCGTTCCAGGAGCATGTTGCTCGGCACCTCGAACAGGGCGTACCCGATGAAGAACAGGCCCGCACCGAGCCCGTAGGCCGTGGCGCTCACGCCGACGTCGGCCCGCAGTTCGTTCTGGACGAAGCCCACGTTCGTCCGGTCCATCTGGTTGACCAGCAGCATCAGGACCAGGATCGGCAGCATGCGGCGCAGGAACTTGCCGACCGCACGCTGCTCTGCCTCGGGTATGGCTGTTGCGGCGTCTGACATCGTTGTCTCCCTTGATGTACACATACGTGAACAGCAGTCACGTACGCGTCGTCGAAGGGACTTTATGGAGGCCCATCTTCCGGGTCAACGGGTTGAGCAGAAGTACATGTATGTGAACACGAGGCGGACGCCGACGCGCCTGAACACAAGAATGGCTCGGAACCGACACCGGTTCCGAGCCACCCACAGTCGCTTACGACTTGCCCGAAGGCCTACTTCGGCTGCGGCTTGCGCACCGACAGGTGCAGCTCCTTCAGCCGCGCCTCCTCCAGCTCCGTCGGCGCGCCCATCATCAGGTCCTGGGCGTTGCCGTTGAGCGGGAAGGCGATGGTCTCGCGGATGTTGGGCTCGTCGGCGAGCAGCATCACGATGCGGTCGACGCCCGGGGCGATGCCGCCGTGCGGCGGGGCGCCGAAGCGGAAGGCGCGCAGCATGCCGGCGAACTTCTCCTCGACGGTCTCGCGGTCGTACCCGGCGATCTCGAAGGCCTTGAGCATGATCTCCGGCTCGTGGTTCCGGATCGCGCCGGAGGACAGCTCGACGCCGTTGCAGACGATGTCGTACTGCCAGCCCAGGATGTCCAGCGGGTCCTGGGTCTCCAGGGCCTCCAGGCCGCCCTGCGGCATGGAGAAGGGGTTGTGCGAGAAGTCGATCGCGCCGGTCTCCTCGTCCTTCTCGTACATCGGGAAGTCGACGATCCAACAGAAGCGGAAGACGCCCTCCTCGAAGTGCCCGGCACGCTTGGCGGCTTCCACCCGCACCGCGCCCATGATCTTGGAGACCTCGTCGAACTCGCCCGCGCCGAAGAACACAGCGTGGCCGGCGGCCAGGGAGAGCCGCTTGGTGAGCTCCGCGACGTTGTCCTCCGTCAGGAACTTCGCGATCGGGCCGGAGAGGGAGCCGTCCTCGGCGACACGGACCCAGGCCAGGCCCTTGGCGCCCTGCGAGACGGCGTAGTCACCGAGCTGGTCGAAGAACTTGCGGGGCTGCGCGGAGACGTCCGGCACCGGCAGGGCGCGGACGTGCTTGCCGGCGAACGCCTTGAACTCCGAGCCCTCGAAGACGTCGGTGATGTCGACGAGTTCGAGCTGGGCGCGCAGGTCGGGCTTGTCGGAGCCGTACTTCAGCATCGCCTCGCGGAACGGGATCCGCGGGAACGGCGAGGTGACGTGGCGGCCGCCGCCGAACTCCTCGAACAGCTCCGTCATCAGCTTCTCGACGGGCTGGAAGACGTCCTCCTGCTCGACGAAGCTCATCTCGATGTCGAGCTGGTAGAACTCGCCCGGCGAGCGGTCGGCGCGCGCGTCCTCGTCACGGAAGCAGGGCGCGATCTGGAAGTAGCGGTCGAACCCGGAGATCATCAGCAGCTGCTTGAACTGCTGGGGCGCCTGGGGAAGGGCGTAGAACTTGCCCGGGTGCAGGCGGGACGGGACGACGAAGTCGCGGGCGCCCTCGGGGGAGGTCGCGGACAGGATCGGCGTCGCCATCTCGTTGAAGCCGAGGGCCGTCATCTTGTGCCGGATCGCCGAGATGACCGCCGTGCGCAGCATGATGTTGCGGTGCATGCGCTCGCGGCGCAGGTCCAGGAAGCGGTACTCCAGGCGCCGCTCCTCGTTGACCCCGTCCTCGGTGTTGATCGTGAACGGCAGCGGGGCGGCCGCGCCGAGCAACTCGACCTCGCCGACCTCGACCTCGATCTCACCGGTCGGCAGGTCGGGGTTGATGTTCTCGGCGCCGCGGGAGACGACCTTGCCGTCGACACGGACGGTCGATTCCTTGGACAGCTTGTCGAGGGCCTCGTAGGCGGGGGTGCCGGGACGGGCCACGAGCTGCGTGATGCCGTAGTGGTCGCGCAGATCGATGAAGAGGATGCCGCCCAGGTCGCGCCGATTGTGCAGCCAGCCACTCAGTCGGACGTCGGTGCCGACGTCAGAGGAGCGGAGCTCGCCGCAGGTGTGGGACCTGTACCGATGCATCGTCGTTCATCCAGTCTTCGCTGATCGGGGTCTGTGTTTCACGTGAAACTGGTCCCCAGCGTACCGGCCAGGCGAAGATCGGCTCTCCTCAGTTAACGATCGAGCACACTTCCCTCTTCGCGTGGCAGTGTTCGATCGCCTCTTCTTAAAGTAGGTCAATGCGCACTGGCGAGCCCTTGCCCGCCGTGGGGGAGGCTCTCGCAGCCCTCGCGACCGGCCTGTGGCACTGGGACACCGCCACCGGGCTGGTCACGGTCGACGCCGAGGCGGCACGGTTGCTCGGGCTGCCCGCCGAACAGGTCAGCCTTACGGAGGCCCAGGCCCGGGCCCGGTTGCACCCGGTCGACTGGAACGAGATCACCGGCGTGATCCAGCTCGCCGTCGCCGAGGGCACCCTCGCCGAGGTACGGATCCGGATCATGGACGAGCAGGGCCGTATCGTCCGGGTCGTCCGCAGCCGCTCCAAGCCGTCCTTCGACCGGGCCCGCAAGGCGTACCGGCTGATCGGCACCCTCCAGGAGGTCACCGAGCCCACGCCGGGCACCCCGGCCGGGCGCAGCGCGGTCACCGGCGACTGGCGGCGCTCCCGGGAGGCGTTCCTGCTGGACGCGGGCCGGGCGCTGGCCGAGGCGCGCTCCACGCAGGAGGTCCTGCGGGTCACGGCCAATCTGTCGATGCCCGGGTTCTCGCCGGACGGGCTGGCGGTGTTCGGCGTGGAGGGCGACCGGCTGACGATCATCGGGCACCACGGGCAGCAGCAGGGTGACGACAGCCCGTTCTCCGACATGGCGCTGGACACGGACTACCCGGCCGCCGAGGTGGTGCGGACCGGCCGGGCGGTGTACCTGTCCTCCCCCGAGCAGTACAAGGCCCGCTATCCGCTGACCTGGCCGCTCGCCGAGCGCTTCGGTCGCCGGTCCTGGGCGTTCCTGCCACTGACCGTGGCCGGCCGCACGATGGGCGCGTGGATGGCGGCCTTCACCTACCCGGTCGCCTTCACACCGGACGAGCGGTCCGTGCTGGCCACCGTGGCGCGGATGCTGGCGCAGGCGCTGACCCGGGCGGGTGTCGCCGAGAGCGAGCGGGCGCTGACCGACGGCCTCCAGCGCACGATGCTGCCTAGGCTCGGCCCGCAGCGCATCCCGGGCATGAGCGTCGCCGCCCGCTACGTCCCCACCGGCGGCGGCCTCCAGGTCGGCGGCGACTGGTACGACGTGATCCCGCTGCCCAGCGGGCGGTTCGCGCTGGTCATCGGTGACGTACAGGGCCATGACGTGCGGGCGGCGGGCCTGATGGGCCAGCTCCGCATCGCCCTGCGCGCCTACGCCTCGGAGGGCCACCGCCCCGACGCCGTCCTCTCCCGCGCCTCCCGCTTCCTGCACGGCATCAGTGACGAGGACCCCTTCGACCCGCGCTTCGCGACCTGCGTGTACGTCGAGGTCGACCCGGCCACCGGCGTGCTGGACATCGCCCGCGCCGGSCATCCGGACCCGGCGATCCGGATGGCCGACGGCACGGTGCTGACGCGGCCGACGTCGGGCGGCCTGCCGCTGGGCATCGACCCGGACGCCGACTACCCCACGACCCGGCTCGCCCTGGAGTCCGGCGAGACCATGCTGATCTGCACGGACGGCCTGATCGAGACCGGCGGCCACGACCTGGACTCCGGCTGGCGGCGGCTGCGCGCGATCCTGGAGGACCACAAGGGCGATCTGGAGGAACTCGCCGACACCCTGGTGCAGGCCGTGCACGGGCCGTCGTCGCACCACACCACCGGCCCGCTGGCCGACCGCCGTGAGGACGACATCGCGCTGCTGCTGCTGTGCCGGGAGGGTGAGGGCTGCGGCTGCGGCGACACCGTGATCGTGCGGGCTCCCGTACGGCGCACCATGCTGACGGTCGCGCAGGCCGAGCCCGAGCGGGTCGCGGTGGCCCGGCAGCAACTGCGCGAGCTGCTGCACGACTGGTCCTCCCCCGACCAGGTCGACTCGGCGGTGCTGCTGCTGTCCGAGATGCTGACGAACGTCCTCGTGCACACCGACTCCGACGCGCTGCTCGTCGCCGAGATCACCGGCGGGGTGGGTGAGCGGCGGCTGCGGATCGAGGTCACCGACGCCGGCGATGACCTGCCGCACAAGCGCAGACCCGGGGAGCTGGCGTCCTCCGGCCGCGGCCTGGTGCTGATGGAACTCCTCGCGCACGCCTGGGGGGTGGACCCGCGCGGCGAGGGCAAGAGCATCTGGTTCGAGCTCTACGAGTCCGTGGACGGCTCGGGCGACGGGTCGTGGCAGCCGTAGCGGGTCACGACGTCCCGGACGCCGACGGCTCCTGGCTCTCGTAGCGGGTGCGGAGCTCCTGGAGGACGCCGAAGGCGGCCGCGGTGAGCGGCACGGCGAGCAGCATGCCGAGCACTCCGGCCACCGACGCCCCGGCCGTGATCGCCACCATCACCACCGCCGGGTGCATCTGCACGGTCCGGCTCTGGATCACCGGCTGGAGCACGTGCCCTTCCAGCACCTGCACCGCGAGCACCACCCCGAGCACCCACAGCGCGATGACGAACCCACGGTCGGCGAGCGCGACCAGCACGGCCACGGCTCCCGAGATGAAGGCGCCGAGGTAGGGGATGTACGCCCCGACGAAGACCAGCGCCCCCAGCCCGGCCGCCCCGGGCACGTCGAGGACGAGCAGTCCGACGGTGATGCAGAGCGCGTCGATGAGCGCGATGAAGGTGGTGCCGCGCATGAAGCCCTCGACGGCTTGGAAGGCCCGTCGCGCCATGGCCTCCAGGGTGTCGGCCGAACCACGCGGGGACAGGGCCCGCAGGGTCCCGGCGGCCTTGTCGGAGTCGCGCAGGAAGAAGAAGACGAGCAGCAGCGCGAGTACGGCCATGGCGATGGCCTCGCCGACCACGCTGACCCCGCTGATCACTCCGGAGGCGGCGGAGCCTCCGAACTTGCCCAGGAGTTCCCGGGCGTTGGAGGCCAGGTCGTCCAGCGAGGTCCCGGCCGCCCCGAAGTACTCGGAGATGCCTCGCGCGGCCTGCCTGAGCGAGACGACGATCTCGTCGCCCGTGTCGATGAGCGCGGCGACGACGATGTACACGGCCCCGCCGACCACGGCCACGACGGCGACACAGGTGAGCCCCGCCGCGACCGACCGCTGCACCCCGGCCTTCACCAGCCGCCGGTGCAGCGGCCCGAGCAGGGCCGTCCCGAGCAGCGCGAGCAGCACAGGGACGACGGCGGTGCGGAACTCGTCGCACAGCCGGATCCCGACGTAGACGACGCCGGACACGAGCAGGAGGAGCGCACACCAGGCGGCGAGACGCCGGAGGGGGTCCGGGAGGAGCGGCCTGGGGCCGGGAACGGTCGGGTCTGAGTCCTGCACGCCTCCACCCGACCATGCCCGGGGCGGGCCGTCCCGTCAGGACGAGCCGCCCGGGTGACGGGGCGTCAGCGCCGCGGTTCCGGTCGCCGGTTCAGGTCACGTCGTCACCGACACGGCCCTTGAGGCCGCCGCCGCCAGCCGGGACGACCGATCCGGGCCGGGCATGACCGTCGGCGCCGGCAGCGCACTCGCGGGCTCCGCACCGTCACCGGCAAGAACCTCGCGGCGCCGCGCCCGCCCGAACGACCAATCCCGGCCGGGCGTGGCCGTCACCATCAGCGCCGCCAGTCCGGTCACCGGTTCAGGTCAAGCCGTCACCGACACGGACCTTGGGGCCGCCGCCAGCAGAGACGACCGGACCGGGCGTGGCCGTCGGCGTCGGCGTCGGCGTCGGCAGCAGACTCGCGGGCCCATGCGGACCGCCCCGGTCGGGAACGTCCGGCAGCAGGCCGATGGGGGGCGTCGCGCGTTCGGCGCCCCCCGCGTGCCCCCGGCCAGGCGGACGACGCCGGCGTCAGCTCTGCGGTCCGCCGGCGGTCATCCCGTGCACCGCCGGGACCGTCCCCAGCCGGCCCTTCTGGAAGTCCTCGAAGGCCTGCATGAGTTCTTCCTTGGTGTTCATCACGAACGGGCCGTAGTGCGCCATGGGCTCACGGATCGGCTGTCCGCCGAGCAGGACGACCTCCAGGTCCGGCGTGCGGGAGTCCTGCTTCTCGTCCGCGCGGACGGTCAGCGAGGATCCGGCGCCGAAGACGGCGGTCTGGCCCGTGTGGACCGGCCGACGATCCACACCAACGGAGCCCCGCCCGGCCAGGACGTACGCCAGGCCGTTGAAGTCCTCGCGCCACGGCAGGGTCAGCTCGGCGCCCGGCGCCAGCGTCGCGTGGATCATCGTGATCGGCGTGTGCGTGATGCCGGGGCCCTGGTGTCCGTCCAGCTCGCCGGCGATGACACGCAGCAGCGCGCCGCCGTCGGGGGTGCTGAGCAGCTGGACCGAGCCGCCGCGGATGTCCTGGTAGCGCGGGGCCATCATCTTGTCCTTGGCCGGGAGGTTCACCCACAGCTGGAGGCCGTGGAAGAGCCCGCCGGACATGACGAGATGCTCCGGTGGCGCCTCGATGTGCAGCAGGCCCGATCCCGCGGTCATCCACTGGGTGTCCCCGTTGGTGATGGTGCCGCCACCGCCGTTGGAGTCCTGGTGGTCGAAGGTCCCGTCGATGATGTACGTGACGGTCTCGAAGCCGCGGTGCGGGTGCCACGGCGTGCCCTTGGGCTCGCCCGGCGCGTACTCCACCTCGCCCATCTGGTCCATCATGATGAACGGGTCGAGGTGGCGGTAGTTGATCCCCGCGAACGCCCGGCGCACCGGGAAGCCCTCACCCTCGAAACCGCTCGGAGCGGTCGTGACGGCGAGCACGGGACGTGCCACGGCGTCGGCAGGCGCGGTCACGCGGGGCAGCGTCAACGGGTTCTCGACGGTCACAGCAGGCATGTCGGTTCCTCCTCGTGTACGCCCAGTTTAGTTGAGCGTTGAACTTCTTGCCACCCCAAACAGAGAAAACCGGGTGGGCATTCCCGGGCGACGGCGCAGCGAACCACGGGACACCGGAACGACGAAAGGCCGGCACCCCCGCGATCGGGAGGCCGGCCTTCGCACGTCCGCGTCACACGTCCGCGTGAGGCGTCCGCGTCAGGCGACCAGCTCGGGCTCCTCGCACCCGGCCAGCTCGAGCTCCTCGCTCCCGGCCGGAGCGGGCTCGGCCTTGCGGTCCCGCATCACCAGCGTGGCGACGACCGCCGCGGCCAGGACCCCGACCGCGCTGATCGTGAAGGTCGTCGACATCGACGCGGTGAAGGCCTCCCGGGCCGCCCGCACCAGCCCCGTGTCGCCCCCCGCGACGGCCAGGGCCCCGCCGATGGACTCCCTGGCCTGCTCGGGAGCGCCGGCCGGCATCTCGTCGGTGTAGCCGCCGGAGAGCAGCGAGCCGAGGATCGCGATGCCGAGGGCGGTGCCGGACTGCTGGACGGTGTCGTTGAGAGCCGAGCCGACGCCCGCCTTCTCCTCCGGGATGGTGCCCATCAGCGCGGCCACCGCGGCCGGCATCGCCAGACCGGCACCCAGCCCCAGGATCCCGAGCGCCACGGCCGGGACCGTGAAACCGCTGTCGGCACTGAGCGTGGTCAGCAGCCCGAAGGAGGCGGCCATCAGCAGCATGCCGCCGAGGATGACGAACCGGTTGCCGATCCTCACGGCGAGCTGCGCCCCGGCCGCGTTGCCGGCCAGCGCGGCCACGGCCAGCGGCAGGAAGGCCAGACCCGCCTTGACGGCGGACCAGCCGAGGACGAACTGGAGGTACTGGGTCAGGACCAGCAGCAGGCCGGCGTTGCCGATCTGGACGAGCGCCAGGGAGAGCGAACCCCCGCTGAAGTTGCGGTGCCTGAAGAGGACGAGCGGGACCATCGGCGAGCGGGTGACGTTCTCCCAGATCACGAAGCCGGCCAGGGAGGCCACCGCGACGGCCAGGACGAGGAGGGAACGGCCGGCGAACGCGCCGTGCTGCGGGATCTCGATGATCCACCACACCAGGGCCGTCATGCCCACCGCCGACAGCACCGCGCCCAGCGGGTCCGGCTTCTGCCAGGGCGCCTTGGACTCCGGCATCAGCAGCACACCGGCCAGCAGCGCCAGGGCCACGATCGGCACGTTGATCAGGAAGATCGCCTGCCAGGCGAAGTGGTCGATCAGCACACCGCCCAGGACCGGGCTGCCGACCAGCCCCAGCATCGACACCGAACCCCACGCCGCCATCGCCTTGGGCCGCTCGTCCTCGTCGAAGACGGTGATCAGGATCGACAGCGTGGACGGCATGATCAGCGCCCCGCCGACCCCCATCGCGATCCGCACCGCGATCAGCTCGCCCGGAGTGGAACAGAACACCGCCCCCAGGGAAGCCGCCCCGAACAGCAACAGCCCGACGAGCATCACCTTCCGGCGCCCGAAGCGGTCCCCCAGGCTTCCCGAGGTCAGCAGCAGCCCCGCGAAGACCAGGGTGTAGGAGTCGAGGATCCACTGCATGTCCTGGGCACTCGCCCCCAGGTCCTCCGTCAGCGCGGGCACGGCGACCGTCAGCGCCATGTTGTCGACGACCAGCACCAGCGTGCTCAGGCACAGCACGATCAGGATCCACCAGCGCCGCGGATTGCGAGCGTCCATTCCAGTTCCCCTCCTGCGAACACCGTTCTTCGATGCGCACACTGTACGCAGACCAGAACAGTGTGCGCAACTCTTGAGTTCTGTACGCTGACTGCGCACGCTGTTCGCACGAAGGTGCCGCAGGTCCCAGCAGGACAGGTCCGATCAGGAGGAGCAGATGAGCCGGAGCAAGACGACGGACAAGAACCCGATCCCGTCCGTATGGGCCCGCGAGCGGCGCCGCGCCGACCAGCCCGCGCTCAGCCGCGAGGCGATCGTCCGGGAGGCGATCGCGATGCTCGACGCGGACGGCATCGAGGCACTCAGCATGCGCAAGCTCGGCGCCCGTCTGAACGCCGGCGCGACCTCGCTGTACCGGCACGTCGCCACGAAGGACGAGCTGATGGAGCTCGCGGTGGACGAGGTCGCCGCCGAGATCCACGTCCCGCCGGCCGACAGCCCCGACTGGCGCGCGGCCGTCACCGAGGCGGCCGGATCCTTCCGTGCGACGGCACTACGGCACCCCTGGCTGACCCTGGTCCTGGGCCAGGCGGGGCTCGCCTACCTCGGGCCCAACTACATGACCTTCTCCGAGCGCCTCGCGGCCCTGTTCACCGCGGCGGGGTTCCCCGAGCCGAGCCGTGCGATCGACGCCGTCTTCTCGTACGTCATCGGCATGTCCACCACGGAGGCCGCCTGGCTCACCACGGTCGCCCGCGCCGGCGAGACCGAGTCCGAGTTCGTCGCCCGACTGCTGCCCACGGCACGGCAGGTCTCCGCCGGCTACGACCACCTGGCGGCCGCCGAAGCCACGACCGCCGCCCAGGCCGCCGACCCCGCCAGGCTCCGCGACGACAAGTTCGCGTACGGCCTGGACGTCGTCCTGGACGGCCTGGCGCTACGCCTGCCGAAGTAGGGCCGGCCGCCGTCTGTGAAGCAAGGGCGGCTAGCCGTACATCCGGCGCATCGCGAACTCGACCATCTGCTCGACCGCCTTCGCGTCGAACACCATGCGGTGCTCGCCCTCCATGTCCAGCACGAAGCCGTAGCCGGTCGGCAGCAGGTCCAGGACCTCGGCGCCGGTGATCACGAAGTACTTGGACTCCTTGCCCGCGTACCGGCGCAGCTCCTTGAGCGTGCTGAACATCGGGATCACCGGCTGCTGGGTGTTGTGCAGGGCGAGGAAGCCGGGGTTGTCGCCGCGCGGGCAGTAGACCTTCGACGTCGCGAAGACCTGCTGGAAGTCCTCGGCGGTCATCTGCCCGGTGGTGAACGCGCGCACCGCGTCCGTCAGGGAGGGCGGGGACGGCTCCGGGTACAGCGGCGGCTGCTGTCCGTATCCGCCGGACATCGGCTGCTGCGGAGGGGCGTACTGCTGCTGCGGGCCCGCTGTCTGGTCGTAGCCGTACATGAGCGCAAGAGTACCGAGAGCGGCCGGGCGATCGGGCCGGTACGGCGGGCCCGGCAAACCGACAGCGACTTGACAGCGCCGGCCGTGTGGATCGCCGCGCCCGCCGCTCGTAGCGTCGAACCATGAACGGACGCCATGACGAGGGCCCGCACGAGCACGACAGAGGCCTCTCCTACGATCTCCCCGTCCTCGCCCGCCGCCGGATGATCCGGCTGATGGCGGGCGCGAGCCTGATCCCGCTGGTGGGCTGCACGACGGAGGAGAAGACCACGGCCTCGCCCTCCTCCTCGTCCACCTCGTCCTCCTCGTCCGCCTCGTCCGCCGACTGCGCCGAGATCCCCGAGGAGACGGCCGGGCCCTTCCCCGGCGACGGCTCCAACGGCGTGAACGTCCTGAAGGAGAGCGGGGTGGTCCGCAGCGACATCACGAAGAGCTTCGGCGACTCCGCGGGCGGCACCGCCGAGGGCGTGCCCCTGACGATCACGCTGACGGTGGTGGACGCGGCCTCCGGCTGCGGCACCCCCAAGCGGGGCGCCGCCGTCTACGTGTGGCACTGCGACCGGGACGGCGCCTACTCCCTGTACTCCGAGGGCGTCACCGAGGAGAACTACCTGCGGGGCGTCCAGGAGACGGACGAGAAGGGCCAGGTCACGTTCACGAGCATCTTCCCGGGCTGCTACTCGGGCCGCTGGCCGCACGTCCACTTCGAGGTCTACGGCAGCCTGGCCGACGCCACCGCGGCCACCTCGATCACGAACACCTCGCAGCTCGCCTTCCCGGAGGACGTGTGCGACGCGGTGTACGCCACGGACGGCTACGGCGACAGCGTGCGGAACCTGAGCAGCCTCTCCCTGGAGGACGACGGCATCTTCAGCGACGGGCACGAGCGGCAGCTCGCGACGATGACGGGCAGTGCGGGCGACGGCTACACCGCGGCCCTGACCGTTCCGGTGTGACCTGTCACAGATGACCGGATGGGGTTGCGCCTTATTACTGGCGGGTAGCATCATCGTAGCTACTTGTTGGTACGTGAACTAGCGCGAGGATCCAGTGCCTCGCCGATCTCTCTAGGGAGCCGGGAGCCGTCGCCATGGGGCACTACAAGTCGAATCTCCGCGACATCGAGTTCAACCTCTTCGAAGTACTCGGGCGCGACAAGGTGTACGGCACCGGGCCGTTCGAGGAGATGGACGTCGAGACCGCGAAGAGCATCCTGGAGGAGCTGACGCGCCTCTCGGAGAACGAGCTGGCCGAGTCCTTCATCGACGCCGACCGCAACCCGCCGGTCTTCGACCCGGAGACCAACACCGCGCCGGTCCCCGCGTCCTTCAAGAAGAGCTACCAGGCCTTCATGGACTCCGAGTACTGGCGCCTCGGCCTGCCCGAGGAGATCGGCGGCACCACCGCGCCCCGCTCCCTGATCTGGGCGTACGCCGAGCTGATCCTGGGCGCCAACCCGGCCGTGTGGATGTACTCCTCGGGCCCGGCCTTCGCCGGCATCCTCTTCGAGGAGGGCAACGAGGTCCAGAAGCACATAGCCAAGATCGCCACGGAGAAGCAGTGGGGCTCCACGATGGTGCTCACCGAGCCCGACGCGGGCTCCGACGTGGGCGCCGGCCGCACCAAGGCCGTGCAGCAGGAGGACGGCTCCTGGCACATCGAGGGCGTGAAGCGCTTCATCACGTCCGGTGAGCACGACATGTCGGAGAACATCCTCCACTACGTCCTGGCCCGCCCCGAGGGCGCCGGCCCCGGCACCAAGGGCCTGTCCCTCTTCCTCGTCCCGAAGTACCTCTTCGACTTCGAGACCGGCGAGCTGGGCGAGCGCAACGGCGTCTACGCCACGAACGTCGAGCACAAGATGGGCCTGAAGGCCTCCAACACCTGCGAGATGACCTTCGGCGACCGGCACCCCGCCAAGGGCTGGCTGATCGGCGACAAGCACGACGGCATCCGCCAGATGTTCCGCATCATCGAGTTCGCCCGCATGATGGTCGGCACGAAGGCGATCTCCACGCTGTCCACGGGCTACCTGAACGCGCTGGAGTACGCCAAGGAGCGCGTCCAGGGCCCGGACCTGGCGAACTTCATGGACAAGACCGCGCCGAAGGTCACCATCACCCACCACCCGGACGTCCGCCGCTCGCTGATCACGCAGAAGGCGTACGCGGAGGGCATGCGCGCCCTGGTGATGTACACCGCCTCGATCCAGGACGCGATCCAGATCAAGGAGGCCGCCGGCGAGGACGCCGCCACCGAGCACGCGCTGAACGACCTGCTCCTGCCCATCGTCAAGGGCTACGGCTCCGAGAAGGGCTACGAGCTGCTCGCCCAGTCGCTCCAGACGTTCGGCGGCTCCGGCTTCCTCCAGGAGTACCCGATCGAGCAGTACATCCGGGACTCCAAGATCGACACCCTCTACGAGGGCACCACGGCGATCCAGGGCCAGGACTTCTTCTTCCGGAAGATCGTCCGCAACCAGGGCGCCGCGCTGAACTCCCTCGCCGAGGACATCAAGAAGTTCCTGGCCCTCGGCACGGGCGGCGAGGAGCTGGCCGGTGCCCGCGAGCACCTCGCCAAGGCCGCCGTCGAGCTGGAGGCCATCGTCGGCCTGATGCTCACCGACCTCGCGGCCACCGAGCAGGACGTCAAGAACATCTACAAGGTCGGGCTGAACACCACCCGCCTGCTGATGGCCTCCGGTGACGTCGTCGTCGGCTACCTGCTGCTCAAGGGCGCCGCGATCGCCGCCGAGAAGCTGGAGACCGCCTCCGCCAAGGACAAGGCCTTCTACACCGGCAAGATCGCCGCGGCCAAGTTCTTCGCCGCCAACGTCCTGCCCGGCGTCACCCTGGCCCGCAAGGTCGCCGAGGGTGTCGAGCTGGACCTGATGGAGCTGGACGAGGCCGCGTTCTAGACCCACCGAGTCCTCTGTGCGAGGGCCTGTTCCCCTACCCGGGGAACGGGCCCTCGTCCGTCGTTAAGGTTGAACCCATGAGCGAACCAGCCCGCTTCGACCGCGGCCACACCGACGACCTCATGACCTTCCTGGCGGCGAGCCCATCGCCGTACCACGCCGTGGCCACAGCCGCCGAACGGCTGGAGAAGGCAGGCTTCAGGCAGGTCGCGGAGACGGACGCCTGGGACGGGACGAAAGGCGGCAAGTACGTACTGCGCGGCGGCGCGATCGTCGCCTGGTACGTGCCGGAGGGCGCCGCACCGCACACGCCGTTCCGGATCGTCGGCGCCCACACCGACTCCCCCAACCTGCGCGTCAAGCCGCTCCCCGACAGCGGGGCGCACGGCTGGCGCCAGGTGGCCGTGGAGATCTACGGCGGACCGCTGCTCAACTCCTGGCTGGACCGCGACCTGGGCCTCGCGGGCCGGCTGACCCTGCGCGACGGCTCGACGCGCCTGGTCAACGTCGACCGCCCGCTGCTGCGCGTCCCGCAGCTCGCCATCCACCTGGACCGCTCGGTGACGGCCGACGGCCTCAAGCTCGACAAGCAGCGGCACATGCAGCCGGTCTGGGGCGTGGGCAACGACGTGCGTGACGGCGACCTGATCGCCTTCCTGGAGGAGACGGCCGGCATCCCCGCGGGCGAGGTCACCGGCTGGGACCTGATGACGCACTCCGTGGAACCGCCCGCCTACCTGGGCCGCGACCGCGAACTGCTGGCCGGCCCGCGCATGGACAACCTGCTGTCCGTACACGCCGGCACGGCGGCCCTCGCGGCCGTGGCCTCCGGCGCGTCCGAGCCGGCCTCCATCCCGGTCCTGGCCGCCTTCGACCACGAGGAGAACGGCTCCCAGTCGGACACGGGCGCGGACGGACCGCTGCTCGGCAACGTACTGGAGCGCTCGGTGTTCGCCCGCGGCGGCTCCTACGAGGACCGGGCCCGCGCCTTCGCCGGCACGGTCTGCCTGTCCTCCGACACCGGCCACGCCGTCCACCCCAACTACGCGGAGCGGCACGACCCGACGCACCACCCGCGCGTCAACGGCGGCCCGATCCTCAAGGTCAACGTCAACAACCGCTACGCCACGGACGGTTCGGGCCGCGCCGAGTTCACGGCGGCCTGCGAGGCGGCCGACGTGCCCTTCCAGTCCTTCGTCTCCAACAACTCCATGCCCTGCGGCACCACGATCGGCCCGATCACCGCCGCCCGGCACGGCATCAGGACGGTCGACATCGGCGTGGCCATCCTGTCGATGCACAGCGTCCGCGAACTGTGCGGAGCCGACGACCCGTTCCTCCTGGCGAACGCGCTGACGGCTTTCCTGGAGAGGTAGAACGGGCCGTCACCGCATGGGTGTTCCCCTCGGGGGTACCCGGTGTGCGGACCGGAACGACCGGACCGTACAGGGAGGCGACACACATGGGCCTCGGCGGATGCATCATCCTCATCGCCGTGGGAGCCATCCTCACGTTCGCGACCGACTGGGACATGCAGGGGGTCAACCTCGACCTCGTCGGCATCATCCTGATGATCGTCGGACTGATCGGCGTCACGACGTTCAGCAGCATCGCCAGGCGCCGGCGCGTGGTGGTGCCACCCACGACGCCGGTCGTGGACGACGGACGGCGCCACACGCGCGACGGCTACAGCGACGGTTACGGAGTGTGACTCCCGCCCGGATCAGGTGTCCATCCCGGCAAGGACCAGGGGCAGCCGGTCCGTCCCCGACCCGGTGAGACGGACCGGCACGCCCCAGTCCTGCTGGTGGACGTGACAGGCCGGGTACTCGTTGTCGGGGTCGTCGTCGCAGGAGGCGGCCATCGCGGAGACGTGCAGCACACCCTCCGGCACGGAGGGGTCGAGTTCGAGGGCGCGGGACAGCTCGGTTCCCGCGCCCTCGCCGTCGATCAGCAGCTCCGGCGGGGTGGAGGAGACGAGCAGGCGGGTGGAGGGGCCGTACCTGGTGTCCAGCTTCTGGCCCGCCGGGGCCTGGAAGACCACGTCCAACCGGAGCCGCCCGGGGGCGACTTCGGTGGCCTCCCGCTGCGTACGGTGGGCGACCTCGGGCACCTTCACCGCCTCCTCCGGCAGCCGCAGCCGGGTCAGCCGGTGGTGGGCCGACTCCACGACCACGATGTCGTGGCCGGCGAGCACCGCGTCACTGGGCTCGCGCAGGTCCGTGGCCAGGGTGGTGACCTCGCCGGTCGCGGGGTCGTAGCGCCGCAGGGCGTGGTTGTAGGTGTCGCTGACCGCGACCGAGCCGTCCGGCAGGGCCGTGACGCCCAGCGGGTGCTGGAGCAGGGCCTGTTCGGCGGCGCCGTCCCGGTGGCCGAAGTCGAACAGGCCGGTGCCGACGGCGGTGTGGACGGAGCCGTCCGGATCCACCCAGCGCAGGGCGGAGGTCTCGGAGTCGGCGAGCCAGAGCCTCTCCGGTGTCGCGGCAAGCCCCGACGGCTGCGCGAACCAGGCCTCGGCCCCCGGGCCGTCCACCAGCCCCTCGTTCGTCGTCCCGGCCGCGACCGCGACCGTGCCCTCGGCCGGGTCGTACGCCCACAGCTGGTGGACGCCGGCCATGGCGATCCAGACCTTGCCCTGCCACAGGGCGACGTCCCACGGGGACGAGAGGTCGACCTCGCGGGCCGGGCCCGAGGTGGGTGAGCCCTGCCACCACTGCCGGCCCGTGCCGGCGAGGGTGGTCACCTCGCCGGTGGTGAGTTCCAGCCGCCGCAGGGCGTGGTTGACGGCGTCGGCGACGACCACGGACCCGTCGTCGAGCAGGGCGAGCCCCTGCGGCTCGTTGAAGGTGGCCGTGTCCGCCGGTCCGTCGGCGAACCCGCGCGCACCGGAACCGATCCTCCGCACCACGCTCTCCCCGTCCTCCGCGAGTTCCACCAGCTGATGCCGGGTGGTGTCGCTGACCAGGAAGTTCCCGGACGGCAGCAGCAGCGCCTTCCCCGGGAACCGCAGCACCGTCGGCTCCGGCTCCGGCGCCACGTACGGCCCGTCCCCTCGCCGCAGCGTCCCCTTGGCCTCGTGCTCGGTCTCCAGCTCCGCGACCAGCCGCTCGATGGCGTGCGCATGCCCCTCGCCGGCGTGCTGGGCGACGACGTACCCCTCGGGGTCGATCACGACGAGCGTCGGCCAGGCCCGCACGGCGTACTGCTTCCACGTGGCCAGCTCCGGGTCGTCGAGCACCGGGTGCTCCACGCCGTACCGCTCGACGGCGTCCACCACCGCCCGGTGCTCGGCCTCGTGCACGAACTTCGGCGAGTGCACCCCGATGACCACGACCGTGTCCCGGTGCTTCTCCTCCAACTCGCGCAGCTCGTCCAGAACATGCAGGCAGTTGATGCAGCAGAACGTCCAGAAATCGAGGATGACGATGCGTCCACGCAGGTCGGCGAGCGTGTACTGCTGCCCGCCCGTGTTCAGCCAGCCGCCCTTGCCGGTCAGCTCGGGGGCGCGGACACGGGCCCGTCGGGGTGCGGAGTGGTTCATGCGTCCAGGGTGTCATCCGGCACTGACAGCCGGTCCAGCGCGTGGCCGGTCGTCGCGTCCACGTGCTCGGGCACGTCGTCGTGGCGGTCGCCGACCGTGAGGGTGCCGGTGGGTTCGAACAGGAGGATCGCGGTCGGGACGGGCGCGTAGGGCTTGTGCTCGGTGCCGCGCGGGACGGTGAAGACGCTGCCCTTGGGGAGCACGACCGTGCGCTCACCGGCCGGTTCCCGCAGTCCGATGTGGAGTTCGCCGTCGAGGACGAGGAAGAACTCGTCGGTGTGGTCGTGAACGTGCCAGACGTGCTCGCCCTCGACCTTGGCGATACGGACGTCGTAGTCGTTGACGGCGGTGACGATGCGCGGGCTCCACTGCTCCGAGAAGGAGGCCAGGGCATGGGCGAGGGAGACGGGTTCCTGGGTCATGAGGGAATCTTCTGGGGTGCCGTGCGTCTCGCACGAGTGCTAGAAATCGCACATGCCGCAAGGATCCTCGCACCGCCCGCACCAGGTCGCCGTGATCGTCGACGAGGGCACCAATCCCTTCGAGGTCGGGGTGGCCACCGAACTGTTCGGACTGCCACGGCCCGAGCTGGGGCTGCCGGGGCCGTTGTACGAGGTGACGCTCTGCACGCCCGCGCCGGAGATCCGGATGAACCACGGCTTCTTCACGCTCACGGGCGCCTTGGGCCTGGACGCCGTGGACCGGGCGGACACGCTGGTCGTGCCCGGCCGGCCGGACAACGTCCTACCGCGCGGCCCTGCCGTGCTCGACGCCATCCGGCGCACACACGCGCGTGGCGCCCGGGTCATGAGCTTCTGCACCGGCACCTTCGCCCTCGCCGAGGCCGGACTGCTGGACGGGCGGCGGGCGGCGACCCACTGGCGCTGGGCGGACTCCTTCCACCGGCTGCACCCGAAGGTGCTGCTGGAGCCGGACGTGCTGTTCGTGGACGACGGCGACCTTCTCACCGCCGCCGGCAGCGCCGCCGCGCTCGATCTCGGGCTGCACGTCTGGCGCCGGGACCACGGCGCCGAGATCGCCAACCACGTCTCCCGGCGGCTGGTGTTCGCCTCGCACCGGGACGGCGGGCAGCGGCAGTTCGTGGAGCGGCCGGTGCCGGACGTGCGGGACGAGTCCCTGGCACCCCTGCTGGAATGGGCGCAGGAGCGGCTGGGCGAGCCGCTGACGGTGGCGGACCTGGCCGCACGCGCGCGTGTCAGCCCCGCCACGCTCCACCGGCGCTTCCGCGCCCAGCTCGGCACGACGCCGCTCGCATGGCTGACCGGCGAGCGCGTGGCGCTGGCCTGCCGGCTGATCGAACGGGGCGAGGAACGGCTGGACGTGGTGGCGGCCCGCAGCGGCCTCGGCACGGCCGCCAACCTGCGGAACCGGCTGCGGCGGGTGACCGGGCTCAGCCCGTCGGCCTATCGACGGCGTTTCGGAGCGGGCGCCGGGGAAGCCCTGGTGTCATGAGATTCCTCGTGTACGACCGGCTCCTCGGCTTCGGCGACGACTACTGGATCGAGGACGACCGCGGCTCCAAGGTGTTCCTCGTCGACGGCAAGGCCCTGCGCCTGCGGGACACCTGGGAGCTGAAGGACACCCAGGGGCGCGTCCTGGTCGACATCCACCAGAAGATGCTCGCCCTGCGCGACACGATGGTGCTCCAGCGAGGTGGCGAGCCGCTGGCGACGATCCGCCGCAAACGGCTGTCCCTGCTGCGCAACCACTACCGGGTGTCCCTGGCCGACGGCAGCGAGCTGGACGTCAGCGGCAAGATCCTCGACCGGGAGTTCGCCGTCGAGTACGACGGGGAGCTGCTGGCTGTGGTCTCCCGGCGGTGGCTGACCGTACGGGACACCTATGGCGTCGAGGTCGTCCGCGAGGACGCGGATCCCGCGCTGCTGATCGCGGTGGCGGTGTGTGTGATCCACCTGGCGGAGAAGGAGCGGGAGGACTGAGGGCGCGTCCTCAGGGCCTGCGAGGAGGCTGGAGCCCCAGCACCCGGTCCTTCAGCGCCGGGAACTGCTCACGGGTGGTGGCGACCTTCCCGGGGTCGAAGTCCACCGTGAGAACCTCCTCCTCGGCGCCCGCCTCGGCCAGCACCTCGCCCCACGGGTCGACCACGATCGAGTGACCGGCCTGGGGAACTCCGGCGTGCGTCCCGGCCGTTCCGCACGCGATGACGAACGACTGGTTCTCGACCGCCCGCGCCTGAGCCAGCAGCGTCCAGTGGGACCGGCGGCGCTCCGGCCAGCCCGCCGGGACCACGAGCGTCTCGGCACCGGCGTCGACGAGACCGCGGAAGAGTTCGGGGAAGCGGAGGTCGTAACAGGTGCCGAGGCCCAGGGTGGTCGCCGGCAGACGAACCGTCACCAGCTCGGCACCCGCGCCCATCAGCACGGCCTCGCCCTTGTCGAAGCCGAAGCGGTGGATCTTGCGATAGACGGCGGCGAGGTCGCCGGCAGGGGAGAAGACCAGGGAGGTGTTGTAGAGCGGCCCGTCAGGATCCCGCTCCGGGATCGAGCCCGCGTGCAGCCACACACCGGCGTCGCTCGCGGCCTTCGCCATCGCCTCGTACGTCGGCCCTTCGAGCGGCTCGGCCTCCTGCCCGAACACCTCGTAGGCGAAGGCGCCCGTGGTCCACAGCTCCGGCAGGACGACGAGATCGGCCCCGGCCTGGTCCCGGACCATCGAGGCCACCCGCCGACGGCGTGATTCGACCGATTCGCCCTCGTCTACGGCGATCTGGATCACAGAGGCGCGCACACTACCACCGTCCTGGCATTCGGCCCGTCCAACAAGGGCTTCCCCACGGGCCTACGATCGTCACACGAAAGCACTGCCGGGGTGCCTCACAGCAGCGTAACTTAGCTGCCAAGACACCCGCCGACAGCCGCCACCTCCCACTGGCAACGCCGCCACCACCTGCCCGTGCACCGACCGCCGAGGGGTCCCGTTCCGTGAGTCTGCATCCCACCCTCCAGCCCTACGCCGACGCCTGGACCCACTCCATCGAAGCGATATCCGAGCTGCTCCAGCCGCTCGCGGAGGCCGAGTGGAACCGGCGGACGCCGTGCCCCGGGTGGTCGGTGCGGGACGTGGTCTCCCATGTCATCGGCCTGGACTGCGAGATGCTGGGCGACCCGCGCCCCATCCACTCGCTGCCGCGCGACCTCTTCCACGTGACGAACGACCACCAGCGCTACATGGAGATGCAGGTCGACGTCCGCCGTCACCACACGGCACCGGAGATGACCTCCGAGCTGGAGTACGTGATCATCCGCCGCAACCGCCAGCTGCGCAACGACTCGCGTGACCCGGGCACGAAGGTGCGCGGCCCGCTCGGCACGGAACTGACCCTCGAGGAGTCCATGCGCCGGCACGCCTTCGACGTGTGGGTGCACGAGCAGGACCTGCGCACGGCCCTCGGCCGGCCGGGCAACCTCGACTCCCCGGGCGCGCACGTCGCCCGTGACGTGCTGCTCGGCGAACTCCCGCGCGTGGTCGCCGAGGACGCGCAGGCACCGCGCAGCTCGGCCGTCGTCTTCGACGTCCACGGTCCCATCGAGTTCCTGCGCACGATCCGCGTCGACATCCAGGGCCGCGGCACGCTGGAAACGGCCCCCGCCCTCGGTCCCGCCGCCACGCTCACCCTCGACTGGGAGACGTACGTACGCCTGGCCTGCGGCCGCGTGACGCCGGAGTCGGTGACGGACAGGTTGAAGACGGAGGGCGACCCGGACCTGACGGCGGCGATCCTGAGGAACTTCACGGTGACGAAGTAGAGCCGATCCGCTGAGCTGCGGGCAGTCGTGCCTCCCCCAAGCTCTTCGAGCAGGGGGACCCCCAGGCGGCACGGGTGGGCGCAGCGGCACCTCGCCGCGCCGAGCTGCGTACCCACCCGGCCTCAGCACCGACGGACAGGGCCGCAAAACCGCATGCCGAAAACGTCCCACCCCACATACCGTCCCTGGACATGACAACCCCGCCCCGCCACACCCGCCTCAGCTTCCACGGCCCCCTGTCCGAAGCACGGGCCGACCAGCTCGTGACGCGCCTGGCCGGCAACACCCCCACAACCGTCCTCGACATCGGCTGCGGCTGGGGCGAGCTCATGCTCCGCATCCTCACCGCCACCCCGAAGGCAACCGGCACCGGCATCGACCTCAACGCCGAGGACCTGGCCCGCGGCCGACAAGCCGCCGAGGCACGAGGCCTCGCGGACCGAGTCCGTTTCCTGGAGGAGTCCGCCACCGGAACCCCCCACGGCCCCGCCGACCTCGTCCTGTGCGTCGGCGCGAGCCAGGCCCTCGGCGACCAACTCCCCCAAGCCCTCGCCGAACTGCGCCGCCTCGTCTCCGACCACGGTCGCGTCCTGCTCGGCGAAGGGTTCTGGCAGCGCACCCCGACTCCCGCCGAACTGTCCCGCATGTGGCCGGACGCCGCCGTCACCGACCACCCCGGCCTCGCGACCCTCGTCGACCTGACCGTCGAGGCCGGGTTCCGGCCGGAGTGGACGGAAACCGCGAGCCTCGACGAATGGGAGGAGTTCGAGTCCGGGTACCTGGCGGACACCGAGGTGTGGCTCGCCCGGCACCCCGACCACCCCCTGGCCGAGGAGACCCGGCAGCGCGCCGACCGGCACCGAGCCGCCTGGCTCACCTACCGCGGCATTCTCGGGCTCGCGTACCTCACCCTCGTACCAGTGGCGGCCCGGTAGCCATCTACGCCGGTACGTGCACCGTCTCCACCCGGCTCGCCACCAGCCGCTCACGCTCGCGCCGGGCCGCCTGCTTGCGCAGCCGCAGGATCTGCGCGACCCCGAACGCCTGGAGGACGAACACGACCGAGAAGGCCACGGTGTAGTCGTCGCCGGTGGCGTCGAGCAGCACGCCGACCGCGAACAGCGTGGTCATGGAGGCCACGAAGCCGCCCATGTTGGTGATGCCGGAGGCCGTGCCCTGCCGCTCGGGCGGGTTCGCCGGGCGGGCGAAGTCGAAGCCGAGCATCGAGGCGGGCCCGCATGCCCCGAGGACCGTGCACAGCACGATCAGCAGCCACATCGGGGCGTGCGGGCCGGGGTAGGCCAGCGTCGCCGCCCACAGGGCCGCCGTCGTCCCGACCGTGCCGAGTGCGAGCGGCAGCCGCGCCCCGTGGTGCCGGGCGACGATCTGCCCGTAGACCAAGCCGACGACCATGTTCGACAGCACGACCAGCGTGAGGAGCTCGCCGGCCGTGGCCCGGGACAGTCCCTGCGCCTCGACGAGGAACGGCAGGCCCCACAGCAGCAGGAACACCATCGCCGGGAACTGGGTCGTGAAGTGCACCCACAGACCGAGTCGCGTCCCCGGCTCCCGCCAGGCGGCGGCGATCTGCCGCCGTACGTAGGCCGCGCCCTGGTGCGGGAGCGGCTCGGGCTCGTGGCCCTCCGGGTGGTCCTTCAGGAACAGCAGCACCAGGACGAAGACCACGGCCCCGGCGGCCGCGCTGCCCGCGAAGGCCGCCGTCCAGCCGACGCCGTGCAGCAGCCGGGCCAGGACGAGCGTGGAGACGAGGTTGCCCGCCATGCCCACCAGCCCCGCGAACTGGGCGACGAGCGGCCCGCGCCGGGCCGGGAACCACCGGCTGCCCAGGCGCAGCACGCTGATGAACGTCAGCGCGTCACCGCAGCCGAGCAGCGCCCGGGAGGCGAGCGCCGTGCCGTACGACGGGGAGAACGCGAAGCCGAGCTGCCCGGCCGTGAACAGCACCGCGCCGAGCGCCAGCACCTTCTTGGTGCCGAGCCGGTCGACGAGCAGGCCGACGGGTATCTGCATGCCCGCGTAGACCAGCAGCTGGAGGATGGAGAAGGTGGAGAGCGCGGAGGCGTTGACGTGGAAGCGGTCGGCTGCGTCGAGACCGGCGACGCCCAGGGACGTGCGGAAGATGACCGCGACGAAGTAGACCGATACGCCGATGCCCCAGACGGCCAGCGCACGCCGGCCGCCCGGGGGATCGCCCGGCAGCGCGGTGGCGCTCATCGGACCTCCCCCCGGGCCAGGTGCGAGAACCAGCCGACGTGCCGGTGGACGACCCCGACAGCCGCCTCGGCGTCCCCGGCGCGCAGCGCGTCGAGGATCTCCTCGTGCTCGGCGAGGGTCTTGGCGATCCGGTCGGGGTGGGAGTGCATGACGGCGACGCCCATCCGCAGCTGGCGGTCGCGCAGCTGGTCGTAGAGCCGGGAGAGGATCTCGTTGCCGCCGCTGCGGACGATCTCGGCGTGGAAGCAGCGGTCGGTGACGGCGGCCCCCGCGAGGTCTCCGGCGGCGGCCTGCTTCTTCTGCCGGGCCAGCAGCTCCTCCAGGCGCTCGATGAGCCCGGCGGGCGCGGGCACGGCCTTGCGCGCCGCGTGCTCCTCGACGAGCAGCCGGGTCTCGACGACGTCGGCGATCTCCTGCGCGGAGACCGGCAGGACGAGGGCGCCCTTCTTCGGGTAGAGCCGGATCAGCCCTTCGGCCTCCAGCCGGAGCAGCGCCTCGCGCACCGGCGTGCGCGAGACCCCTACGGCCTCCGCGAGCTCGCCCTCGGTGAGGAGGGTCCCGCCCTCGTAACGGCGCTCCAGCACGCCCTGCTTGACGTGGGTGTAGACGCGGTCGGCGGCGGGAGGTTGCTTCACGGCCAGGGTCATGCCGACAGCATAGATACAACAGGGACGCATGGATGCATTCGTCCAGTATGCGGACTCGAATGTCACACATCCGTGGCAAAGTGGGGGTCCCGCTCGGCAACGACACAACCACGTGTGCTAGTTACGAGTCAGACACGTGCGGCCCCCTTCCCCTCGTCCTCAACTCGGCCGCACCGTTGGGGCATACGACGCAATCGGGGTACTTCACTTGATAACCGCCATTCAGGGCACCCGTCTCCGCAGAGCCGTGGCCGCCGCCGTGACCACCGGCGCCATGCTCGCGACCGGAGCCCTCACCGCCGCGCCGGCGCAGGCCGCCACGGCGCCCTCGATCGCCGCCAAGGGCGGCTACGTGATGAACAACGCGACCGGCAAGTCGCTCTACACCAAGGCGGCCGACACCCGCCGCTCCACCGGCTCGACCACCAAGATCATGACGGCCCTGGTGGTGCTGAAGCAGCCGAAGCTCAACCTGGACAGCAAGGTCACGATCCAGAAGGCGTACAGCGACTACATCGTCGACAACAACTGGGCGTCGAACGCCAAGCTGATCGTCGGCGACAAGGTCACCGTCCGCCAGCTGCTGTACGGGCTGATGCTGCCGTCCGGCTGCGACGCGGCGTACGCGCTCGCCGACAAGTTCGGCTCGGGCTCGACGCGGGCGGCGCGCGTGAAGTCGTTCATCGGCAAGATGAACACCACCGCCAAGGACCTGGGTCTGAAGAACACCCACTTCGACTCGTTCGACGGCATCGGCAAGGGCGCCAACTACTCCACGCCGCGCGACCTGACGAAGATCGCCAGCAGCGCCATGAAGAACTCCACGTTCCGCACGGTCGTCAAGACGAAGAAGTACACGGCCAAGACGACCACGAAGTCCGGCGGCACGCGGACGATGGCGCCGTGGGAGAACACCAACCCGCTGCTGTCGAGCTACTCCGGCGCGATCGGCGTTAAGACCGGTTCCGGCCCGGAGGCCAAGTACTGCCTGGTCTTCGCCGCCACCCGGAACGGCAAGACGGTCATCGGCACGGTCCTCGCCTCGACCGACGCGACCGCGCGGAAGTCGGACGCGACGAAGCTGATGAACTACGGCTTCGCGAAGTAGCGGAAGCTGGACGGGCACCACGAAGGGGGGCTCACCGCCGATGGCGGTGAGCCCCCCTTTCGCTCGTCACGCGGCGGTGCGCTGACGGCGCTCCAGCGCCCGGGCCGCCTTGCGCCGGCTGCCCGCCAGTACGTTCACGGGGGCGCCCGCACCGGCTCCCGGCTCCAGCTGCCAGCCGCGGATCCGCGCCGCGACCTCGGCCAGCCGCTGGTCGCCGGGCCGTACGTCGATGGAGAACAGCGACTCGTCGGGCGTGGGGTCGTCGCCGCCCCAGCGGACGACGCCATCGAGCTCGGCGAGGATGTCGCGGATCACGACCTCCTGCTGCGGGAAGAAGCCGCCCCGGGCGCCGCGCGGGTAGAAGCCCGGCCGGATCCGCACCGCCGTGCCGGACGCCAGGTTGGACTCCGGGCGGCCCTTGCCGACACCGGACGGGTCGTGCCAGCCGACGACGTCGCCCCGGCGCAGCCTGTCGACCTCGTAGTGGAACCGGCGCACCAGGTGGACGAGGACCGTCTCCACGTCGCCCATGCGGACCGCGATGCCCGTGAGCGGGGTGCCGGGCACGGGACGGGTGTAGACGGTGCCGCCGTCGTCCGCGACGTTCTCCATCTCCCAGCCGTTGTGGGAGCGCGAACCGGCCAGCACGCGCCGGGTCCGGTCCTGCGCGCTGCGCAGGGCGTCCCGTACACGGCCCGGTATGGGGTTGCGCGCGTCGGCGTACGCCTGGGACAGGAAGTGCGAGACGGGCAGGGCGGCGACACCCACGGCACCGCCGACGGCGGCGACACGGCCGAGCAGGGCGCGGCGGGACAGACCACGGCGGTGCGCGGCGCCCGGGCGCGGCCCTCTGCGGGGGATCCTGGGGAGGTTGAGGTTCAACGGGCTCTCATTCCGGCGATTCAGGCGTTGCGGGCGATGCTGTTGTACTTCTCGAAGATCTGGTAGACGGCCAGGCTCTGGTGCGTCTGCGCCTCCACGTCGGGGTCCCAGGCCCGGTAGCGGCGCAGCAGCTCGGTGATCTCGAACTCGGCGAGGTCCAGGCGCATGGACCGCGGGGTGGTGACGCGGTCGCCGGGGGGCAGTTGGCCGCCGGGCCTGCCCCGTGTGCCCCACAGATGGACCAGGGCCGCGGTGCGCACGCTGAAGGCGTTGTCCTTGCTCAGCCGCTGCCACACGGACCAGAGATCGGCGTCCTTGGCCGGGTCGCGGCGGTCGCCGGTGATGAAGCCCCAGCCGATGCAGTGGTTCCAGGCCTGGATGGCGTCGGAGGCGCTGATCTGCCCGATGCCGGTGTGCGAGTCCCTGACCGGGCCGGAGCCCGTGAGGTGGTGGTCGGCGACCTGCTGGTCGGTGGCCTGGTCGGCGAGGCTGTAGTCGCGCATGGCCCAGTAGACGGCCGTCTGGATCAGCGCCTTGCGCATCTGGTACGTGTTCGACAGCTCGGTGATCAGCCCGTCCTGGTCCTGGATCGCCTCCACCGCCTGGGCGTTGGCGTAGAGCCCGGCGTCACTGCCGACGCCGCCCAGGTCCGGGCGTCCGATCGACCGCATGTAGCGCGCGAGGTCGGCCCGCAGCGCCGGCACCTGGCGTTCGTCGAGGGCGACGTCCGGGACGGCGGGCCGCGGCCGGTTGAACGAGCCCTGCCCGGTGTCACGGCCCGAGGCGATGTCGACGTCGACCTCCAGCTGCCCGTCGCCCGAGCCGAGGGTGCGGATGACGAACTGGTCGTAGGCCCAGTCCTTCGGCAGCGGGCGCCCGGCGTTGCCGTCGAAGCCCGGGGACATGTCGGCCACGAAGCTCGCCGTCGACCAGCCGGCGGCGCCGACCTGCGCGCAGACGTTGCGGGAGCCGTAGACCCCGATCTCGTACGGGTGGCCGGAGTCCGCCATCGCCTCCTTGACGCCCTTGAAGTGGGGCAGGACGTTCGCGGTGATCTCGGCGTCGATCGCGTCGAAGTCGACGGCGAAGAAGATCCGGGTGCCCCTCTTGAAGCCGTGGTCGAGGGCGGCGTTGACCGCCGCGTACCCGGCCGTGCGCCCGGCGACGTAGTCGAAGTCCGAGGCGTCGTTGTTGACGGTCTGGTAGATCGGGAAGCAGCGCAGGCCCTGCTGGGCGAAGACCTGCAACTCGCCCGGCTGGATGGCCTTCTCCGGCAGGGACGTGGCGCTCGGGTTGGTGAGATAGCGGCCGACGTACGTGATCCCGGCGGCCTTGAGGGCGGCCGCGCGTGCCGGGGTGACCTTGGAGACGGTGTCGCAGGCCTTGCCCTGGCGCGACTGGTCCCCGTAGGACGCCAGGAGCGAGGCGAAGGTGGGGAAGTCGCCCTCGCCCGTGGCCGGGAGAGCGACGAAGGTCTGGAAGGCCCGGACCGCCGCGGCGAGGTAGGAGTCGAAGGTGTCGGTGAGGGCGACGGGCCGCCGGTTCACGACCATCCCGGCGGAGAACAGCTGGACGTGGACGCCCTTGTCGCCCTGCCGCACGGGGTGCGACTTCAGGGCCGACTGGGTGCCGGGCCCGAAGTTGCCGTTGGCGGTGCCGTCGGCCATGCCGAGTTCGTACTGCACGGCGAAGACCAGCGCCCGGGCCAGGTCCCGGGACACGCGCCCGTCGCAGGCGAGGACGAAGAAGTCCTGCCGGTTCAGGTAACGCCCGTTGAGCCACCGCTGCACCTCGCGGACCTGCCGGGTGCCGGAGGGGGCGAGGACGTACGCGTCCATCGTCAGCAGCGCCTTGAACGCCTTCGGTGTCAGATCGGCGCCGGGGAAGGCCTGTTCGAGGCCCATGTCCGTCTTGAGCTTCGTGACGGCGGCCTGGACCCGCTCGCCGTACGTGCCGTCCAGGTCGCCGCCGTCGTAGCCCTTGCAGTACAGGCCGGACTGGATGATGCGGCAGAAGTCGGGGGAGGGGACGCTGTCCGCGTTCAGCTCGGGGTACTTGGCGGTCAGCGTGGAGAGTGTGGTGGGGCCGAAGTTGTCGGACAGTGCCGTGATGCCCAGCTCGTACTGGAGGGCACGGGTCAGGGCGTACAGGGTCGCCCAGTCGGTCTCGCCGGTTTCCTCCACGGTCGTGCCGATACGGCTGCCGCAGACGGAGTTCACGAATCTCTGGGCCCTGAGCACCATGGGGTCGCGCATGAAGAGTGATCGTATGTCCGGCTAAACCGCTTACTGTGGGGTACTTGGGCGGGTCTCAGGAGCTTGTTGTGCTCTTCGGCGTACCTCTGGTTCACCCGCGTACCTCTGGTTCGCCCTCCGGGCGGACGGCGGCGGCCCCCCGCCCGTGGGCAGGGGGCCGCCGCGGTCGGCTCACGCCCAGGTGATCAGCCGCTTCGGCTGTTCGAGGATCGCCGCCACGTCCGCCAGGACCTTCGAGCCCAGCTCGCCGTCGACCAGGCGGTGGTCGAACGACAGGGCCAGCGTGGTGACCTGACGGGGCTTCACCTTGCCCTTGTGGACCCACGGCTGGAGCTTGATCGCACCGACCGCGAGGATCGCGGACTCGCCGGGGTTGAGGATCGGCGTGCCCGTGTCGACGCCGAAGACGCCGACGTTGGTGATCGTCACCGTGCCGCCCTGCATGGCCGCCGGGGACGTCTTGCCCTCCCTGGCGGTCGACACCAGCTCGCCCAGCGACTCGGCCAGCTGCGGCAGCGTCTTGGCGTGGGCGTCCTTGATGTTCGGCACGATCAGGCCACGCGGGGTCGCGGCCGCGATGCCCAGGTTCACGTAGTGCTTGACCACGATCTCCTGGGCGGCCTCGTCCCAGGACGCGTTGATGTCCGGGTTCCGCTTGATCGCGACGAGCAGCGCCTTGGCGATCAGCAGGAGGGGGTTCACGCGCAGCCCCGCGAACTCCTTGTCCTCCTTCAGCTCCTCGACCAGCTTCATCGTGCGCGTCACGTCGACGGTCACGAACTCCGTCACATGCGGCGCGGTGAACGCCGAGCCGACCATCGCCGCCGCCGTCGCCTTGCGGACGCCCTTGACCGGGATTCGGGTCTCGCGGGCGGTGTCGTACGACACCGCCGTCTGCGCGGGTGCCGGGGCGGCGGCCACGGGGGCCTCCTGCTGCGGCGCCTGCGTCCGGGCCACCGCCGCGTGCACGTCCTCGCGGGTGATGATGCCGTCCGGGCCGGTCGGGACGACCGTCGTCAGATCGACGCCCAGGTCCTTGGCCAGCTTGCGGACCGGTGGCTTGGCGAGGGGGCGTTCCTTGACGGCGGGGGCGGTCGGGGCCGCCGCCCCGTGGCCGTTCAGCTCGGTCTGGATCGCCGTCGAGGCCTGCTGGACCGGGACCTCGGGGCCCTTGCGCGGGCGGCGGCGGGTGGAGGACGTCGCCACCCCGTAGCCGACCAGGACCGGCTGGCGGCCGGAGCCCTCCGCCTTCGGCTCCTCCGCGGGCTGGGGCACCGCGGGCTGCTGCACCGCGGGCTGCTCGGCTGCGGGCGCGGGCGCGGCTCCTCCGCTCACGTCCACGGCGATGATCGCCGTGCCCACGTCGACCGTCGTGCCCTCCGGGAAGCGCAGTTCCCGGACCACGCCGTCGTACGGGATGGGCAGCTCGACGGCCGCCTTCGCCGTCTCGACCTCGCACACCACCTGGCCGTCCGTCACCGTGTCGCCGGGCTGGACGTACCACTTGAGGATCTCGGCCTCGGTGAGTCCCTCGCCCACGTCGGGCATCTTGAACTCGCGCACGGACGCTTCCGTCATCGTCGTCACGACCCTCTCCTCAGTACGCCAGCGAGCGGTCGACGGCATCCAGCACCCGGTCCAGGTTCGGCAGGTACTCCTCCTCCAGGCGGGCCGGCGGGTACGGCGCGTGGTAGCCGCCGACCCGGAGCACCGGGGCCTCCAGGTGGTAGAAGCAGCGCTCCGTGACCCGCGCGGCGATCTCCGCGCCCGAGCCGAAGAACACCGGTGCCTCGTGGACGACGACCAGGCGGCGCGTCTTCTCCACCGACGCCTGGATCGAGTCGAAGTCGATCGGGGAGACCGAGCGCAGGTCGAGGACCTCCAGGTTCCTGCCCTCCTCGGCGGCCGCGTCGGCGACCTCCTGGCAGAGCTTCACCATCGGGCCGTAGGCGGCGAGGGTCAGGTCGGCACCCTCGCGGACCACCTGGGCCTTGTGCAGCGGCCCCGGGATCGCCTCCGTGTTGACCTCGCCCTTGTCCCAGTAGCGGCGCTTGGGCTCGAAGAAGATCACCGGGTCGTCGCTCTGGATGGCCTGCTGCATCATCCAGTAGGCGTCCGACGGGTTCGAGGGGCTGACGATCTTCAGGCCCGCCACGTGCGCGAACAGCGACTCGGGGGACTCAGAGTGGTGCTCCACCGCGCCGATGCCGCCGCCGTAGGGGATGCGGACGACGACCGGGAGCTTGACCTTGCCCAGCGAGCGGGCGTGCATCTTGGCGAGCTGCGTGACGATCTGGTCGTAGGCCGGGAAGACGAAGCCGTCGAACTGGATCTCCACGACCGGGCGGTAGCCGCGCAGGGCGAGGCCGATCGCCGTCCCGACGATGCCCGACTCGGCCAGCGGGGTGTCGATGACGCGGCTCTCGCCGAAGTCCTTCTGGAGGCCGTCCGTCACGCGGAAGACGCCGCCGAGCTTGCCGACGTCCTCGCCCATGATCAGGACCTTGGGGTCGGAATCCAGGGCGCGGCGCAGCGACTCGTTGATCGCCTTGGCCAGAGCCATCTTGTCGGCCATCTCAGTTACCCCCCTCGTCGGCGAACGACGCCTGGTACGCGGCGAACTGGGCGCGCTCCTCGTCGACGAGCGCGTGTCCGTCCGCGTAGACGTTCTCGAAGATGGCGAAGTGGTCCGGGTCCGGCATGGCACGGACCGCCTCGCGCACTCGTTTGCCCAACGCCTCGGACTCGGCCTCCAGTTCCGCGAAGAATCCCTCGTCCGCGTGGTTTGAGGCCTCCAGATAGCGGCGAAGGCGCAGGATCGGGTCCTTGGCCTCCCAGGCCTGGCGCTCCTCGTCGCCCCGGTAGCGGGTCGGGTCGTCGGAGGTGGTGTGGGCGCCCATGCGGTAGGTGAACGCCTCGACGAGGGTCGGGCCCTCGCCGGCGCGGGCCCGCTCCAGGGCCCACCGGGTGACCGCGAGGCAGCCGAGCACGTCGTTGCCGTCCACGCGGACGCCCGGGAAGCCGAAGCCCTGCGCGCGCTGGTAGATCGGGACGCGGGACTGCTTCTCGGTCGGCTCGGAGATGGCCCACTGGTTGTTCTGGCAGAAGAACACGACGGGGGCGTTGTAGACCGCGGAGAAGGTGAACGATTCGGCCACGTCGCCCTGGCTGGAGGCGCCGTCGCCGAAGTAGGCGATCACCGCGCTGTCCGCGCCGTCCTTGGCGATGCCCATGGCGTAGCCGGTGGCGTGCAGCGTCTGGGAGCCGATGACGATCGTGTAGAGCTGGAAGTTGTTGCCGTTGGGATCCCAGCCGCCGTTGTTCACGCCGCGGAACATCCCGAGCAGGTTGGTCGGGTCCACGCCGCGGCACCAGGCGACGCCGTGCTCCCGGTAGGTGGGGAAGACGTAGTCGTCGTCGCGCAGGGCCCGGCCGGAGCCGATCTGGGCGGCCTCCTGGCCGAGCAGCGAGGCCCACAGGCCCAGCTCGCCCTGGCGCTGGAGGGAGGTCGCCTCGGCGTCGAAGCGGCGGGTGAGCACCATGTCGCGGTACAGGCCGCGGAGCTCGTCCGGGGTGACACCGGCGACGTACTTGTCGTACTCGGCGTTCTTCACGCGCTTGCCTTCGGGCGTCAGCAGCTGCACGAGCTGGGGCTCGGTGCCGGCGTCCTTCTTGGCGGTCGTGCGGGTGGTGCGCTTGGTGCCGGTGGCGCCGGCCTTGCTTCCGGCGCTGCGTCGCGGTGTGCGCGCGGCAGTGCTCTCCACGGTCACGTGTGCTCCTCCGTCGGTCCGGCCCCCGGGGTTGCCGGTAGGCCAGTGCGGCTCACCTGTTCCGACCACCGGGCACGGGGTGGGTGCCACTCGACCGGGAACAGGCGGGACAGGTGCCCCGGCGAGCGCCCTGCAGAAGGCACGTTACCCAGTGCATCACATTTCTGTGAAACCCCCTCTGACCTGGGATTTTGCTTGGATATCCAAGTAAATCGGGAAGGCGTGGAAGGGGCCCTGGTCACAGCCTTGCAGGAGGCCGGAGCAACCGCACGTTAACCCGGTGACCCAGGTCACGGGAAGAGTTCTTTTGTCGGCGTGCCTCAACGGCAGCGCGCGTGGGCCCCGTCTCCGGGCCCCACGCGCGCGTGGATCATGCCTTTTTTCTGGTTGTCAGCCGCCGCCTTCGCCGCCCGTGCCTCCGACGACACCGGTCGCGCCGCCCGCGTCGGCGCCGCCCGTGTCGTCGTCCGGCGGCGAGGCCGGGGGCGAGGGCTCCGGGTCCGACGGCTCGTCGGTCGGCTCCTGCGAGGTCGGCTGGCCCGTCGGCTGGCCGGTGGGCGTCTCGGGAGCACTCTGCGACGGCGTGTACGACGGGGTGTACGACGGTGTCCACTCGCCACCGCCGGAGCTCGTACCGGTGCCGTCGTCCGTGGACGTGTCGGTCGGCTTGTCGGTCACCTCGTCGCTCGGCGTCTCGCTGGGCGTCTTCTTCTCGGTCGTCTGCGAGGTCGTCGGCGACTGCTTGGTGCCGGGCCCCTTCGTATCGCCGCCGGTGTTCTGCAGCGCCAGGGCGACACCCGCCGCGACGGCGATCACCGCGAGCACGGCGAGGATCCACAGCTTGCCGCGGCCGCCGCCCTTGTTGCCGTGGCCCTCGAAGCCGCCGTCGTCCCCGCCGCCGTAGCCGGCGGGCAGGATCGGCGACGGGATCTGCGCGGTGCCGGAGGGGTCCCCGGGGTGGCCCATCACGGCCGTGCCGGCGAGGCCGCCCGACGGGGTGTGCCGGCCCTCGTGCATGTCGACCGGGCCGGTGTTCCAGGTGCCGGTGTGGCCGCCCTGGTCGTAGAGCATCTGGAGCGCGTACTGGACCAGCCCGCGCATCTCCTCGGCTGTCTGGAAACGGTCGTCCGGCTCCTTGGCGAGGGAGCGCATGACCAGGCCGTCGAGCTCGGGCGGGCAGGCGTCGGAGGCCTCGGAGGGAGGCGTCGGGATGTCCTGGACGTGCTGGTAGACCACCGACAGCGGGGTCTCGCCGGTGAACGGCGGGCGCAGCGAGAGCAGTTCGTAGAGCAAGCAGCCCGTGGCGTACAGGTCGGAGCGGTGGTCGACGGCCTTGCCGAGCGCCTGCTCGGGGGACAGGTACTGGGGGGTGCCCATGACCATGCCGGTCTGCGTCATCGTGGACTGCGCACCGTGCAGGGCGCGGGCGATGCCGAAGTCCATCACCTTCACGGCGCCGTTGTGCGTGATGATGACGTTGGCCGGCTTGATGTCGCGGTGCACGATGCCGTGCTGGTGCGAATAGGCGAGCGCCTCCAGGACGCCCGAGACGATGATCAGGGCCTGCTCGGGGCCCGGCGCCTCGGCGTTCAGCAGCAGGTCGCGGATCGTGCGGCCCTCGACCAGCTCCATGACGATGTAGGGCACGGACTGGCCACCGACGACGTCCTCGCCGGAGTCGTACACGGCGACGATCGCGTGGTGGTTGAGGCCGGCGACCGACTGGGCCTCGCGCGTGAAGCGCGCCTTGGACACCGGGTCCTCGGCGAGGTCGGAACGGAGCAGCTTGACGGCTACGGTGCGCCCGAGGCGGACGTCCTCGGCTGCGAACACCTCGGCCATGCCGCCCCGGCCGAGTCTGTGGGTCAGCCGGTACCGGCCGTCCCCGACCAGCCCGCCGTTACCCCAGGACTCCGGCGCGTCCGACATGCCGCCGCCAGTCGCCTCGGGTTCGGACGGGCCCTGAGCGCGCTGCTGCTGTGCCATCAGTCCTCGCCGTCGTTTCTGCCCGCGGTGCGCGCGGTGTTGTTACGGTCTCCGTCGGCCACGCTACAGCCTCGGCGCAAGCCGCCGGTCCGAGACGGGTACCAGGGCGGGCACGGGACGGACGCGTCATGAAACCTTCACTCCGTACTGTCGTGCAAATTCTGCGCACCGGCCGCACGTCCCCTGTAACGCTTCCGCGACGCTTCCTTCGCGTACGGTCACGGAACGGGCACCGAGCTTGACGTGTCGGTGCCCTGGGGCAGACTTGGCCGGGAATGGCGGTTTGGATCAACGCGGTCAGCGACGGATCAGCGGCAGTCGGCGGCGCCTCAAGGGCTACGGGGGAAACGGAACATGAGCCAGGACGGCGCACAGGGCCAGTACACGGGGCGGGCGCTCGCCAACGGCCGCTACCAGCTGCGTGATCTGCTCGGCCAGGGCGGCATGGCCTCGGTGCACCTCGCGTACGACAGCGTGCTCGACCGGCAGGTCGCGATCAAGACGCTTCACACCGATCTCGGTCGGGAACAGGCCTTCCGCGAGCGGTTCCGCCGCGAGGCCCAGTCCGTGGCCAAGCTCACGCACACCAACATCGTCTCCGTCTTCGACACCGGCGAGGACACCCTCGACGGCATGACGACGCCGTACATCGTCATGGAGTACGTCGAGGGCCGCCCGCTCGGCTCCGTGCTCGACGAGGACGTGCGGCAGCAGGGCGCGATGCCCGCCGACAAGGCCCTGAAGATCACCGGTGACGTGCTCGCCGCGCTGGAGATCAGCCACGAGATGGGCCTGGTCCACCGCGACATCAAGCCGGGCAACGTGATGATGACCAAGCGCGGCGTGGTCAAGGTCATGGACTTCGGCATCGCCCGCGCCATGCAGTCCGGTGTGACGTCGATGACGCAGACCGGCATGGTCGTCGGCACCCCGCAGTACCTCTCGCCGGAACAGGCCCTCGGCCGCGGCGTGGACGCCCGCTCCGACCTGTACTCGGTCGGCATCATGCTGTTCCAACTGGTCACCGGGCGGCTGCCGTTCGACGCGGACTCGCCGCTGGCCATAGCGTATGCGCACGTGCAGGAGGAGCCACCGGTTCCGTCCTCCGTCAACCGGGCGCTGCCGCCGGCCGTGGACGCGCTGATCGCCCGCGCGCTGAAGAAGAACCCGAACGAGCGCTTCCCGAGCGCCGAGGCCATGCGGGACGAGTGCCTGCGCGTGGCGGCGTCCGTCCAGGCCGCCCCGCCGAGCATCGTCCCGGGTGCGCAGACCCCGAGCGGCGCGGGCGTCGGCTCGGCCGTGTTCCCGCCGGTCGACCAGGCGACCCCGGCGCCCTCGGGCCAGGTGCAGACGCCGTACCAGCCGACTCCGCCCCCGAACCCGTACGGCACGCCCGCCTCGGCGGCGCCGTCCCCGGCGTACGGCTACCCGCAGCAGGGCGGTTACCAGACGCCGTCGCCCGGCGCGTACTCCCCGCAGCCGGGTCCGTCGACCCCGTCGCCGTACAACCTCGCGCCGCAGACCGTGCCGGGCTCCTCGGGCGGCGGCAAGAGCAACAAGCCGGTGATCATCGGCTCGGTCGTGGTGTCCGTCGTCGCGGTCGGCGGCCTGATCGCGGCCCTGCTGATGAGCGGCGGCAGCAAGGACGACCAGGGCGGCGGGGGCGGCAGTGCGAGTGCCTCGGCCTCGGCGGCGGCCAAGAAGCCGGGCTACCGCGGGCCGGACCCGTCGAAGACGATCGAGACCGAGGAGTGCACGGAGCCGCAGGAGTCGTACAACGACCCCGAGAAGATCCGGATGCCCAACTTCAAGTTCAAGAACATCGACTCGGTCAAGGCCTGTCTCCAGGCGGCCGGCTGGGAAAAGAAGATCAACAACATGGACGAGAACACCTACGGCGACGGCACCGTCATGAACCAGTTCCCGTCCGCCGGCACCGACGTGGACCCGGAGGACATGCCCGAGATCGAGCTCGGCGTCTCCACGGGCAACCCGCCGGCCTGATCCGCCCCTGCGAAGGGCCCGGCAGCTTCGGCTGCCGGGCCCTTCGCACGGCCGGTACGCGGACGCGTTACAGGTACGGCCCGCCCGTACGGCCGGCCGAGCGTCCGCCCGGGTGCTGCTCGTCGAGGCCCTCCTGGCCGACGCCCGGCGGGAGGGCGCGGCGCATCTGCTCCAGCTGGGCGCGGGCCGCCATCTGCTGGGCGAACAGCGTGGTCTGGATCCCGTGGAAGAGCCCCTCCAGCCAGCCGACCAGCTGGGCCTGCGCGATGCGCAGCTCCGCGTCGCTCGGGGTCGCCTCGTCCGTGAAGGGCAGGGAGAGCCGCTCCAGCTCCTCGACCAGCTCGGGCGCCAGACCGTCCTCCAGCTCCTTCACCGAGCTGGCGTGGATCTCCTTGAGCCGGACCCGGCTGGCCTCGTCCAGGGGAGCCGCGCGCACCTCCTCCAGAAGCTGCTTGATCATGCTGCCGATCCGCATGACCTTCGCGGGCTGCTCCACCTGTTCCGTGACGGGAGTCTCGCGGGAGTCCTCGTCTCCGCCGCCGCCGCTGAGCGCCATGCCGTCCTGGCCCACGACCAGGATCTGCGGGTTCTCCGGCGACCTTTCGTTCCTCGGCATCTCCATGCCGCCATTCTCTCGCACGCCTGCACCTCCCCTCTGTGGTGCCCCCTCGGGAGGCTGATCCACCGTGTGGAAGGAGACGTGCGGGTCAGGCCCCAGGTTGCTCACCAAAGGGTGAATCCGGCTCGTGCGGCGATTCCGCCTGTCGGCCGAACCCCGAGTGCCGGACGAATGGGGCGGTGTGAGGCTGATTGCCTCGATCTGACCGAACTTGCCGAACTTGCCCTACCGGGCACGGCGGGAGGGGGTCACCAACGTGACTCCATGGCAACGCGCACTGCGGGCGACGGGACTGGTGGTCGCCCTGGGGGCGGGTGCGGTCGTCTCACCGTACGGGGCCGGCACCTCGTACGGAGCTGTCCAGTCCGTCCAGTCGTACGTCTCTGCCCAGTCGTACGGCTCTGTCCTCGCGCCCGACGTCCTCGCGTCCGACGACGCCCCCGGGGGCGTCGTCGGACGCGAGGACGTCGGGCG